>NZ_JBFUMP010000053.1:0-501 GCF_054049315.1 Cellulomonas sp. P5_E12 | reverse complement strand
CGACGACATCTCGGAGCGTCGTCGCGCGCAGGACGAGGTGCGCACGGCACGCTCCGCGGCGGAGGACTCCTCGCGGCGGCTGGGCCTGCTCGCCCAGGTCAGTGACGACCTGAGCTCGACGCTCGAGACGGAGGAGGCGGTCCGCCGGCTGGCGGCCCACCTCGTCCCGACGTTCGGCACGTGGTGCCTGGTGACGATGTCCGAGGACCACCGCCAGCTGCGCGGCATCGCCGACTGGCACAACGACCCCGCGATGCGCGACACCCTGAACGCGTACGCGGCCCTGCGCATCGACGCGCTCTTGCCGGACGCGTACCTGTTCCGCACGATGCGCACGGGCGAGCCGATCGTCATCCACAATGCGACCGAGTCGATCAGCAGGGAGCTGTCCGGCCGCGCCCGCGAACTGCTGCGCGACCTCGCGCCGAGCACCGCGTACGCCATCCCGATGCGCGCGCGTGATCGCACGGTTGGTGCCATCACGGTTTTCCTCGACGAGGG
>NZ_JBFUMP010000052.1:0-526 GCF_054049315.1 Cellulomonas sp. P5_E12 | reverse complement strand
TGCTGCGGGGCATCGCGCACACSGGCGGCGGGACGCCCGCGCAGGTGCTCACGTCGCTCGAGAACGCCGCCCGCGCGCTGGGCATCGACGCGATGGCGACAGCCGTCGTCCTCCGGCTCGAGCGCGCTTCCGACCAGCGCGACGACGCCATGACGTTGCGTTGGGCGAACGCCGGCCATCTGCCGCCGCTTCTTGTCGCGCCCGACGGCACGGTGACGGAGCTCGACGCCCCCGCGGAGCTCCTGCTGGGCCTGCGCACSGGGACGCGGCGCACCGACCACGTCGTGCGAGTGCTCCGCGGCTCGACGCTGCTGCTCTACACCGACGGACTCGTCGAGCGCCGTGGCGAGCACCTGCGCGTCGGGCTGGACCGCCTCGTCGCCCAGGTCGCGGACCTCACGCGTGACGACGGGGCCGGCCACGCCGGCCGCGACCTGGACGGCCTCGTCGACGAGCTGCTGCGGCGGCTGGTCCCCGAGGGTGAGGCGGACGACGACGTCGCGGTCCTCGCCGTCCACCTCGAGCC
>NZ_JBFUMP010000051.1:0-2518 GCF_054049315.1 Cellulomonas sp. P5_E12 | reverse complement strand
GGCGCCCGGCGGCGCCCGCGTCGGCGACGCTGGCAGGCCCGGCGCTCGGGTTCGCGGCCGGCGTGCTGCTCATCGACCCGGCCGACGGCCCGACCGGCCGGCTGGCCGTCACGGTCGGGCTGGTCGTCGCCACCGTCGTCGCCGGCGTCCGGGTGGTCGCCACCCGGGCGTCCCGTGCGGGTGCCGACGACGCCGGCGTGGTCCTCGTCGCCGTCGCGATCGCGGCGGGCGTCCAGTCGGCGGTGCTGCTGGCCGCGCTGCCGCCCGTCGTCGCGGCCGCCGTGCTCGTCGGGATCGCGCCGCTGGGGCTGCGGATCCTGCCGACCCTCGCGCTGAGCGTCCCCGACGAGCAGCTGATCGACCTCGCGCACGTGTCGCGGACCGCCGCCTCGGTGCGTGCCCAGCGCCCCCGCGCGCTCGGGCGCGTGAACGAGCGGCAGGTCGGCCTCACCGTGGCGCACGCCGAGCGACGCAAGGCCACTGCCACCGTCGTCCTGTCGGCGGTGCCGCCCGCGCTCCTGCCCGTGGTGCTGGTGTCGGTGTCGCCGGGGACGGTGCCGTGGGTCGGCGCGCTCGCCCTGTCGGCCTGCGTCGTCCTCGCCCTGGTCCTCGGTCCCCGGTCCGCGCGCGGCGCGGTCGGGCGGTGGGTGCCGCGCGTCGCGGCCTCCGTCGTCCTCGTCGAGCTCGCCGTGAGCGCCCCCGCGGACGCCTCGTGGCTCGTGCCGGTCGCGGTGGCGGCCCTGGCGCTCGTCGCTGGGATGACGGCCCTGTCGATCGTCCTGGGGCGTGGCTGGCAGTCCGTCGTCGCGTCTCGGCTGGCGGACGCGCTCGAGGGCCTTGCCGTGGTGCTGGCGCTGCCGGCCGCCGCCGTGGCGGCCGACGTGATCGAGACCTTGCGGAAGGTGACGTCCGGATGAGCGTGCAGACCGAACAGGCGTGCGCTGCGTGCGGGAAGCCCCTGCGGCCCGGCGCGCGCTTCTGCACGGCCTGCGGGACGGCGGTCGCCGCCTCCGTGGTGGTCGTCCAGGCGCAGCCCGTCGCTGCCGGTGCGACGCCAGGACAGGGTCGACGGGCGGCGCGAGGCCCTGCGCCCGCCGCTGCGGTGCCGCTCGGCGCGGCTTTCGACGGCGTCCGCGCAGCCCGGGTGGGCCAGCGGCTCCTCGCGTTCCTCGTCGACACCGTCTGCGTCGCGCTCGTGAGCGGTGTCGTGCTCGCGCTCAGCGGCAGCGCCGTGCTCGCGGCGCTCGCGGCCGCCGAGCTCGTCATCGGCATCGTCGTGTGGGAGGCCCGGACCGGCCGGACCTTCGGCAACGTGCTGCTCGGCCTGCGCGCCGCGCGCCAGGAGACGCCGTACGCGCCCGGGATGGCCCGCGGTGTGCCGCGCGCGCTGGTCCTCGCCGCGGCCCACCTCGTGGCCGGCGTCGGGCAGTGGCTGGTGGTCGGGTCTTCGGGCTTCGACAAGAGCGGGCGCGGCCAGGCGTGGCACGACCACGTCGGTCGGTCCGTGGTCGTCGACGTCCGCGGCCCGCGCGCGGCGATCGCTGCGCTCGCGGAGCCTGGCGCGACCGTGACCACCGCCGCGCCGCCGCCCCCGGCTCCGGCGGCGGTCGTGGTGCCGACGTCGTACCTGGTCACCCTCGACACCGGCCAGACCATGAGCGTGAGCGGTCCGGGCCTGGTGGGCCGTTCCCCGCAGGTGGTGCCCGGGGAGCGCTGCGACCACGTCATCGCGATCGACGACCCCGAGCGCAGCCTGTCGCGCACCCACGCGCGCTTCGGCATCGACCGCGGCGGGTTCTGGGTGGCCGACGCCGGCTCCGGCAACGGGACGGTCGTCGTGCTGCCCAGCGGGCAGTCCGTCCCCGCGGCCCCCGAGCAGCGCGTCGTCGTCCCCTCCGGGTCGACCGTGCGCATCGGCGACCGCTCGTTCACCGTCCGGGCGGTCGCCCCGCGCTGACCCGAGCCGCGCGGCGAGCCGTCGAGGGCGTGTCCCGCGCCGACCGGGCCGATTCCGCGTCCAGGGCTGGCACGCGGCGCGCCCGAGGAATCGGCCCGGGTCGGCGCGGACGACCGCGGCCGCCCACCTCGAGGGGTGGGCGGCCGCGGCTCTCGCGCACGCGCCGGCGTCAGCCGCCGGCCCGGGACTCACCAGCCGTCGTCGGCGCCGTCCGTCTCCGGGACCGCGCTGAGCACCGGTCCGTCCTCGCGGGAGCCGGCCTTGGCGCCCGCGCCCAGGGTGGGGGCGGAGCCGTCCTCGTCCTCCAGGCCGAGGTCGGGTGCCATGTAGCCGAGCGCAGTGCGCTTCTTGCCCTTCGACGACCCGCCGCCGCCGGCCCCACCCGCGCCGCCGGCCATCATCGACCCGCCGCGCGAGCCAGCCGCGGTCCCCGCCGCACCGGTCTGCGAGCCCGAGAGCACGGACGCTCCGCCGGTGGTGCCGGTGGCGGACGCGGCGGACCCGCTCGCCCCGACGCCGCCGCCGAGCGCGCCGCCGGCTCCGCCGCGGCCGCCGCCGATC
>NZ_JBFUMP010000050.1:0-2733 GCF_054049315.1 Cellulomonas sp. P5_E12 | reverse complement strand
CGCCCGGCCAGCCGGCGCCCGTCCCGCCGCCCGGCTGGGGCACGCCGCAGCCCCCCGCCGGGTACGGCGCCTGGGGACCCGCCTCGCCACCGCCCCCCGGTGTCGCGTGGCGCCCGCCGGCCCTGCAGCCCGGCATCATCCCGCTGCGCCCGCTCGGCATGGGCGAGATCTACGACGGCGCCTTCCGGGCCGTGCGCGCCAACCCGCGCGTGATGTTCGGGCTCGCCGCACTCGTGGTGACGCTGGCCGTGACGCTGCAGTCCGTCATCCAGTGGTACGTGAAGGGCATCGCCGCCGGCCAGCTGGCCGACCTCTCCACGGACGTGGATCCGTCCGGTCAGATGGGCTTCGCCGACCAGCTGGGCTCGTCGTTCGGCCTGCTGGTCGGGGCGCCCGTGACCGCGATCGCCACGACCGTGCTCACCGGCCTGCTGATCGTCTCCGTGAGCCGCTCGGTCCTCGGCCAGGTCGCGACCGTGGGCGAGGTCCTGCGCTCCTGGCGCGTCTGGCTCGTCGTCGGCTTCACCTTCCTCACTGGGCTCGCGTGGGTCGTCGTCTTCGGCGCCCTGGTCACGGCCGTCGCCCTGCTCGCGGTGAACGACCAGATCGCGCTCGCGGTGATCGTCGGGCTGCTGAGCCTGCTCGCGGTGGTCGTGCTCGGCGTCTGGTTCTCCACCCGGACCATGCTGGTCGCCCCCGCCCTGATGCTCGAGGGCAAGAAGTTCTGGCCGACGATCGTCCGGTCGTGGCGGCTCACGCGCGGGAGCTTCTGGCGGCTGTTCGGCATCTACCTGCTCACCAGCGTGCTCGCCGGGATCATCGTCCAGATCATCGTGTTCCCCGCGACGCTCATCTCGAGCCTGTTCCTGCGCGACCCCACGGCCACGTCGTTCGGTTCGATCGTGGTGATCGGCATCGCCAACATCATCGCCTCGACGCTGTCGACCACCTTCCTGTCGGCGGTCGTCGCGCTGCTCTACATCGACGTCCGGATGCGCCGCGAGGGCCTGGACGTCGAGCTGGCGCGCGCCGCGGAGACCACGGCGTGAACCTCGCGGCCCGGGTGGTGGCCGGGGTCCCGGTCGACCCGGACGCCGCGACCGCGCGCCGCTGGGCCCGCCAGGAGCTGCTCGACCCCGTCTACCACGAGCAGCGCTCGCTCCTGCGGCGGCTGTGGGACTGGGTCGCCGAGCAGCTGGCCGGCCTGCGCACGCCCGCGGCGCTGGACCCCTGGGCCGTGCTGCTGGTCGTCGGGGTGGTCGTCGCCGTCGTCGTGATCGCGTTCCTAGTCGGCGGGCCCGTGCGACGTGCGCGCACGAGCCCGTCCTCGCGACGGGTCCTCGACGCCGACGACGCCCGGAGCGCCCTGCAGATCCGCGCGGCCGCGGACGCCGCCGCCGGTCGTGGCGACTGGTCGCTCGCGGTCCTCGAGCGCTACCGGGCGATCGTCCGGGGCCTCGAGGAGCGCACGGTGCTGGACGAACGCGCGGCGCGGACGGCCCACGAGGCCGCCCTGGCCGCCGCCGCCCGGCTTCCGGAGCTCGGCCACGACCTGGTCGCGGCGAGCCGGACGTTCGACGACGTGGCGTTCGGCGACGTGCCCGGGACCGCCGACGACGACCGCGTCCTGCGCGCGCTCGACGAGCGCGTGCGCGGCACGCGGCCCGCCGCCGGACAGTCCGCGACCGACCTGGCCGTGGCGGCCCCCCGGTGACCGTGGCGACGGACGTCGTCGTCGGCGACGGCACCACCGTCCGCAGCAGGTCGTCGCGACGGTGGCGGCGTGCCCGGTGGCCGCTGGGCCTGCTGGCCCTCGTCGTGGTCGCCGGTGTGCTGTCCGCGCTGCCCGAGCCCCAGACCTCGACGCTGACGCTCGCCCCGGACAACCCCGCCCCCGCGGGTGCACGGGCGGCGGCGCAGATCCTCGGGCGCGAGGGCGTCGACGTGAACTACGTGCGGCACATCTCCGACGTGCAGGCGCTCGCCGCCCCCGGATCGACCCTGCTCGTCGTCGGCGACTACCTGCTCGACGACGACCAGATCGGCGTGATCGACGCCAGCGGTGCGGACCTCGTGATGGTCGACGCCGAGTGGGCGCTCACCCTGATCACCGACTCCGTCGCGTCGAACGGAGGGCTGTCGGGCCAGCCCGAGGTCCGCTCCGCGCAGTGCGACGACCCCGACGCCGTCGCCGCGGGCTCCATCACCGCCACCGGCTCCCTGCTGGCCACCGGCCCCGCCGCGGTCGTCTGCTTCCCGGCCCCCGGCACCGGCATCGAACGGGGCGGCGCGTACGCGGTGGTCGACGACGGAGAGCGGCGGCTCGTCGCGCTGTCCGACTTCGCGCCCCTGACCAACGAGCACCTCGCGGAGCAGGGCAACGCGGCGCTCGTGCTGCGGGCGCTCGGTCGCCACGACCGGCTGGTCTGGTACATCCCGTCGCTCGACGACACCGGGGTGACGGACGAGCCCAGCGGCGGGCTCGCGCAGCTGCTGCCGCCCGTCGTGCCGATCCTCGCGCTGCAGCTCCTGCTCGTCGTCGCGGTGACGGCGCTGTGGCGCGGACGCCGCCTCGGCCGCCTGGTCACCGAGCCGGTGCCCGTCGTGGTGCGGGCCGGCGAGACCACCCGCGGCCGCGGCCGGCTCTACCGGCGCGGGCGATCCTTCGGGCACGCCGCCGCCGCCCTGCGCGCCGGCACGGCGGCTCGCAGCGCCGCCCGGCTCGGGCTCCCC
>NZ_JBFUMP010000049.1:0-4491 GCF_054049315.1 Cellulomonas sp. P5_E12 | reverse complement strand
TCGCCCGGCTCGCCCCGGCGCTCGACGGGTTCGACGCGCAGACGCGCGAGCGTGAGGGCGAGCGCGCGGCGGCGGTCGCCCGCCTGGCTGGGGACCGTGCGGCCCTCGAGGTCACGCGGCTCGACCTCGACGCCTCCGAGGCGGAGGTCGTGACCGGCCGCGGCAACCACCCGACGGTCGTGGCTCGGCACTCGGAGCTGCTCGAGCGCGCGGCAGCGTCGGCCGCGGTGCTCGATGCCCTGGCTGAGCAGGACGTCGCCCAGGACGAGTCGCGCCGGCGTGAGGACGAGCTGTCCCAGGGGCTGGCGGAGCACGGCTTCGCGTCCGCGGCGGACGCGGACGAGGCGGCGGTCGACGCGGCCGTGCTGGCCGAGCTCGACCGGGTCGTCACGGCCTACGCCGCCCGGCTCGACCGCGCGACCGCCGGCCTGGCTGAGCCGGCCATCGCCGCGCTCGACGACGAGCTCGTGGTCGACGTCGACGCCGCCCGGGCGCAGGAGTCCGTGGCGCGGGGCGACGCGGAGCGGGCGGCCGGCGAGGCGCGGGTCGCCGAGGAGCGCTCGTCGGCGTCCGGCGCCGCGGCTGACGGGGTGCTGCGCGCGGCGACGACGCTCGCCGACGCGGTGCGCTCGGCGGGGCCGGTGTCCCGGCTCGCCGACCTCACGGGCGGGGGCGGCGGGGACAACGCCCAGAACCTCTCGCTGGCCACGTTCGTGCTGATGAGGCGCTTCGAGGATGTCGTCGCGGCCGCCAACGACCGATTGCTCGTCATGTCGGACGGCCGGTACGAGCTGGTGCGAAGCGACGAGAAGGAGGACGTCCGCGCCCGCAACACGGGCCTGGCCATGCGGGTGGTCGACCACCAGACCGGGCACCCACGCGACCCGCGGACCCTGTCGGGCGGCGAGACGTTCTACGTGTCGCTCTGCCTCGCGCTCGGCATGGCCGACGTCGTCACCGCGGAGGCCGGGGGCATCGACCTCGGGACGTTGTTCGTCGACGAGGGCTTCGGCTCCCTCGACGCGCACACCCTGGACCAGGTCCTCGCCGAGCTGGGTCGGCTGCGGGCGGGCGGGCGCGTGGTCGGCGTGGTCTCGCACGTCGACGCGCTCAAGCAGGCGATCGCCGACCGCATCGAGATCCGCCCGACCCCGCAGGGCCCGAGCACGCTCCAGGTCCGCGCGGGCTGATTCGCGTCACCAGGCCCAGCCGCGGGAGGCGAGCTCGACCTCCTCGCGGAACCGTTCCGCCGGGTCCCCCTTGGCGACGACCTGCACCTCGACCCCGGCGAGGTGGCACGCCTCGGCGAGCAGCTGGTCGTACGCCAGCTGCGAGGCGATGATCCGCTCGGCGCGGGCGAACGTGTGCTGGTCCAGCTCGAGCGACCGGACGTGGTCGGCGACGACCCCCAGGCGCTCCTGCACCCGCAGCGCCAGGAACGGGTCGAACTCCGGGCCCTTGGGGCGACGCAGCCGAGCCGCGACGTGCTCGAGGTGGGTGGCCAGCCACGTGCGCCATCGCGGCGGCTCGTCGGGCGAGGGGAACAGCTGCCAGATCGCCCCGAAGACGAGCGCCGGAACGAAGAAAACTGCCGCCAACATCAGCCAACTCATCGGGCGTCCTTCATCGCGCGCGTACCGCTCAGGCTAAGTCGCTCGTGTGACGTACGCCACAAGTTTCGGTCGATCCGACGTTGCGAGTTGGCGACAGCGCGCGACGGGGAGCGGTCAGCCGGGGAACGGCACCGCATCGGGCTCGGCCTCGGGTGCACGGTCGGCCTCTGCGTGAGGTCCGGCCGACGCGGCGGCCCGCGCTCGCGGCGAGGGCGGCGCGTGCGTCGCGACGCCCGCCCGCACGGACGGGACGGTGGCCAGCGCGTCGGACTCGACCGCCGCGACGCTCACGAGAGCGTTCGGCTCGGCGGCCGCGACGGTCACGAGAGCGTCCGACTCGGCCGCCGCGACGGCGAGCTCGGCCTGAGCGACCGGGCCGCGTGCCCACGACCGGCGGACAGCGACCAGCAGGATCGCGGAGATGATGATGACCCCGGCCATGACGGCCGCCATGGTCACCGCCGTCGGCGTCCCCCAGAGGCTGGTCAGCGGCGCGATGAACGCGCCGAGGCCGAACTGCAGGGCGCCGAGCAGCGCGGCGGCGGACCCGGCGCGGTGCGGGTTGGACGCCAGGGCGATGGCAGGGGCGGACGGCAGCACGAAGCCGGCGGTGCCGAGGGTCAGCACGAGCAGCACGGTCACGGGCCAGAAGGGTGCGCCCAGGAGGGTCGTCGCGAAGAGCGAGAGGCTGAGGACCAGCCCGGTGGCGACGGCACCGGAGAGGACCTGCTCGGGAGTGAACCGGCCGACGAGCGCGCCGTTGATCTGCGACCCCGCGGTGATCGCGACCGCGCCGGCGGCGAACACCCAGCCGAACTGCTGCGGCGACAGCCCGTAGCCGTCTTGGAACACGAAGGTCGAGGACGCCACGTAGGTGAACATCGCCGAGAGGTAGAACGCCGACATGAGCGCGAGGCCGAGAAACGGCAGGTCGGTGAGCAGGTCGCGGTAGGTGCGCAGCGCCGCGGTGGTGCCCCCGGTCCGGCGGAGCTCCACGGGCAGCGACTCGCGCAGCGTGAAGGCGGCGACTACCAGCAGGATTGCGCCCGTGGAGGCGAGGAACACGAAGATCAGCCGCCACGAGCCCACCAGCAGCAGCTGGGCGCCGATGGTCGGCGCGAGGATCGGGGCCACCCCGACGACCAGCATCAGGCGGGCCATGACCTTGGAGAGGCGGATGCCCTCGTACCGGTCCCGGAGGATCGCGAGCGAGAGCACCATCCCGGCGGCGGCGGTGAAGCCCTGCACGAACCGCAGGACCGTGAAGGCGGTGATGTTCTGCACCAGCGTGAGGCCGACGGACGTCAGCACGTAGACGCTCAGTGCCGCGAGCAGCGGGCGGCGGCGGCCGAAGGCGTCGGAGATCGACCCGAAGAGCAGCTGGCCGAGCGCGAGACCCGCGAGCGAGGCGGCGATCGTCAGCTGCACGGCGGCGGCGGGCGCGTTCAGGTCGTCGGCGATCTCCGGGAACGCCGCGAGGTAGGTGTCGAAGGTCAGCGGGCCGATGGCCGTGAGTGCCGACAGCAGAAGGACGAAGCCGACGCTCACGCGCGTGGTGGGGATCCGGGCCATGACAGCCCCAAGGTTGCGGGCCGCAAGCATCTTCCCGCAGTGTCCAGTCCGTGGGACGCACGTCACCCGCCGACCGGGACCTTGGTCGGTCAGGCGCGGGTGTTCCGGCGTCGATACTTCTGAGGTGACGGGACCGACGGGTGACGCGTGGTGGGACGACGCCCCCGTCGCCGACCCCTCGGACGAGCGGGCGCCGAAGGCCACGCGATGGAGGCCTTCCCGGATCGCCGGTGTCGTCGGCCTGGTCGTCGTAGCCCTGCTCGGGCTGCTGTCCGGTTGGTCGGGCGCGCTCGTGATGGTCAGCCTCTACGTCGGGCTGACGGCGATCTACGCCCTGGTGCGCCGGACCTCCTGGCTGGGGGGACCGATGCGCCGGGGAGTCTCCGCGGCGGTGCTCGCGGGATCGCTCGTTGCGCTGGTGGTCACCGCCTCGGTCGCGGCCCCGCCGGCCGAGCCCGTGGCGGCGCCGGCGGCGACGCCCACGACGCAGAGCCCGAGCCCCACGGACACGCCGAGCGCGAGCGCCACCCCCACCCTCGAGGAGCAGGCGGCGACGCTGCCCGCCCCGGACCCCGCACCGGTCGCCGACGCCGCGGTCGTCGCCGCCGCACAGCCTCAGACCGCGCTGGCCACCGCGACGCTGCTGCCGGTCAAGGGCCGTGCGCCGAAGACCGGGTACGACCGTGACCTCTACGGCCAGGCGTGGAAGGACGTGGACCGCAACGGCTGCGACACCCGCAACGACATCCTGCGTCGCGACCTCACCGACCAGGCGCTCAAGGACGGCACGAACGGCTGCGTGGTGCTGACGGGCACGCTGCAGGACCCGTACTCGGCGAGGGCGATCTCGTTCGTGCGCGGACAGGACACGTCCTCCGCCGTGCAGATCGACCACGTCGTCGCGCTGTCCGACTCCTGGCAGAAGGGCGCCCAGCAGTGGGACGCCGCCAAGCGTGAGGCCTTCGCCAACGACCCGCTGAACCTGCTGGCGGTCGACGGCCCGCTGAACATGCAGAAGGGCGACGGCGACACCGCGACGTGGCTCCCGCCGAACAAGTCGTTCCGGTGCGACTACGTGGCGCGGCAGGTGGGCGTGAAGTACACCTACGGTCTCTGGGTCACGCAGGCGGAGCAGGACGCGATGGTCGGCGTGCTCTCGACGTGCCCCGATCAGCCGCTGCCCACTGGGTCGGCGGTCCCGCCGCCGCCGGTGGTCGAGGAGGCTCCCGTGGTCGTCGTGCCCGCGGCGCCCGTCGCGCCTGCGGCACCCGCCGTGCCRGTCGCGCCCGCGCGGCCCGTGGCACCC
>NZ_JBFUMP010000048.1:0-4838 GCF_054049315.1 Cellulomonas sp. P5_E12 | reverse complement strand
CACTCGTCGTCGAGCAGGAAGAAGGGGTCCGGCATCGTCTCGAGGATGCGGTCGAATCTCGCCTCGGCATCCCGCTCGGCCGTGGTGTCATACGCGGCCCCCAGGACCCGAGCGGCCGTCCCGTCCGGACCGGCCAGCGCCATGCCCCGCGCCTTGACCCACCGCACAGTGCCGTCGCCCCGGATCACGCGGTACTCGGCGACGTACTGCGCGCACGTGGCGATCGCGACCTGGAGCGCGTCGATCACCCGCGGCAAGTCGTCGGGGTCGAGCGCGGCGTAGAACGCCTCGACCGTGGACCCGAAGTCCTCCCGGGCGACGCCGAAGATCTCGAGCAGCTGGTCGTCCCAGTCGAGCCGGCCCGAGACGAGGTCCCAGTCCCAGCTCCCGACCCCTCCGGCGCTGACAGCGAGCTGCCAGCGCACGCGGTCCGCCTCGTACCGCGCCTGGAGCGCGGCCAGTGCCGCCACGGGGTCCGCAGGCGCGACGATAGGCGGATCCCCACCGCCGACCACGTCCACCATCTGCCTGCCTCTCGGGCGCTGGTGATCCGCACGATACGGCCTGGGGCCGTCCCCGGGGTAGACACACAGGTCAGAGTCAGAGTGACGCGAGCAGCTGATTGGTGCAGTCGACATTGCGGGCGAGGAAGCACGGCCCCCGACCGCCGCCGCCGCCCGTCGAGAGGAGCCCGGCGGTGCCAATTGACGTCCTCCAGAACGGCTCGCGGACCCCCATCGACGCGTCGGCGTTCAGATTGGATCCGGGGATCTGTGTGGGGAACATCAATTCCCGACACCCCATGACCGGGTCACACACCGTCTCACCAGGCCCGATACGTCCTGCGAAGCCGGCCGACCCGAACATGAACCTGCGACCCGCAGGCGAGACCTGCTCGTGCATCTGCGGGAGCGACAAGGAGCTCTACGCGACCTGGATCCTGCCTGGCCTAGACGCAGTGGACGCGGCGGCCTAACCCGCCAACAACCCCTCACGGGCGGGTTCCCCGGGAGCCCGGCCGTAGGTCTGCTCTGAAGCGGCAGTCGGAGCCTCAGAGGCCTTCAGTGGCGTCTGCGAGGTCGCATGCGGCCTGGACCGCCGCGAGCCCCGCACCCGTGGCCTTGCGGAGGTTCATGTCGGTGGCGATGTTCTGCGCGGCGGCCTTCGCGGTGGCGGTGAGGTGGGCAAGCTCTGGGACGTCAAAGCCCGCGCTCAGGTCAGCAAGCGTCTCGGGAGAATCCGTGAGCATGCAGGCCGCGTCCATGATGCCGTCCTTGTTCTCGGACGCGAACGTGAGCCAAATGTTGACGGTACGGACTGTCTGTTGTTGGGCCGTCTCGACCTCTGTGGCAGGGATCTTCGTCGTCATGCCGTAGGCGTTGATCTCGACGTCGTCACCGGCCTGCCGCCCAGCCCTGAAAATGTCGTCAACCATCGCCTCTACCGACGCTGGCCTCACCTTGCCGCAGCCAGAGCTCACCAGAAGGACGGCCACAGCCGTGACTGCGACCAGGACACGCAGCATCGTTGCATTGCGCACGGCAGCCTCCGTAGTGGGTGTCCCGCCTGAGAATGGCGGAACAACCCCCTCCCCGTCCACGGCATCGAACGGCGCCGATGGTCAACGACTGCCACACCACGAACGCGGTGTAGTGCTCAAGCGCGTCACGGATGCTGCGCGGCCGGAGGCAGTAAAGGGCTCCGCGCCCCATCACTTTCGATGGTGCGGCGCCACCCGGCCACGGGACCGCCGAGCTTGTCGCGTTCCGCGCTACCCGAGCAGCTACGACGTGACAATCTCCCAGTCGCTCGCGCCCGGGCCTGAACGCAACCCGAGGGCCGCGCCATCAGGAAACCCAATACCTCGTTGCAGTTCCGTGCCCAGCGATGAACGCAAGCATCGCCTGCGCGTAAGCGACGTACTCCTCAACCGTGCGCGAAGTCCCGGACGCTGCAACCATCGCCTCCATCAAACCCAGGCGATTCAACTCGTTGGTGAACGGGCCGTAGATCTGTGCGGTGTCGAACAACGTGATGCCGGCATCGACGGCGGCTCCGATGAGCGTGATGCCGTCGGTGTGCGCGACCGCGGGACCGTATCCGTGGCTCAGGCCATGCACCCGAGGCCGAGGGCGGAGACCTAGAGGCCGCTTGTGCCGAGGTTGCGCCTGATCATCGTCGTTCTCTTTCGCTATGGCGTGCTGGTCGGTGCCGCGCCCTGGCGATGCACGCCTTGATCCGACTCGATGTGCGCGAAAAGCACTGCGCGGGGTGAACTGGCCGACTTCGGAAGGAATCCGGGTTGCGTTCGAGCCGGTAATAGGCGGCCTCAACGCCTCGCGACTGCCTGAATTGTCGTGTATGCCTCGACCTGCCGTCCGAACTGAGCCTATATTTCGAGCGATCGAAGAACGCCTCCATGCCCGTTCGACGTCGCGACAGAAGGTAGGACAACGATGTCCGTGCCCACTCCCCACCCCCGCAGGGTGCCCCACCGGTTCGGCCGCCAGCTGGTGATCGGCGTGACGGCCCTGTCGATCGGCCTCGCAGGAGCCACTGCCGCCGCCGCCCACCCGAAGCCCGGACCGAGCGGGACGAGCCCGGACCTCGGCGCGAACGTCACGATCTTTGACCCGAGCATGCCCACCAGTGAGATCAAGGCAAAGTTCGACGCGATCACGGCGGAGCAGTTCGACAACGAGTTCGGCCCGCACCGCGACGCGATCTACTTCCTCCCTGGCACCTACGGAACCCCCGAGGCCCCGCTCAACGTCCAGGTCGGCTACTACACCGAGGTGGCCGGGCTCRGCGCCTCGCCGACGGACGTCGTCATCAACGGCACGATCAACGTCTACAACCGTTGCCTCGCGGACGGGCAGACCAGCAACTGCATCGCGCTGACGAACTTCTGGCGCTCGCTGTCCAACCTGACGATCAACGTCAAGGGTGGCCTGACCAATGTGCTGGGAGAGGCCGCGCCGCGTCCCTCCTGGTGCACCGACACCGAGTTCTGGGCCGTCTCGCAGGCCGCTCCGCTGCGCCGCGTGAACATCAACGGCGGACTCTCGTTCATGGACTACTGCTCCAACGGTCCGCAGTACGCCAGCGGCGGATTCATGGCCGACTCCAAGAGCAACGCAGCAGCGGTCGTCAACGGTTCGCAGCAGCAGTGGTACACCCGCAACAGCGAGATCACGTCCTGGTCGAACGCCGTGTGGAACGCGGTCTTCTCCGGCGTCGTGGGGGCTCCTGTGGAGACCTTCCCGACGCCCAACCCGTACACGGTGCTCGACACCACCCCGGTCAGTCGTGAGAAGCCCTACCTGTTCGTCGACGCGGCGGGCACGTACAACGTCCGGGTCCCCTCCGCACAAGTCAACAGCAGGGGCATCACCTGGGCGAACGGCCTGACGCCGGGACGCACGGTGCCGATCACCGACTTCTTCGTCGCGAAGCCGGGCGACTCGGAGCAGACGATCAACAACGCGCTCGCCAAGGGCCAGAACCTGATCCTCACCCCGGGCGTCTACGACGTCGCCAAGACCATCGAGCTCAAGCGCGCCGACACCGTCGTGCTGGGTCTGGGCTACGCGACGCTCCACTCGGTCGGCGGCGCAGTTCCGCTCGAGATCGCCGATGAGGCCGGTGTCGTCGTTGCGGGCATCACGGTCGACGCCGGCGAGGTCAACTCGGCCGCGCTCCTCCGGGTCGGCAAGAAGCACGGCCCCTCGGGCCACTCGAGCTCAAGCCGCGCCGCTGCCAAGAACCCGACGACCCTGAGCGACGTGTTCTTCCGCGTCGGTGGCCCGTACATCGGCCGCACGGACGTCGCGCTCGAGGTCAACAGCGACAACGTCCTGCTCGACCACGCGTGGGTGTGGCGTGCCGACCACGGCGACGAGGGCTTCCCGACGGACACCGTCGTGCGTTCCGACATCGACGCTCAGCGCACGGCCGACGGGCTGCCGCTGCTCAACGACGACGACACCCGCTGGGTGACGAACACGGCGCCCAACGGCGTCATCGTCAACGGGGACAACGTCACCGCGACCGGCCTGTTCGTCGAGCACTTTCAGGAGTACAACACCATCTGGAACGGCGAGAACGGCACGACGATCTTCTACCAGAACGAGCTGCCGTACGACCCGCGCACGCAGGCGGACTGGACGACGCCGGACGGCACGCTCGGCTACGCGGCCTACAAGGTCGCGGACGGCGTGACGACGCACCACCTCTACGGTGGCGGCGCGTACGTCTACAACCAGAACAACCCTTCGGTCATCACCGAGAACGGCTTCGAGGTCCCGACCACCCCGGGCGTCCAGGTCAAGCACGTGCTGACCGTCAACCTCAGCCAGGGCATCATCCGCCACGTCATCGACGGTGTGGGCACCCAGGCCGACAACACAAACACCGGCACGCCGCAGTTCGTTACGCAGTACCCGACGCCGTGACGACGGACGTCGAGTAGTCAGATGTCGGTCGGCCCGGTGCGTTCGAGTCCCTCGGATGCGCCGGCGCCGGCGGTCACCGGGTCGGGAGCTTGGCCCTCAGGGAGCGATCGGGCTGTTCGGGCGGCCCGCAATGGCTCGAGGTGGACGGCGAGGACCGCGACGTCGTCGTCCGCCTCACCCTCGGGGACCAGCCGCCGCAGCAGCTCGTCGACGAGGCCGTCCAGGTCGCGGCCGGCGTGGCCGGCCCCGTCGTCACGCGTGAGGTCCGCGACCTGGGCGACGAGGCGGTCCAGCCCGACGCGCAGGTGCTCGCCACGGCGCTCGACGAGTCCGTCGGTGTAGAGCAGCAGCGTCGAGCCGCGGAGCACCACTCGCACGACGTGG
>NZ_JBFUMP010000047.1:0-4950 GCF_054049315.1 Cellulomonas sp. P5_E12 | reverse complement strand
GGCCAGCTGGGGGTCGCAGCCCGGTGCCCCCGCGGCCCCGCCCGCGCCCACCGCGCAGCCGGCTCCCTGGCAGCAGGCCGGGTCGCCCGCGCCCGCGGCATGGCAGCCCACGCCCTCCAGTGCCCGCACGCCGACCGCACCCGCGACCAGCCGCCCGGCACAGCCGACGTGGTYGGCGACCCCGCCGGCACCAGCCGGGTCCGCGACGGACGCCCCACCGGCGACCTGGTCGCCGACCGGTCTGTCCGCCGGGACCGTGCCGGCGCCGCGCGCCGGCGGGGATCCGACGACCCCGCCCTTCGCCGCACCGCCGGAGCCGGTCCCGAGCGCCGCGGCGCACGACGGCTACGACGATGACGATGACGACGACGACGAACGGCCGCGCCACCCGTACACCTGGCTGCACCTCATCGTGCTCGCGCTCGTCGCGTTCGTGCTCGGCTTCCTCATCGTCCTGCTGCTGAGCCAGCGCGAGAGCGCGGCCGGGACCAGCGCCGCGTCCGACGCGGTGCCTACCGCGTCCGCCGTGACCCACCAGACGCACGTCCTGACCGGCCTCCCGGCCGGTCCTGCCTGATCTACACCGAGGAGACCCGTGGCTGCGACCGAACGAGCGATCGAGCTGGCCGTGGCGGCCGCTCGTGCCGCCTCCGACATCAAGGCCGAGGAGATCATCGCGCTCGACGTCAGCGAGCAGCTCGTGCTCACCGACGTCTTCCTCATCGCCTCCGGCAGCAACGAGCGGCAGGTCGGCGCGATCGTCGACGCCGTCGAGGAGGCGCTGTTCAAGCTCGGCGCCAAGCCGATCCGTCGCGAGGGCAAGGGCGCGGGGCGCTGGGTGCTCGTCGACTTCGGCGACGTGGTCGTGCACGTGCAGCACGCGGAGGACCGGGTGTACTACGCCCTCGAGCGGCTGTGGAAGGACTGCCCGGTGATCGATCTCCCCGCTGACGCGCGGGGGACCGACGCGGGCGTCGACGCGTGACGGCGGGTCGTCTGCTCCTGGTCCGGCACGGGCGCACGGCCTACAACTCCCAGGCGCGTCTGCAGGGCCAGGTCGACATCCCGCTCGACGACGTCGGCCGCTGGCAGGCCCGCACGGCCGCGGCCCGGCTGCTGACCCGGCACGAGCCGACCGTCATCGTGACGTCCGACCTGAGCCGCGCGCACGAGACCGCGAGCTTCCTCGGGCGTGCGGCAGGCCTCGACCTCGTCGTGGACGCCCGGCTCCGGGAGCGGGCGTTCGGCCTCTGGGAGGGCCTCACGGGCGACGACCTGAAGCGTGACTGGGCCGACGAGTTCGCCGTCTGGCGCGCCGGCGGCCAGCCCGAGGGCGTCGGCGCCGAGACGCGCTCGGAGGTGGCGAAGCGCGTCCGCGAGGGGATCCTCGAGCACGCCGCGGCGCTCGGTCAGGACGACACGCTCGTCGTCGTCTCGCACGGCTCTGCCATCAGCTGCGCGGTCGGCGACCTGCTCGGCATGCCGACCGACTGGCACGGCTTCGCCGGCATGCTGAACGTCCACTGGACCGAGCTCATCGCCACCCGCGGCGACTTCGCGCCCGCGTGGCGGATGGTCGGCTACAACCTCGGCCCCACCGACGCGTCGAGCGACTGGAACGCCGGACCCGACACGACGCACGACTCGGGCGTCGACTCAGAGACCCGGGACCCCGATTAGCGTTTGGGCCCGCGTTCGTTCTAAACTCTCCGAGCGCCTACGGGCGTGAGTGGCCCCTCACGGGGGGCTGCGGGGCTGTGGCGCAGCTGGTAGCGCACCTGCATGGCATGCAGGGGGTCAGGGGTTCGAATCCCCTCAGCTCCACCGAAAGTGCTGGTCAGAGGCCACGCCGGGATCCTGAAGACAGGAGCCTGACGTGGCCATCGGCCATTTTTGGACACTTATCGGTTTTGGCTCGACCTCAGGGCGGGGAGTCTCGGACCTCCTCGCGCGTGTTGGGCGCTTCGCCGCACACCTGCTGGCATGCAGACCAACGTGACGTCGGCCACGGAGCCGGCGATGACCCTGACCGAGCTTGCCGCCGACCTCTCGGTGAGCAATCAGGCGCTCGACGACCTGCGCTCCCAGGGGCGCGGACGCCACGGCTTCTGGGTCGGACGCCAGCTGCGCTTCCGCATGAGCGAGATCGAGGCCTGGCTAGCCCGCATGGAAGCCGCCGACCGCGAACGCCACCGCCCGCGAGGTGTGGACCGGGCGCTGACCGTCACGCTCCGTCCGTCGGCGTGCTGGCACGGCGTGGCTGTTTTTCGCTCGGAGTGGTGCGGATCGGCCTAGCCTGCGGGGGATGGTCGCCACGGAGGGAGTTTGCAGGTGTCGGACAGCACGCTCCAGGCCCTTGGTGGCGGCGCCAAGCCGGCCGCGCAGTTCGGTCACGACGCCCTGGTCGCCTGCGACAACCTGGTGCGCATCTTCCAGTCGGGCAGCGTCGAGGTGCAGGCCCTCCAAGGCCTGGATCTGCTGGTCGACGAGGGCGAGATGGTCGCGGTTGTCGGAGCGAGCGGCTCAGGCAAGTCGACGCTCCTCGCGGTGCTCTCCGGGATGGACGCACCGACGGCGGGTCGGGTGCGCGTCGGCCGCTGGGACCTCATGGCGATGCACGCGAAGGAGCGGGTCGCGTACCGGCGCCAGATGGTCGGGTTCGTGTGGCAGCAGACGTCGCGCAACCTGCTGCCGTACTTGACGGCCCGGCAGAACGTCGCGCTGCCGATGAGGGGGCCACGCCGGCAGCGGGCGGCACGTGCGGGCGAGCTGCTCGACCTGGTGGGTGTCGGGCACGTCGCCGGCCGGCAGCCGCAGCAGATGTCGGGCGGCGAGCAGCAGCGCGTCGCGATCGCGACTGCGCTGGCCAACGAGCCGCAGCTGCTGCTGGCCGACGAGCCGACGGGCGAGCTCGACACCGCCACGGCCCGGGAGGTGTTCGACGCGCTGCGCACGGCGAACCGGGAGTCCGGCACCACGGTCGTCGTGGTCACGCACGACCCGGCCGTCAGCGGGCTCGTGGAGCGCACCGTCGCGATCCGGGACGGGCGCACCAGCAGCGAGGTGCTCCGGCGGGACGCCGGCGGCGACGTCACGCACGAGGAGTACGCGGTGATGGACCGGGCGGGGCGGCTGCAGGTGCCGCGGGAGTACCGCGAGGCGCTCGCGATGACCCGGCGCGTGCGCCTCGCGCTCGAGGCCGACCACCTGGGCGTCTGGCCCGACGGCAGCCAGCGGTGAGCGCCGGCAGCGGCGCAGCGGTGCACGTCCGGGACGTGCACCGCACCTTCGGCAGCGGTCCGTCCGCGGTGCACGCCCTGCGCGGCGTCGACCTCGACCTGGCACCAGGTGAGCTGGTCGCGCTCGTCGGGCGGTCCGGGTCGGGCAAGACGACGCTGCTCAACGTGGTCGGCGGGCTCGACCGCCCGGACGCGGGCAGCGTGCTGGTCGACGGCGTCGACGTGGCCGCGCTCAGCGACGACGAGCAGGCCATCCTGCGGCGGGACAAGGTCGCGTTCGTGTTCCAGACGTTCGGTCTGATGCCCGTCCTGACGGCGGCCGAGAACATCGGCGTGCCGATGCGGCTGCGCGAGGCACCTGTGGCGGAGCGCGAGCGCCGCGTCGAGATGCTCCTCGAGCTCGTCGGGCTGACCCCGCACGCGCTGCAGCGGCCCGACGAGCTGTCTGGTGGCCAGCAGCAGCGTGTCGCCATCGCGCGGGCGCTGGCCGGGTCCCCTCGGCTGCTGGTCGCCGACGAGCCCACCGGGCAGCTCGACAGCGAGACCGGTCTGGCCGTGATGGCGTTGATCCGCGGCGTCGTCGAGGCGGAGGGGATGACGGCACTGGTCGCCACGCACGACCCGGTGATGATCGCGCTCGCGGACCGCGCGGTGCGCGTGGTGGACGGCCGGCTGGTCGGGGCTGCCGAGCGTGGCTGAGCTCGTCTGGCGACGGGCCCGCGCCCAGGTCGCCGTGCTGGTGGCGGTGCTGACGGTCATGGTCGCCGGCGCGTCGCTCGTCGGGGCGTGCGTGCTGCTGCTGACGGCCTCCCCGCAGCGGGCGCTGCAGCTGGCGATCGTCGACACCCCGGTCGCGGACGTCGAGGTCGGCGTCGCGCTCGGCTTCCCGGAAGAACCCGACGATCCGGACGAGAGCGAGCGCGTCGCGGCGACCGCACAGGATGCCTCCGGGGCCGTCGCCGAGGCGTCGGCGATGCTCACCGCCCCGTTCGGGGATCTCCCGACGACCACGACCACGTGGACCTCCACCGTCATGCGGTACCTGCCTGCCGACGGACGCCCCCTGAGCCTGGCGTACCTCGCCGAGCTCGACGACCGCGACGCCCGCGGGACGCTCGTCGCGGGGCGGTGGCCCGACGCGTCGGGCGAGGCTGCGCTGCCCACGTCGGCCGCGCGGGCGCTCGGTCTCGACGTCGGGAGCGAGACCACCCTCGCCGCGGCCCCGGGCGGCGGCGGCGCCGGGCTGACGGTCGTCGGGACGTTCGTGCCGCGACCCGGCGTGGCGTGGGAGGAGGACCCGCTGCAGGGAACCGGCGTGAGCCCGAACTACCGCGGGTACATCACCGCCTACGGCCCGTTCGTCGTCGGACCCGGCGAGGTCGCTGCGAGCGGCGTCCCGCTGCGTCGGGTCACCCTGCGGGTGCAGCCCGACCTGACGGACGCGACCTCGGCCGACCTCACCCGGGCCGGTGCGGGGGTCGATTCGTTGGACGGGGAGCTGGCCAGCGCGCTCGGTGACCGCACGCAGAACCTCGTGGTGGACCTGCCGTTCGCGCGCACGATGCACGACGCGCGGGACCAGCGCGGGGTGACCGGCTCGGGCGTGCTCGCCGTGGCGCTGCTGGGCGGCGCGCTGGCAGCGACCACGGTGGTGCTGGCGGCTCGGCTGGTCGCCGGGCGGCGCGCGGCCGAGGCGGCGCTGCTCACCGCG
>NZ_JBFUMP010000046.1:0-5771 GCF_054049315.1 Cellulomonas sp. P5_E12 | reverse complement strand
GCCGTCCGCGGCCCGCAGTGCGGCGAGCTGGTCGGTGGCGCGCCCGCCGACGCGCAGCGGACCGGCGTCGTCGAGCAGGCCGAGCGCGGTCGCCGTCATGTCCGACCGGCTCTGCAGCGCCCTGGCCTCCGTGGTCCGGGCCGCACGGGCCGCGATGACGGGAGCGGCGATGCCGGCCACGGCGAGGCACGCGGCGAGGGCGAGGCCCGCGGGCGGCCAGAACAGCGACATGGCGATCACGGTGCCGACCCCGAGCGCTGCCGCGACGCCGGCCGGGAGCAGCCCGCGGACCACCACGTCGCCCACGGTGTCGACGTCGGCTCCGACGCGGGCAAGCAGGTCGCCGCGCCGCAGCCGGAGCAGGGTCTCGGGCCGCGCGACCGCCAGCCGCTCGTACAGGGTGGCGCGCAGCCGGGTCATGCCGCGCAGTGCGACGTCGTGCGAGACCAGCCGCTCGAGGTAGCGCAGCACACCGCGCCCGATGCCGAACGCGCGCACGGCGACCGTGGCCACCGAGAGCTGCAGGACCGGCGGCATCTGGGAGGCGCGCGCGATGAGCCAGGCCGACACGGCGGCCAGGGCGACCCCGCAGCCGAGCGCGAGGGTGCCGAGCAGCAGGGCGAGCGCGAGGCGGCGGGGGTCGATGTCGAGCAGCCGGACCGCCCGGCGCAGCGGGCCGTTCACGCCGGCACCCCGACGGCCGGACGGACCCGCACGACCTCGTCGGCGGCCGCGACCAGCGACGGGCGGTGCGCGACGAGCAGCACCGTGCGCCCGGCGGCCTGGAGGGCGCGCACGGTGTCGAGGACGACCCGCTCGCCCGCCGCGTCGAGGTGGGCGGTCGGCTCGTCCAGGATCACCAGGGGCGAGTCGGAGAGCAGAGTCCGGGTGAGGGCCACGCGCTGACGCTGGCCCAGCGAGAGCCCCTCGCCGCCGCGTCCGAGCGGCGTCGCCCAGCCGATCGGGAGGGCGGCGACGACCTCGGCGAGGCCCGTCAGCGCGGCCGCCGTCCTGCGCGCGGCGGCGTCGCCCCCGACGAGCTCCGCGATCGTCCCCGGCTCGAGCACGGGCCGCTGGGGCAGCCAGGAGACCTGCGCCCAGAGGGAGGCGGGGTCGAGGTCCGCGAGGTCGACCCCGTCGAGGCTCGCGCGGCCGGTGTCCGGGCGCAGCAGCCCGAGCACGACCTCCAGCGCGGTCGTCTTGCCCACGCCGCTCGGTCCCGTCAGCGCCACGACCGTCCCCGGGCGCAGCACCAGGTCGAGGTCGTGCGGGGTGCCGCCGACGCCGACGCCCTCGAGCCGCAGCGTCGCGGTCCGCAGGTCCGGTGCCGGCCGCGTCCCGGCGGTCGGGACCGGCGTCTMGAGTACCTCGAACGCCCGACCGGCCGCCGCGACGCCGTCGGCCGCGGCGTGGAACTGCGCTCCCACCTGCCGCAGCGGCAGGAACACCTCGGGCGCGAGGACCAGGACCGCGATGCCGGTCACCAGGTCGAGCTCGCCCTCGACCAGCCGCAGCCCGATCCCCACCGCCACCAGCGCCACGGACAGCGTCGTGAGCAGCTCGAGCACCATGCCGGACAGGAAAGCGATCCGCAGCGTCCCCATCGTCGCCACCCGGTGGGCGTCGCCGAGCGCCCGGACCCGGGCACCCGGACCGCGCTCGCGGCCGTGCGCGCGCAGCGTGGGCAGGCCGGCCAGCAGGTCCAGCACCTGAGCGCCCAGCCGCTGCATGGTGATCAGCCCCTGCTCGGAGCGCCCCACCGTCAGCCGGCCCACCAGCACCATGAAGATCGGCACCAGCGGCAGCACGACGACGAGGATCGCGGCGGACACCCAGTCGAGCCCGAGGACCACGAGCAGGACGCCCGGCGTGACGGTCGCCGCGAGCACCAGCTGCGGCAGGTACCGCACGAAGTACGGCTCCAGCGCGTCGAGCCCCCGCGTGGCCAGCGTGACCACCGACGGACCCTCGCCCGACGCCAGCCACCGCGGACCCAGCGCGACGGCGTGCTCGACCACCTGCTCCCGCAGCTCGCCCACGGCGCGCGTGGCCGCCCTGTGCGCGAACCGCTCCTGCACGGCGGTCACCACGGCGCGCGCGGCGACGACGACGGCGAGCCACGCGATCGTCGGTCCCAGCTCGGCCAGCGTGGCGCCGTCGGTCACCGCGTCGCCCAGGGCGTGCGCCAGCAGGAGGGCCTGCGTCACCACCAGCGCCGCCGTGAGCACGCCGAGCGCGGACGTCAGCGCGACGTAGCCGCGGGCGGCTCGGGCGTGCCGGAGGAGACGCGGGTCCAGCGGCCTCACTGGTCGGACGAGGACGGCTTGTTCAGGGCGGGCACCTTGTCGAACGTCAGGCCCGTGGCGGCCGGGATGTGCTGCGCCGAGATCCGCTTGCGGAACACCCAGTACGTCCAGCCCTGGTAGATGAGCACGAGGGGCGTCAGCACGACGGCCACCCAGGTCATCACCGTCAGCGTGTAGCTGGTCGACGACGCGTTGGTGACCGTGAGCGAGTTCGCCGGGTCGAAGGCCGGCATGACGTCGGGGTACATCGACCCGAAGATCAGGACGACGGCCGCGACGATGGCGACGGCGGAGGCGACGAACGCCCGGCCCTCCTGGCGGCGCTGCGCGGACACGACCAGCACCACCAGCGCGCCGGCCGCGACGACGACGGCCGCCCAGGTCCACGGCACCGAGTAGGCGACCTGCGCCCACACGGCCCACGCGCCGGCGACCACCAGCGTGACGATCGACGACCGGGCGGCGAACGCACCCGCCCGCGCCCGGACGTCGCCGTCCGACTTCAGTGCGAGGAACACGGCACCGTGCGTGAGGAAGATGAGCGCCGTCGTCGCGCCGGCGAGCAGGGAGAACGGGTTGAGCAGCGCCCAGAACCCGCCGACGTACTGGTGCCCGGCGTCGAGCTCCACGCCGCGGACCAGGTTGCCGAACGCGACGCCCCAGAGCACGGCGGGCACCCACGAGCCGACGATGAGGCACCGATCGGCCAGGGACCGCCAGCGGGGGTCGTCGATCTTGCCGCGCCACTCGAACGACACCACGCGCACGATGAGCGCGAGCAGGATGAGCAGCAGCGGCAGGTAGAAGCCGGAGAACATCGTGGCGTACCACTCCGGGAAGGCCGCGAACGTCGCGCCGCCCGCGGTGAGCAGCCATACCTCGTTGCCGTCCCAGACGGGTCCGATCGTGTTGATCATGACGCGGCGGTCGCGGTCCTTGGCGGCGCCGTCGCCGCGGGACAGGAGCCCCAGCAGCATGCCGACGCCGAAGTCGAACCCCTCGAGCACGAGGTACCCGGTCCACAGGACCGCGATGAGGATGAACCAGACGGTCGTGAGCTCCATGGTCCCGGCCCTCTCAGTACGCGAACGACAGCGGTCGGTCGGCGGCGCCGTCCGGGTCGTTGTCGGGGTTGTCGGGGCTGGGGTCGCGCTCGCTGTCCGCGACGCCCTCGATCGTGTACCGGTGCATGAGGCGGTACCAGAACACGGCGAGGATGCCGTACAGCAGCGTGAAGGCGATCAACGAGGTGAGGATCGTCCCGGTGCTGGTCACCGTGGACACGCCGCGCGCGGTGAGCAGCCAGACCCCATCGACGCCGCCGGGATTGGGGTTGGGCGCGACGACCCACGGCTGGCGCCCCATCTCGGTGAAGATCCAGCCGAACGACGACGCGAGGAACGGCGTGACCAGCGCGACGATGCCGAGCCGCCCAACCCAGACGTTGCCGTTCACGCGGCCCTTGCGGGTCACCCAGAGGGCCACGAGCGCGAGCGCGGCCGAGCCGAGGGCGAAGCCGATCATCAGGCGGAAGCCCCAGTACGTGACGGCGAGGTTCGGGATGTAGCTGATGGGCTCGCCGTTCGCGTCGGTGTACCCGTACTTGTCCTCGTACTCCTGCTGCAGCTGGTCGGTGCCCTGCAGCGTCGCCGAGAAGTCGCCGGTGGCCAGGAACGAGAGCATGCCGGGGATCTCGAGCAGGTGCGTGACCTTGTCGCAGTCGGCGCCCGTGCCCAGCGGGCCGATCGCGAGCAGCGAGAACGGCACGCTGTCCGTGGTCTCGCACAGCGCCTCGGCGGCCGCCATCTTCGTCGGCTGCTGCTGGAACATGAGCTTGGCCTGCTGGTCGCCGCTGAGCGCCACGCCGACGCCCGAGACGAGCATGACGATCACGCCGAGCACGATTGCGGGCCGGTACACGTCGCGCGCCTTGTCGGCCTGGCCCGCGCGCACGAGGCGCACCATCCACCAGGCGGCGATGCCGGCGACGAACGTGCCGGCGGTGAGGAACGCGGCGGAGATCGTGTGGGGGAACGCCGCGAGCAGCGTCGAGTTCGACAGGACGGCGCCGATGTCCGTCATCTCCGCGCGGCCGCGCTCGGCGTTGAACACGGCGCCCACGGGGTGCTGCATCCAGGAGTTCGCGGCGAGGATGAAGTACGCGGAGAGGTTGGTGGCGAGCGCGACCGCCCAGATGCACGCGAGGTGGATCTTCTTCGGCAGCTTGTCCCAGCCGAAGATCCACAGGCCGAGGAACGTCGACTCGACGAAGAACGCGGCGAGCGCCTCCATGGCCAGCGGGGCCCCGAACACGTCGCCGACGAACCGCGAGTACTCGCTCCACGCCATGCCGAACTGGAACTCCTGCACGATGCCGGTGGCCACCCCGATCGCGAAGTTGATCAGCAGCAGCTTGCCGAAGAACTTGGTCAGCCGGAGCCAGCGCTCGTTGCCGGTGCGGACCCAGATCGTCTGCATGATCGCGACCAGCGGCGCGAGACCGATCGTCAGCGGCACGAAGATGAAGTGGTAGACGGTGGTGATGCCGAACTGCCATCGAGCGACGTCGAGCGTGTCCACGGGCCCCTCCGGGGGTGCGAG
This sequence comes from Cellulomonas sp. P5_E12, assembly GCF_054049315.1. Taxonomy (NCBI): domain Bacteria; kingdom Bacillati; phylum Actinomycetota; class Actinomycetes; order Micrococcales; family Cellulomonadaceae; genus Cellulomonas; species Cellulomonas sp. P5_E12. Next base: position 864 of record NZ_JBFUMP010000046.1, on the reverse strand, counting down.
CCGGTACCGGGTCGGGTCCACGCCGCCCACCGGTCTGGACAGCAGACCAGTCCTGACCTGCGGACCTGGGAAAACGCTAGGACCGGGTCCAGTCTGCCCCTGGGACCAAGGTCCCGGGTAGCCGGACCGGGCAGGCGGCGCGCCGGGCCGTGCGCGGACGCCGGCCGTGAGGCGCTGTGCGATACTGGCCACGGCTCTCCGGGCGACCACACCGCCCGAGGACCCTTGAGCTCGCAGCACCAGCATGTCGTGCGCGCCAGCCGCCGCTCTGCCGCCCGCTGGTCCCCGATCGGGACCGCCGGCTCCGGCCTCGCAGGCGATGGCGCCGACCGGGTGCAGCAGCCACGACCGCCGACTTTCCGTCGCCGCGCAGCACGCGAGCGACGACCGACCGACCGAGTGTCACCGCGTGTGGGTGGCGATGCCCGGTACCCAGGAGCACTTCGCGTGACCGACGAGAACACCCCCACCGCAGACACGACGACGATCGCCGGGGGTGAGGCACCGCCCGCGGCCCCGCGCCGCCGCCGTGCCACCCGCGTGACCGCCGCCCCCAGCAGCGCCGCCCCGGCCGACGCGGTCGTGACCCTCCCGGCGGTGACCGAGCCTGCCGTCCCCACCAAGGTCGAGGACGCCGCTCCGGCACCTGCCGAGCAGCCCGCTGCGGCGCCGGCGACGCCCGTGAAGAAGTCCCGCCGCGTGACCCGCACCGTCGTCCCGGTCTCGGCGGACGCGCCCGTCGAGCCGGCGCCCGTCGCCGACGAGGCCCCCGCGGTCGAGGCCGAGCCGGTCGTCGCGCCCGTTCCCGTCGTCGAGGAGCCCGTCGCCGCCAAGGCCGCKCCGCGCCGTCGCCGCTCGGGCACC
>NZ_JBFUMP010000045.1:0-10349 GCF_054049315.1 Cellulomonas sp. P5_E12 | reverse complement strand
GCCCGGACCAGCGCGGGGAGCACCGGGTCCGGCCGCCCGAGCACAAGCGACCGGCCCACGCTGCCGGCCACGACGCTGCCGACGCCCACCGCCGTGAGCACGGCGGCGCCCACGCCGAGCACCGCCGCGACCAGCGGCGTCTCCCCCCACCGCCCCGCGGACGTGACCACCACCCCGCGCAGCACCCGGTGCGCGGCCGACTCCGCCCCCGCGTACAGCTCGATCACCCGGCGCAGGGCGGTCACGAGCCTCCGCAGCAGGTCGGCGGCGCGCCACGCCGACGCCCGCCCGTCCCGCACCACCGCCAGTGCGTGCCGCGCCTCGACGGCCGCCGGGCTCAGCCCGTCGCACGCCTGGGCCGCGCGCGTGAGAGACCAAGCCGCGGCGTCGAGGCTGTCCGCGGCCGCGGCCAGGCGGCGCGACACGAACGCGAGCTCTTCCAGGTCGACAACCGTGGGCCCGGGACCGCCGGCGACGCGGAACCCGTCGCTCACCTGCCTCCCGTCCCGAGGACGGGACGGGCCTCCGCGTCGGCCGCCGCGACGGGGCGCAGCGCCGCCTCGATCCCCGCCCTGACCTCTCGGACGCGCGCCTCGGCCTCGTCGACCGCGGCACGGAACCGGTCCGCCGCACCCGACTGCCACGGCACCTGGGCGGCCCCGCGCAGCAGCCGGTGCGCGGCGGTCACCTCGTCCAGAGCCCGCAGCACCTCGGGGGTCCCTCGCCCGATCTCCATGGCGAGGACGCTACGGAGAGCGGGGAACCTCGGACGGCGTCGTCCCCGAGTCCGTGGGCCGAGCGAGCTCGTTCGGGGGCTGTGGGCGGCTCGACCACCTACGCAGACGGCCGCGGCAGCAGYGCGGCCGCGACGGCGATCGCCGCCACCAGCGCCAGCCCGCGCCAGACGTCGCCCTCGCCGAGCGACGTGCCGGCCAGCAGCAACGCCGCCACCGTGAGCACCTGCGCGCCGACCTGCACCCTCGCGACGTCCCGCAGCCCGCGCGAGAGCACGGCACCCTCCACGCGCGTCCGCCACGACGTCCGCGCGGCGACGGCCGCGGTCCAGAGGGTCAGGTGCACCAGGAGCACCAGGAGCATGACGGCGACGAGGGCGGGCGGGTCGCCCACGACCAGCCGCGTGGCCGCGACGAGGACGACCAGCGCGGCGAGGCCGAGCCCGGGCAGCACCACGGTGGCGCCGACGAGCACGACGAACACGGCGACGAGCGCCGCGGGCGGCACGGGTCCGGTGCCGACGAACGCGGCCACGAGGGTCACGGCGCACAGGACCGCGAGCGCCGCCCGGATCGTCCAGGCGGGCACCGGGCGGACCAGGTCGAGCGTGACCTCGGGCGCGGCCGTCATCGCGATGCCCCCGCCCGCCGCTGTGCCCGCCGCGCCAGGGACGCGAGGGCGATGGTCGGCGCCTCCCGCCAGGTCACCAGCTCGACGTCGAGGTCGGCCAGGTCGGCCAGCCGGTCCTCGCGGGCGATCCGGATCAGCCGCATCGCGAGCTTCTCGCGGTCACCGAGCTGCCGCTCGCGGAGCGTGGGCAGCACGTCGACCGCGACGACCCGGTGGCCCGCGCGCCGCCAGACCGAGGCCACCTGCGCGGCCTCGTCGTCGAGGAACGTCGAGAAGAGGACGACCAGAGCGCCCGACGGCACCTGCGGCGCACGCAGCCGACGCATCGGGTCGCCCTCCGGCCGGGTGAGCGCGAGCGCGTGCCGGATGCGATCCAGCTGCCGCCGGCCGCCGCCGGGGGGCAGGGCCCGCCGGACGGCTCCGAGGTCGTCGAGCCCCACCCGGTCGCCGAGCCCGAGGTACCCCTGGGCGACGGAGGCCGCGGCCTGCCGGGCGAGGTCGAGCGAAGTCGGGTCCTCGGCGCGGGGCGGGGTCGAGCCGCGCCACGTCTTCGGGTCGGGCCCGACGTCGTCCCGGGAGTCCACCACGAGGACCACGACGGCCTCCGCGAGGGCGTGCTCGCGCCGGACGTAGAGCTCGTGCAGGTCGGGGGCGCGCCGCGCGGTCACCCGCCAGTCGATCCGGCGCAGGCGGTCGCCGGGGGCGAACGGGTGGACGTCCCGCAGGCCGCCGCCCTCGCCGGGTCGGCGCGACTCGTGCGCGCCGGTGAGCCCGCGCAGGCGCGGCGGCAGCGGCAGGTCCCCGAGCGGGCGCGGCGCGGGCAGCACGAGGGCGGTGCGCGACACGGCCGGGGTCGGCTCGGACACGCTGGCGGCGCCGGGGCCGACGCCCTGCACGTCGACGAACGCGACCTCCTGCGGTCCCGTGCGCACGGTGTGGACGACGAGCGGGAGCGTCCGGGCGCCGTCGACGAGCACCCAGGCCTCGGCGAGCTCGCGCACTCCCCGGCGGACGCCCACCAGCGCGGTCCCCGGCGACGTGACGACGGCCTCCGCCCGCAGGGTCCCCGCGTCGGCCGGCGCCGACGACGTCACCAGGCGCACGGTGGGGTCGACCGCGGGCCGACGCCGCCAGTCCCACACGCCCGCGACCAGCGGCGCGGCGCCGAGCACGGCGACGTCGGGCCGTCCGAGCAGGGCGCCGACGACCAGGAGCACGACGCCGACGACGACCCCGGCGGCCGTCGCCCGCGCGCGCACCCAGGTCATGGGCGTCGCGCCGTCGTCGGGCCCGCCACCCGCTTCAGCACGTCCGTGACGACGCCCTGCGGCGCGGTGCCCGTCGCCCACGCCTGCGGGGTGAGCGACAACCGGTGCGCGAGCGCGGGGACCGCGACGGCCTTGACGTCCTCCGGGGTGACGAAGTCCCGGCCGGAGAGCACGGCCATCGAGCGCGCGACGAGCACGAGCGCCTGCGACCCGCGGGGCGACGCCCCGACCTCGACCGCGTCGTGCGCCCGGGTGGCCGCGGCGAGGTCCACGCAGTACCGCAGGATGTCACCCTCGACCGTGACGCCCTCGACGCCGGCCTGCATCGCGCGCAGCGTGGCGGCGTCGACGATCGTCCGCACCGTCCCCACCTCCTGCCGGCGCGCCAACCGCCGCGAGAGCACGTCGACCTCGCCGTCGCGGTCCGGGTACCCGACGGCGATGCGGACCATGAACCGGTCCAGCTGCGCCTCCGGCAGCGGGTAGGTGCCCTCGTACTCCACGGGGTTGGACGTGGCGACCACGTGGAACGGGTCCGGCAGCGGGTACGTCGTGCCGTCCACCGTGACCTGGCGCTCGGCCATCGCCTCGAGCAGCGCCGACTGCGTCTTCGGGGCGGTCCGGTTGATCTCGTCGGCCAGCAGCAGACCCGCGAACACCGGCCCCGGCCGGAACGCGAACGACGCGGTCGCCGGGTCGAAGACGCTCGACCCGGTGATGTCGGACGGCAGGAGGTCCGGCGTGCACTGCACCCGGCGGAACGCCAGCCCGAGCGCCGTCGCCAGGCTGCGTGCCGCGAGCGTCTTGCCCAGGCCGGGCACGTCCTCGAACAGCACGTGCCCTCCGCCGAGCACCGCGGCGAGGGCGATCTTCAGGGGTTCCTTCATGCCGACGACGAGGGTCGAGACCTCGTCGAGCACCGCGCTCCCGCGGTCCGCGACCTGCGCGACGGTCAAGGCGGTGGGCTGCTCGGTCATGGCTGGGGGCTCCCGGGGTCGGTGTCGTCGTCAGCAGGCGTATCGCGCCTCGGTCCGAGGCGGTCGAGCACGTCGAGGGTGTGTCGGACGTCGGCCACCGTCGGAAGCGGCGACGTCGTGCGGGTCAGGGTGCGCAACGCACGCGTGCCCAGCAGCTGCTCGGCCCCGGGGTCGCCCAGCGCCAGCCCGTGCCGGGCGAGCCGGCGACCGGCGACCTCGCGCAGCCGGCGCAGCACGCGCTCGCCGATCCGGCCGTCGCGCCCGACCATCGCCCAGGCCAGGTCTTGCACCTCGCCCCGGGCTCCGTGCCGGCGGGCGGAGCGCTCGCGGTCCCAGCCCGGGTCCGGGGTCCCGTCCAGCCGCGTGAACAGCAGCACGCCGGCGGCGACGACCAGCCCGAGCAGCACGGACGTCCGGACGCTCAGCCCGGCGGCCCAGGCGGCGGCGGCGCCGACGAGGAAGCCCACGACCGGACGCCACTCCCGCCTCACGACTCCTCCGCCGGTCGGCCCAGGTCGTCCGCGATCGCCGCGAGGCTGGACCGCGCGGTCGCGACGTCGGCGGCCGTGAGCACGTGCTCCGAGTACCGCGCAGCGAGGTAGAGCTCGAGCAGCGCGCGGGTGGCGTCGGGTTCGGCGCGCGTAGCGTCGAGGACCTCGACCGTGAACTCCGTCGCGGTCTGCGCCCGGTCCCGCACCAGCCCACTGCGCTCCGCCGACGCCTCCAGCGCGACCCACGCCGCGATCACGGCGTCACCCGGTGGCACCTCGTCCTCCAGCACCTGCGCGGCGCGCCGGACCCCCTCGCGCAGGGCCGGGGTCGCGCTGTCGAGCACCTCGCCGCTCAGCTCGACGTCGGGGGTCGCCACGTCGAGCTCGTACGGCGCCCGCCGCTCGCGCATCGCCCGGATCCGCCGGACCAGGACGGCCACCGCGATGACGAGCAGCACGCCGAGCACCGCGATGACCAGCAGGTAGATCCACCGCTGCGCCACCATGGGCATCCGCACCTCGTCGAGCGCGGTCTCCTCCGGGATCGGCGTGCTGGTGATGACCGGCGGCGCGAACGACGGGATCTCGAACGCCGCACCGCCGTTGCTCCGCTGCCAGAGCCGGAACGGCCCCGCGAGCGCCGCGCCCAGCACGGCCACGGCCACGAACGCGCCGACCAGCAGCACCGCACCCGGCCTGCGCCCCTGCGTCGCCACCTGGCTCCTCGTCGTCGTGACCGACGACCACCGTCGGTGCCGACAGGCTACTGATCCCGGCCCGACGAGACGCCTGCACGCGACCGTGCGGCCCCTGGGATGATGCGGGCATGTCCTCCCGTGTCAGCCTTGCCGATGTCACGCCCCCCATCGCCCTCGGGCCCCTCGACGGTCGCTACCGCGCGGCGGTCGCGCCGCTGGTCGACCACCTGAGCGAGGCGGCCCTCAACCGCGAGCGCGTGCACGTCGAGGTCGAGTGGCTGATCCACCTGACGACGAACGCGGTCGTCCCGGGCGCCCCGCGCCTGACGGACGAGGACATCGCGTACCTGCGCGCGGTCGTGGACACCTTCGGTCCCGACGAGGTCGCCGAGCTGGCGGCGATCGAGAAGATCACCGTGCACGACGTCAAGGCCGTCGAGTACTTCCTCAAGAGCCGGCTGAGCGTCGCGCCCGAGGGCTCCGCGCTGCACCAGGTGGGCGAGCTGGTCCACTTCGCGTGCACCAGCGAGGACATCAACAACCTCTCGTACGCGCTCATGGTCCGGGGCGCCGTGCAGGACGTCTGGGCGCCCGCAGCGACGGCGCTGGTCGACCAGGTCGCCGCGCTCGCGCACGAGCTGAAGGACCAGCCGATGCTGGCCCTCACGCACGGGCAGCCGGCCACGCCGACGACGCTCGGCAAGGAGCTCGCGGTCCTGGCGCACCGGCTCCGTCGGCAGCTCCGACGGATCGCGTCCGACGAGTACCTGGGCAAGCTCAACGGCGCGACCGGCACCTACGGCGCGCACGTCGTCGCGGTGCCGGGCGCGGACTGGCCCGCGGTCAGCAAGGCGTTCGTCGAGCACCTGGGCCTGACCTGGAACCCGCTCACCACGCAGATCGAGTCGCACGACTGGCAGGCCGAGCTCTACGCCGACGTCGCCCGGTTCAACCGCGTGCTGCACAACCTGGCCACCGACGTGTGGACCTACATCTCGCGCGGCGTCTTCATCCAGATCCCGGTGGCCGGCGCGACGGGCAGCTCGACCATGCCGCACAAGGTCAACCCGATCCGGTTCGAGAACGCCGAGGCCAACCTCGAGCTCTCGTCGGCCCTGCTGGACACGCTGGCGTCGACGCTGGTGACCAGCCGCCTGCAGCGCGACCTCACCGACTCGACCACGCAGCGCAACATCGGTCCCGCGTTCGGTCACTCGTTGCTCGCCATCGACAACGTGGCCCGCGGGCTGCGCGCGCTGTCCGTCGACACGGTGCTGCTGGCGCGCGAGCTCGACGAGAACTGGGAGGTGCTGGGCGAGCCCGTCCAGTCGGCCATGCGCGCCGCCTCCGTCGCCGGCGTGACCGGCATGGAGAACCCGTACGAGCGGCTCAAGGAGCTGACCCGGGGTCGCCGGCTGACGGCCGCCGACATGCGGGAGTTCATCGGTGGCCTCGGGCTTCCCGACGACGTCGCGGCGCGCCTCGCGGCCCTCACGCCGGCGTCCTACACGGGGCTCGCGGACGACCTCGTCGCGTACCTGGAGTCCTGAGCAGCGCGGATACACCCGCACGCCGGAAGGCGCGACCCCGCGCTGCTCCGAACGGGTGAATGAACGGCGTTCGCACCCCAGCTTCTGCCGACTGTCGGGCAGAAGGGCAAGCCCTTCGAAGGAACCGCTCTCAGGCGCCCTGACCTGCGACTTCACACTGCCCGGTGGCGACTCCTGGACAGGTGCCCTATAGGCCCTGCACAATCGTGCACCGAGCCGCCTGAATCCTCCGGTTCACCCGATTCCTGGCAAGGATGCCCATCGTGACGCTTATGCAGAAGGCGATCACGCCAGCGCTCACCCGCGCTCACCTCACCGCGGGCCATGACCGCCTGGCGGGATACGTGGTGCGGGCCGAGGACGTCGCCTTCGCGACGACTCCGGCACAGCTGTTCGAGGTGCACGGACTGGGGTACGAGGGCTCGCCGTTCAGCCCGTACGAACGCTCGATCGACGTGCTCCGCTTCGAGTCGTCGCCGCAGCTGCAGTACCGCGACGTCCCTGGGTACATCCTCCCGCTGTGGTGGCTCCGCCACTCCCGCATCCCCCCGGGCGCCGAGCTCGTCCGCATCTACGACAACGGCACCTCGACGCTGCTGGCCCGCTACGGCGACGTCGGCGCCGGCTGGACGGTCACGCAGCTGGGCGCCCCCCGCCCGTCGCTCGCGTCGCTGTCGCGGTGCGTCGGACCGGTCGCCAAGTGGCACGGCGCCTACCTCGAGGCGGACGTGGTCGACGGCGGCAACACCGTCGTCCTCGCCCTGGCCAACCCGCCGCTCGCGGAGACCGGCTTCCACCAGTCGCCGTCCGGCCGCTGGTACCGGCGCGTCGTCCGCGAGGACGTCACCGAGCTGTTCGAGCTGGACCTCACGGCCCGCTGGAACGGCCTGCACGTCCGCGTGGTCGACCAGTGGCAGGACGCGCAGCGCTACGTGGTAGCCCGCATCTCGCACCTCGGCGACGACATCGAGCGCGCCGAGCGCCTGCACCTCAACCGGGTCGAGGCCGGCGTCTACGAGGGCATCGTCTACGCCGCCGAGCTGACCGATATCCAGACCAACCAAGTGGTCCCCCACACCTGGGCCCCCGGGCCTGCCGCTACCCAGCAGCAGGTGGTGCGCTCCTGAGCGCAGCTCCCGAGGGTTCCCGATCCAGGGTCACGCCAACGGCGGCGTGATCCTCACGGGACGCGTGCCGGGCCTGGCCCTCCCCCCCGTCCAGGCCCGGCACGCTCTTGTCGTCCGCAGCCCGACCTCCCCGTCAGTGCGCGTCGGTCACCAGCGCGGGCACGGGGATCGAGGCCAGCTCCGCCAGCGCCGCCGCGTACGTCGTCACGTCGCCCGCGCGGGCCGCCTCGCGGGCGCGGACCGTCGGGGCGTGCAGCGCGGCGCGGGTACGGCGGCGCAGGGCTCGCTCGGCGCGCTCGTCGCGGTCGGTCAGTGCGCTGAGGCCGGCCTCCAGGCCGCCCAGCACGCGGGTGCGCTCGGCGACGACCGCGGGGTTCCAGTCGCGCACCCGGCGGTCCGCCTCGTAGGCCTCGGCGGCGGCCGTGACGACGTCGTGGGCGGCCTGCACGGCGGCGTGCTCCGCGGGGGCGTGCTCGGCGACGGTGTGCAGGCTGACCAGGCGGACGCCAGGCAGGGAGCGCACGCCGGGGTCCACGTCGTGCCGCAGGGCGAGGTCCACCACGGTGAGCGAGGTGGACGACGACGCGCGGGCGGCGGCGAGGGCGTCGACCCCCAGCACCGCGCCGGCGGCGCCGCTGCAGGCGACCACCAGGTCGACGTCCGACACCTCGGCGGCGAGGTCGGCCGACGCCGGCAGGGACCGGACCCCGCGGGCCGCGGCGAACGCCCCGGCACGGCCGGAGGCGGAGTAGACGCGGATGTCGCCCGCGCCGCGAGCCTTGAGCGCCGCGAGCGAGGCACCCGCGTAGGAGCCCGTGCCGATGAGCACGCACCGGACGGACGGCCAGTCGGGCAGGTCCCGCTCGGCGATGTCGAGCGCGACGCCGACGACCGAGCGGCCGGTGGCGCCCAGGCCCGTGCGGCTCTCGACCAGGCGCGAGACGCGGGAGGCCGCCTGGAACAGCGACTCGAGGCCGGACGTCGTCGTGCGGTCGCGGCGGGCGGTGGTCAGCGCGCGGCGGACCTGCCCGGCGATCTCGCGCTCGCCGACGACCATCGAGTCGAGGCCGCTCGCCACCGCGAAGAGGTGCTCGGCGGCGCCGGTGCCGGTGCGGACGCGCAGGTGGGTGTCGACCTGGGCCGCGGTGTAGCCCGACCGGCCCGCGACGGCCTCGGCGGCCGCGGCACGGGCGGAGGGTGCGTGCTCGGCGTCGTCGACCTCGAGGTACAGCTCGAACCGGTTGCACGTCGCCAGGACGACGGCACCGGACACGAACCTGTGCACCGTCGAGCCCACGAGCTCGGACGCGACGGCCTGCACGTCCGACGAGAGACGTTCGAGCACATCGAGGTCGAGGTCGTGGTGACTGGCGGCGAGGGACAGCAGCACCACGTCCCGAGTTAATCATCTCGACAATTGTCCGGCACAATCGAGCACGTGAACCTTCCTTCCACGCACCCCCTCTCCGACGGCCGCACGAAGAATTCTTCGCTGGTGCGCGCCTATTCCGGCGAGCGACCCGAGCGTCGGCCGGTGTGGTTCATGCGGCAGGCCGGTCGGTCGCTGCCGGAGTACCGCGCGGCGCGTGCGGGCACCGCGATGCTCGACGCGTGCCTGGACCCCGCGCTCGCCAGCGAGATCACCCTCCAGCCGGTGCGCCGGCACGACGTCGACGCGGCGATCTTCTTCTCGGACATCGTGGTGCCCCTCAAGCTCGCGGGCGTCGACGTGGAGATCAAGCCCGGCGTCGGCCCCGTCATGGGCTCCGCGGTCCGGACCGCCGACGACGTCGCCCGGCTGCGCGACCTCGGCCCGCTGACGCCCGAGGCGCTGCGGCCCGTCTCCGACGGCGTGGCGCTCACCGTCGACGCGCTGGGTCGGACGCCGCTCATCGGCTTCGCCGGCGCCCCCTTCACGCTCGCCGCGTACCTGGTCGAGGGCGGCCCGTCGCGCGACCACCTGGCCGCCCGCACCCTGATGCACGCCGACCCGGCGACGTGGGCGGCGCTGACGCAGTGGGCGGCGGACATCACCGGCGCGTTCCTGCGAGCCCAGGTGCAGGCCGGTGCGAGCGCGACGCAGCTCTTCGACTCCTGGGCGGGCTCGCTGGGCCTGGCCGACTACACCGCGCACGTCGCCCCGGCGTCGGCGCGCGCGCTCAGCCACGTCGCCGACCTCGATGTGCGCAAGGTGCACTTCGGCACCGGCACCAGCGAGCTGCTGGGCGCCATGCGCGACGTCGGCGCGGACGTCATCGGCGTCGACTACCGGCTGCCGCTCGACGAGGCGAACCGGCGGCTCGGCGGCACCACGCCGCTGCAGGGCAACATCGACCCGGCCCTGCTCGCCGCCCCGTGGCCCGTGCTGGAGGCGCACGTCCGCGACGTCGTCGCGCGTGGTTCGGTGGCCCCCGGGCACGTGGTGAACCTGGGCCACGGCGTGCCGCCCGAGACCGACCCGACCGTGCTGACGCGCGTGGCCGAGCTGGTGCACCAGATCTGATGCCCGCCTGGGACGCGCTCGTCGTCGGCGGCGGGGTCGCGGGCCTTGTCGCCGCGCGCGAGCTCGCCCACGCGGGGCTGCGGACGCTGGTGCTCGAGGGGCGCGACGTCGCCGGAGGCGCGGTCGCGGGGCACACCGTCGCGGGCCTGCGGCTGGACGCGGGCGCGGAGTCGTTCGCCACCCGCGGCGGCACGGTCGCCGCGCTGCTCGACGAGCTCGGGCTCACCGACCGCGTCCGGACGCCGGAGCCGCGCGGCTCGTGGGTCCACCTCCCGCACGGCGACGGGCCCCTGCCGCGCACCGGGCTGCTCGGCATCCCCGCGCACCCCTGGGCCGCCGACGTGCGCCGCACGCTGGGCCTGGTCGGCGC
>NZ_JBFUMP010000044.1:0-11585 GCF_054049315.1 Cellulomonas sp. P5_E12 | reverse complement strand
GGCCGGACGAGGCGCGACCGGCGCGGGCGCCGGGGTCTCGACGGCGGCGGGCGCCTCGACGACGGTCTCGACAGCGGCGGGAGCCTCGACCGGGGCCGGCGTCTCCACCACGGCGGGCGTCTCGACGACGGCCGGGGTCTCGACGACAGCGGCGGGCGCCTCGACGACGGGCTCGGCCGGAGCCGGGTCAGCCGCCGCAGCAGCGGCCGCGGCGGCTGCCGCAGCGTTCTGCTCGCGTGCCGCAGCAGCCTGCGCCGCACGGCGCTGCTCCTGCTTCTGGTCGGCCTTCTTCTTGTTCGGGCCGAGCACCATGATCATGTTGCGGCCGTCCTGCTTCGGCATGCTCTCGATGAAGCCGAGCTCCGAGACGTCGTCGGCCAGCCGCTGCAGCAGACGCACACCCATCTCGGGGCGGGACTGCTCGCGGCCGCGGAACATGATCATGACCTTGACCTTGTCGCCGGCCGTGAGGAACCGCTCGACGTGGCCCTTCTTGGTGCCGTAGTCGTGCGGGTCGATCTTCAGCCGGAAACGGATCTCCTTGAGGACCGTGTTGGTCTGGTTCCGCCGGGCCTCGCGGGCCTTCATGTCTGCTTCGTACTTGAACTTGCCGTAGTCCATGATCTTGCAGACGGGCGGACGAGCGTCAGGTGCGACCTCGACAAGGTCGAGGTCAGCGTCCTGAGCCAGGCGCAGTGCGTCCTCCACGCGGACGATCCCGACCTGCTCGCCGTTGGGGCCGACCAGGCGGACCTCGGCTACGCGGATCCGATCGTTGATGCGGGGCTCGCTGATGTGGTGCTCCTCAGGTTCGTCGTGGCGACCGTCAGGAACGAGGAAGGCCCCCGTCCTGAGCACAGGAGGAGGCCTCAAAGTCCGCCACGTGCCCACGGCCGCAGCCATGCTCACGCCACCGGGACCGGCTTGCGCCGTCCGGTGCGGACTGTGACCCGGTCTCTGTCGTCGATGCGCAGACACACGCATCGATCGGTCGAGGCCCAGGTGGGAGAGACTCCACTTGTGCGCCTGAGCCGTGTCCGCCCGTGAGAGCGAGGCACAGCCCAGGTCAGTCGACCGCCAAGACTACCAGAGAAGCGGGGTGCGCCCGCACCGGCGTCGGAGCACCCGTGGCCCGATGAGAGGATCGAGCCATGACCGAGAGCAGTCCGAGCACGGACCCCACCAGCGCGGCCACCCGCGACATCGCGGACGTCGCCGCCGTCGAGGTCATCACGACCGCCGCCGTCCACCTCATGAGCGCAGCCGCCGTGAAGTGCGGTCTGGCCGAGGACGGACCGACCGGCGCGGGTGCCGACTTCATGGACCTGGACGAGGCCCGCAAGCTCATCACCGCGCTCGCCGCGCTGGTCACGGCCTCGGCGCCGGACATCGGCAACCAGCACGCCCGCTCCCTGCGGGACGGTCTGCGCTCGCTGCAGCTGGCGTTCCGCGAGGCGTCGCCGTTCCCCGACGCCCCCGGCGAGGGCCCCGGCGAGAAGTTCACCGGCTCGGTCGTCTGACCCGCTCGCGTCGGGCGGAGCCGATGCCGCGGTGGCGGATGAGCCGGACCCGGGTGCGGGTGGCGGGCACGTGACGCGGCAGGGCATGGTCGGGCGTCTCGGGCGTCTCAGCCCCGCTCCTGCGGCGGACCGTCGCGAGCGCGACGAGCCCGCTGACGGCGATGGCGCCGCCCACCACCGCCGCGGTGAGGAACCCGGCGCCCGGCGTCGTCCGGTCGATCACCGCACCGCACAGGGGCGCGCCGAGCGCGTTGCCGACCGTCCCCATCGTCCCGCTCCAGCCCATGACCTCACCCCGCCGGTGCTCGGGGACGAGGCGGACGAGCGTCGCGTTGATCGAGGACAGCGCGGGCGCGCACGGCAGGCCGGCGACGACGATCGCGACCGCCAGCCAGACCTGCCCGGTGGCGAAGGCGGCAGGGACGGCGGCGAGCGCGAGGACGGCGACCAGCACGAGCGGTGACGGGTTGCGGTGCGTGGCCCCGTGGACGAGCCCGCCGACGACCGAGCCGCCGGCCCACAGCGCGATCATCCAGCCGACGTCCGCCGAACGACCGGCGTCGTTGAGGGTGGCGACGAGCGACACGTCGGTGCCGACGAGCACGAAGGCTGCCGCGAGGCCCGCGAGGAGCACGACGACCAGCCCCGGGCTGAGCAGCCGACCCTTCGGCAGCTCGGCGACCGGCCCGGCCGACGGTGCGCTGCGGGTGGGCGGGTTCGCCCACATGAGGAGCACCCCGGCGCCGACGGTCAGCGCGCCGACCACGGTCAGGGCCACCGACGTCGAGGCCTGCGTCGCGAGCAGCACGCCGGCGACCGGCGAGAGCATGAAGGTCAGCTCGACGGCGACCGAGTCGAGCGAGAACGCGGCGCGCTGGTGCTGGAGGGGCACGAGCACCGACAAGGACTGCCGGCTGACCGAGAAGACCGGCACCAGGAACAGCCCGGCGACGAACGCCGCCCCGATGAGGGCCTCGTAGGTGAGGTGCGGGGCCGCGAGCCACACCGCCGACTCGACGACGACCGACGGGGCGATCGCGCGGCGCAGCCCGAGCTTGTCGACGAGGCGGCCGCGCCACGGCGCGCCGAGCGCCATCCCGACGGTCGCGGCGCCGACGACGAGGCCTGCCTGGGCGTAGCCGCGGTCCAGGGTCGAGACGACGTGCAGCGTGAGGACCACGCCGACCATGGCCGACGGGATGCGGGCGAGGAACGAGACGCCGAAGAGCCGTGCGACGCCGGGCAGGCGCAGCACGGCTCCGTAGGTCGTCGAGGGCATCCGACGATTGTCGCCGCTGCCCCGCGGTGCTCCGGGCGCGGCCGCCGTCCGCCGGTCGGGGCTGAACATCACCCTGAGGGCAGCCGATGGCCTCCTATCCTGGGGCGATGCCGCCCGACGACCCCCGCGCGAGTGCCGGGACGCCCCCGGAGCCGCAGCGCCCGGTGACCGAGATCACCCCGGCGCCACCGTCGTGGCTGCCCGCCGTGCCGGATTCGTCCCTGTCGCCGGCGCCGGCCCGTCGACGCGGGCCTCGGGTCACGACGACCGTGCTCGCGGTGCTGCTCGTCGGGACGCTCGTGGGCGGTGGTCTGCTCCTGGCGCACATGCTCCGGACGAACGAGGCGTGGCAGGCCTCGACGCAGGACTGGGAGACGCTCGCGCGCTCGACCGGGAACGACCTCGCGACGGCCCAGGCCGACCTCGCCGCGACGCAGGCCGAGCTCGACGCCGCGCGGGGGCAGCTGGCGACCGCCCAGGAGCGGATCACGCAGCTGGCCGACGAGAAGGCGCAGCTGGGAGACACGAGCGCGTCGCAGCAGCAGCTCGCCGACTACCAGTCGCGCGTGTCGCAGGCGGCCGGGCAGGTGGCCACCGCGCTGGCCGCCTGCGTCGACGGGCAGCAGCGCCTCATCGGCTACCTGCAGAACTCCGCGCAGTACGACCAGGCCGACCTGGCCCGGTTCACCTCCGACGTGCAGACGGTGTGCCAGAAGGCGACCGACGCCAACGCGGCGCTCCAGAGCGAGCTCCAGCGATGAGGAGCCGCGTCGTGCTGGTCGGCGCCCTCCTGCTGCTCACGGCGGGCTGCAGCGTGCTGCCGGCGATGCCCGCCCCCGTGCCCACCAGCGTCGTGCCCACCGACCTCCCCCGGCCGACCCCGACGTCCAGCGGGAACCTCTCCCCCGACGGCTTCGACTCGGCGCAGCGGATGGCCGTGCGCATCCGGAACATCGGCTGCGGGAGCCTGTCGACGGGATCGGGCTTCGCGCTCGACGACCACACGCTGGTCACCAACCGGCACGTGGTCGAGGACGCCTCGACGCTGCAGATCGCCACCTACGACGGCCGTGACGTCGCCGCCGCCGCGGCCAGCACCGCCGACCTGGCGGACCTCGCGATCGTGCACACGCAGGACGCGCTGCCGGCCGCTCCCGAGCTCGCGACAGCCGACCCGGCGATCGGTGACGCCGTCACGGTCGTCGGCTACCCGCTCGGGCAGGCACTGACCGTCACCACGGGCCACGTGCTCTCGAGCGAGACCGACCCGCTCAACGAGAACCTCGGCGTCGTCCTGGTCACCGACGCACCGGTCGAGCACGGCAGCTCGGGCTCCGCCGTGCTGGACGCCGACGGTCGGGTGGTGGGCGTCGTGTACGCCAAGGACGCAGACGGGCACAGCTTTGTGGTGCCCGTGAGCACGCTGCGGTCCATGCTGGACGACGAGGCGTCGTTCACACCCGCGGCACCCTGCACCGGCTGACCCTTCGGAGGTTCTCATGCCTGTCCCGCGCTTCGACCCAGAGACCGTCACGCGTGCCACCAACGACGCCCTCACCGTGCGACGGGTGTTCGGTGAGGCGTACGAGCGCGACGGGACGCTCGTCATCCCGGTCGCCAAGGTGTGGGGCGCGACCGGGTCCGGTGCCGGCTCCGGCCAGAGCGGTGCGTCGGACGAGCCCGAGGGCGACACCGTGCCCAAGGGCACCCAGGTCGGGCACGGCGGGGGCGGCGGGTACGGCGTCCGGGTCAAGGCCGTCGGCGTCTTCGTCGTCGACGGCGCGGGCGCGCACTGGCGGCCGGCGCTCGACCTCAACCGCGTGATCCTCGGCGGCCAATTGGTGGCCGCGTTCGTGCTCAGCACGTGCGCCCTCGCGTGGGCGGTCAGGCGCCGCCGCTAGCGTGCCGCGCGTGGCCGCAGCTCGAGCGAGTCGACCCGCGTGGCCACCAGCTCGACACCGGCCACCGCGGCGTTGACCCGCGCGAGCACCGCGTCGAGCCCGGCGCGGTCCAGACCGGCGACGAGGTCGACGACGACCGCCACCTCGGCGCGCGCCCCGGGCACCGCGTCGACGGCMACCACGCCCGCGAYGGGTGCCACCGCCGCGGCGATCGCGGCGCGGACCTCGGGGTCGACGCCGTCGGCCGTCACCGCCGGGCGCCAGCGCTCCTGCTGGGCGAGCGCCCACACGGCCGGCCGCGGGACCAGGACCGTCGTCGGACCGCCGGGGTCCACGACGAGCACCTCCCAGCCCTCGGTCACGGCCGACAGCGCCGCGCGGGCGACGTCCGAGGGCACCGGTCGCGCGTCGGGCCGCCACGCCGCCATCGTCGCGACCGACGTGAAGACCGGCAGGGCCGTGCGGCCGTCGGGAGCCCGCAGCGCGACGATGCCCGCCGAGGCCTCCTTGTCGACCGTGTGCTCGTGCCCGGCGTGCACGACGACGTCCTCGACCTCGAGCTCCGCGAGCACGGGGACCAGCACGCGGGTGCCCGCGAGCGCGTCGACCACCACGGCGACCGTGCCGGTGCCGGCGTCGAGCGCGGCCAGCGCGGCGGCGACGGCGGGATCGGCCGTGCCGTCGTCGCCCGCGAACGGGGACGACGGCGGCAGCTCGCGTCCCGTCACGGGCGGCCCGCGACGTCCAGCGCCTCGGGCAGCGTGAACGCGCCCGCGTAAAGAGCTTTGCCGACGATCGACCCCTCGACACCGAGCGGCACGAGCGTCCGCAGCACGCGCAGGTCCTCCAGGCTGGACACCCCGCCCGAGGCGATCACCGGTGCGTCGGTCCGGGCGCACATCTCGCGCAGCAGCTCGACGTTCGGGCCGTTGAGCATGCCGTCCTTGTTCACGTCGGTCACCACGTAGCGCGCGCACCCGGCGTCCTCGAGGCGGGCGAGGACCTCCCAGAGGTCGCCGCCGTCCTTGGTCCAGCCGCGCGCCGCGAGCGTCGTGCCGCGCACGTCGAGGCCGACCGCGATCTGCTCGCCGTAGGACCCGATCACGCGCGCGGTCCACTCCGGGTTCTCCAGCGCGGCCGTGCCGAGGTTGATGCGCGTGGCGCCGGTGCCGAGCGCGCGCTCGACCGACGCGTCGTCGCGGATGCCGCCGGACAGCTCGACCTTGACGCCCTTGGCGACCAGCTCGGCGGTCACCTCGGCGAGCAGGACCGCGTTGGAGCCGCGCCCGAAGGCCGCGTCGAGGTCGACCAGGTGGATCCACTCCGCGCCACCGGCGTGCCAGTCGAGCGCGGCCGACAGCGGGTCGCCGTATCCCGTCTCGGTTCCGGCGGCGCCCTGGGTCAGGCGGACGGCCTGGCCGTCGGCGACGTCGACGGCGGGCAACAGCTCGAGGCGGTCGGTCATGCGTGGTCTCCGGGGGTGGCAGGGGCGGGAAGGGACGCGACCCAGCGTGCGAGCACCTGGGCGCCGGCGTCGCCGGAGCGTTCCGGACGCAGCTGGAGGGCGGTGAGGGGGCCGTTCTCGACGGCGGCGACGAACCGGTCCGGGCCGGCCGTCCAGATGACGACGGGGACGACGAGACGCGTGTCCGCGGGCCAGTCGTCGAGCAGCGGGAACGTGCGGGCGGCGTGAGCGTGTGCGAAGTCGAACTCGGCGTCGCCGAGGTCGTCGAACAGCCTGGACCCCTCGGCCACCACGACGGGAGCGGGGCCGACCGGCTCGACCGGCTCGACGACGCCCGGCCACTCCCCCAGGCCCTCGGCTCCGGGTCCGGCGGCGAACATCACGTGCATCCCGACGCCGATGGCGAGCACGGCCCGACCGCCCGCGAGGCGCCGGTCGACGACCTGGTCGCCGCCGACGGCCAGCACGCCGGCCATGACCTCGGCGAACGGCCCGTTCCCCGCGATGACCAGCCCGTCGGCGACGAGGGCGGTGCGCTTGTCGGACGTGATCTCGACCTGGGCACCCGCGCGGGTCAAGGCCTCGGCCAGCGGAGCGTGGTCGTCGGGACCGTGGTCGAGCACGACGACGAGGGGCTGGGCGGGCACCGGACCACGGTACCCGCGGCCGACGCGCCGCCCGGTCGGGCGCCGGTCCGCGAGACGGGTGCCCCGCGACGGGCGAAACGTTCCTCTCGGGACGGCTACTACGACTTCTTCTTGCCCGAGCCCGTGATCGTCCGCATCGCCTGCCAGCGCGACATCCCCACGCTCGTGACGACGCCCTCGACGTCGCCCGCCTGCACCGAGCCGAGCAGCAGGTCCTCGAGCACCGCTGGCGCGTCGGACAGCACCAGGCCGGCGGGCAGCTTGTCGCCCCGCTCGCCGGCCGTCCAGCGGGTCGCCGTGATCTGGCCCTCGCGCCGCTCGAGCAGGATCACCGGCAGCGTGCGCAGCAGCTTCGAGATCGCCCCGGCGCCCTCGGCCGCCGCGCGCGGGTCGCGCAGGACCGCGATCGCGCCGATGTCCGTCGGCACGACGTCAACCTCGACCTTGGCGATCGCGCACGCGGCCGCGAGCGGTGCGGGCGCGGCGACCTGCGTGATGACCAGGACGACCGACGGGTCCTCCGGCGGCGCGTCGAGCAGCGAGGAGAGGTCGTCGGGGACCTCGAAGTCGTCGGGCAGCTCGTCGGCCATCACAGCGCGCCCTTCGTCGACGGGATCCCGTCCACCCGCGGGTCGAGCGCGACGGCGAACCGCAGCGCCCGGGCGAGCGCCTTGAACTGGGCCTCGACGATGTGGTGCGGGTCGCGGCCCGCGAGGACGCGGACGTGGATGCTGAAGGCGGCGTGGTGCGCGATCGACTCGAGCACGTGCCGGGTGAGCGAGCCCGTGAAGTGGCCGCCGATCAGGTGGTACTCCTGGCCGGGGGGCTCGCCCGTGTGCACGAGGTACGGCCGCCCGGACACGTCGACCACGGCCTGGGCGAGCGCCTCGTCGAGGGGCACGGTCGCGTCGCCGAACCGCGAGATCCCGCGCTTGTCGCCCAGCGCCTCGCGCAGGGCCTCGCCGATCGTGATCGCGACGTCCTCGACGGTGTGGTGCGCGTCGATGTGCGTGTCGCCGGTCGCCTTGACGGTGAGGTCGATCAGCGAGTGCTTGCCCAGCGCGGTGAGCATGTGGTCGTAGAACGGCACCGTCGTCGAGATGTCGGTGCGACCGGTGCCGTCGAGGTCGAGCTCGACCAGCACGCTCGACTCGCTCGTCGCGCGCTCGATGCGCGCGGTACGGGCCTTGGGAGTACTCACAGCCCAGCCACCTCCACCAGGGCGTCCCGGAACGCCGCCATGTCCTGCGGGGTGCCGACCGACACCCGCAGCCACCCGTCGGGCCCCACCTCACGGATGAGGACCCCACGGTCGAGCAGACCCTGCCAGATCGCGTGCCGGTCGTCGAACAGGCCGAACAGCACGAAGTTCGCGTCGGACTCCGCGACGGTGAGGCCGCGCTCCCGCAGCCACACGACGAGGGCGTCGCGCTCGTCGCGCAGCGAACCCACCTGCGCCATCAGGGCGGGCGCGTGGGCGAGCGCCGCGCGAGCGACCGCCTGCGTGACGGCCGAGAGGTGGTACGGGAGGCGGACGACGCGCAGGGCGTCGACGAGCGCCGGCGCGGCGGCGAGATAGCCGACGCGCGCCCCGGCGAGCCCGAAGGCCTTCGACATCGTGCGGCTCACGGCGAGGTGGGGGTGGTCGGCCAGGAGCTCGAGCGCCGACGGGGTGCCCGCGCGGCGGAACTCGCCGTACGCCTCGTCGACGACGACCACGCAGCCGCCCGGCACCGCGGCGGCGGCGGCCAGCACCGCGAGCACCGTCGTGGCGGGCAGTGCCGTGCCGGTCGGGTTGTTCGGGCTGGCCAGCAGCACGACGGACGGCGCGTGCTCGGCGATCGCGGCGCGCGCGACGTCGGGGTCGAGCCCAAAGTCCTCCTCGCGGCGCCCGGCGACCCACCCCGTGAACGTGTCGCGCGCGTACTCCGGGTACATCGAGTACGTCGGCGCGAACGACAGCACCGTGCGACCCGGTCCGCCGAAGGCCTGCAGGACGTGCAGCATGATCTCGTTCGACCCGTTCGCGGCCCACACCTGCTCGGTGGCGAGCGCGACGCCGGACTCGACCTCCAGGTACGCGGCGAGGTCGGCGCGCAGGGCGTCGAAGTCCCGGTCGGGGTAGCGGTTCAGGCCCTCGGCCGCCCGGGCCACCGCGGCGGCGATGTCGGAGACCACGTCCGGCGCGGGTGCGTACGGGTTCTCGTTGACGTTGAGCAGGTGCGGCACGTCGAGCTGGGGCGCGCCGTACGGCTCGAGGCCGACGAGGTCGGGGCGCAGCGGGAGCGCGCCGCGCAGGAGATCAGCAGTCACGTGCCCGAGTCTAGGGAGCCGCGGACGACGGCTGCCGCGCCGTCCACTCCGCCAGACGGGCCAGGCCCTCGTCGAGGCTCACGGCGGGCTCCCACCCGAGCGCCTCGCGAGTGCGTCGCTGGTCGAACCAGTGCGCCGTGGACAGCTGCTCCGCGACGAACCGGGTCAGCGGCGGCTCGCCCGGCAGGGGCAGCGTCCGCCAGGCCGCGTCGAGGACGGAACCCGCGCCGCGCGCGAGGGCCGCCGGGACGTGCCACCGTGGGGTCGGGACCCCGGAGGCCTCGCAGATCCCGACGAGCAGCTCGAGCACGGGTCGCGGCTCGCCGTTGGTGACGACGTAGGCCTCGCCGTACGCGGCCGGGTCGGCATGCAGCGCCGCGATCAGGGCATCGACCGCGTTGTCGACGTAGGTCGTGTCGATGAGCGCGGCGCCCTGGCCGAGCACGGGCAGCCGGCCGCTGCGCGCACGGTCCACGACGCGCCCGACCAGCTGGGTGTCGCCCGGTCCCCACACGACGTGCGGCCGGACCACGATGACCCCCAGCCCGCCCGGATCGTGCGCCGCGAGCGCGAGGAGCTCCGCGGTCGCCTTCGTCCGTGCATAGTGGCCGCGCGCGTGCGACGGGTCGGCCGGGCCCGCGGGCGCCCCGGCCAGCGACCGGCCCAGGTGAGCCACCGACGGCGACGAGACGTGCACGAACCGGCGCACTCCGGCGGACGCGGCCTCGTCGAGCAGGTGTCGTGTGCCGTCGACGTTCACGGCCTCGAACTGGCTGAGCGGCCCGGTGATGTCCACCTTGGCCGCGAGGTGCACGACCGCGTCCCGGCCGACCACGGCCGCGCGCACGACGGCGGCGTCCGTCACCGACCCGGCGACGTCGTCCGCTCCGGCCACGTGCGACGGGCTGCGCTGGAGGGTGCGCACGTCGTGCCCGTCGGCCACCAGGCGCTCGGCGACGGCCCGCCCGAGCATGCCGCTGGCACCCGTGACCAGGACGCGCGTCACAGCCGCGCCCGCTCCCCCGCCAGCACGCGCTCGGCCCAGCCCGCGACGCGGGTCCGGTCGACCTTCGAGTTGTGCCGGACGTCCGTCGGCAGCTGCTCGACGACGAGCACGGCGGCGATCTCGGTGCCGTCGAGCGTGTCCCGCACCTCCGCCGCCAGCCCCGGCTCCGCGACGACCGGGCCGTGCGAGAACACCTCGGGCTGCAGGACGACCACGACCTGTTGCGCTCCGCGGGGGCCGACACCGACCACCGCCGCGGCGACCACGCCCGGGACGGACTGGGCCCGCTGCTCCAGCCCCACGGGCGTGCGGACGCCCGAGGCGGTCACCAGGACGTGCGCCAGCCGACCCTCGATCCAGAGCCGGCCGTCGGCGTCGAGGTGCCCGACGTCGCCGGTGCGGTGCCAACCGGCGTCCCGCGCCGAGGCCTGCTCGGTGAGCCAGAGCCCGTCGTACCGCTCCTTCAGGTGGGCGGCGGAGACCAGCACCTCGCCGGTGACCCCCGGTTCCCGCACCGGTGCACCGGTCGCCTCCCCGTCGGCGTCGAGCGTGCTCACCGCCACCCGCACGCCCGGCACGGGCCGCCCGACGCACACCCCGTCGCCCGGCGGCAGCGCGCGCAGCTCCTCGAGCGACACGTCGGCCACGACCAGGGCCTCGGTCATCCCGTACGGCGTGTGCGCCTTGGCGCCGGGCATGAGGTCGGCGGCCGCCTCCAGCAGCTCGCGACCGACCGGCGCGCCCGCCGACAGGAACAGCCGGACGCCGGCCAGCGCGGCCCGCTCCGAGCCGTCGGCCGTGCGGACCACCGACCGCAGCGCGGCCGGGGAGGCGAACACGACCGCGGCGTCGATCGCGCGCACGGCCTCCGCCAGCGCGGCCGCGGTGAGCGTGCCCGGCGAGGTCACGTCCATGTACGGGCTCGCGCTGGTCGCGCCGAGCGCGGGGCCCAGCAGGACGAACGGCGCGAACGCCGCGACGAGCGGGCTGTCGGGTCCGATGCCGTAGGTGCGCCCGACGGCGTCGCGCATGGCCGCGAGCCGGCGGTGCGTGTAGGCGACGCCCTTGGCGGGGCCCGTCGAGCCGGACGTGAAGAGGACCGCGGCGTCGGCGTCGGCGTCCGGCCACGGGAGGTCCTCGGTCGAGGCCCTCCCCAGCGCGGCGAGCTCGTCGAGGGACGCGCTGACCCCGAGCGCGTGGCGCACCCCCGCGCGCAGCGGGCCGGCGCTGACCAGCGTGGGCGCCCAGCGCAACCAGCGCGCCGCGACCAGGGCCTGCTCGATCCCGATCACGACCGTGGGCTCGGCGGCGCGCACCGCGCGGGTGAGCCCCTGGACGCCCAACCCCGCGTCGGCCACGACGACGACCGCGCCCAGCCGCAGGCACGCGTAGAGCACGGACGTGAGGTCGACCCCGGGCGGCACGAGCAGGGCCACCCGGTCGCCGGGCCGCAC
>NZ_JBFUMP010000043.1:0-12767 GCF_054049315.1 Cellulomonas sp. P5_E12 | reverse complement strand
CCACGTCGTGCGAGTGCTCCGCGGCTCGACGCTGCTGCTCTACACCGACGGACTCGTCGAGCGCCGTGGCGAGCACCTGCGCGTCGGGCTGGACCGCCTCGTCGCCCAGGTCGYGGACCTCACGCGTGACGACGGGGCCGGCCACGCCGGCCGCGACCTGGACGGCCTCGTCGACGAGCTGCTGCGGCGGCTGGTCCCCGAGGGTGAGGCGGACGACGACGTCGCGGTCCTCGCCGTCCACCTCGAGCCGCCGAGCTAACCCTGCGCCGGCCGCGTCGTGTGCAGCCCGGGTCAGCGGCAGGGCGCCGGTCGGCCGGTAGTTCGTCGTCTCATGCTCGACACTGAGGCCGCCCGCCAGGCGTGGACTCTTTGCCGGATCAGCCGCCCCTCGCCAGGGCGAGGCCAGCGCCGAGGATCACGACGACGCCCGGCGGCGCTGGCTCGAGCCTCCTGCCCTGCGCTCGACCGAGATCCGCCTCGCCACCGACCTGGTCAGGATCGTCGGCGTCCGCTGGCGGTAGCGAACCGCGCTCGCATGAGGGCGCCGCGGTGTCAGGATCCCCGAGGGCGTCGTTGTCGAGGCGGACCGCAAGATTGCTGTCCTATCGCGACGTTCTGAGGATTCGTACGGGACGGCGAGCCGTGCGTCGTCACCATCACATGTCCACGATCGGGTGAAGTGCTGGGTGAAGGTGCGTCTCGGCGGTGTTGTGACTACTCGTCAACTCCGCACCCAGCACGCACCGGGCAAGGTCGCCCCGACCGCGGCGACCAGCCGGAGTGCGCAACGAAGGTCACCAGCTTGACCCCCGTCAGGCCGCGGGCGGTCAGGTCCCGCAAGAACGTCAACCAGCCGGCGCCGTCCTCGGCGGTCGAGACATCGATGCCGAGGATCTCGGGGTACCCGTCAGCGTTGACGCTGGTGGCGACCATGACCGCGGTCTTGACTCCCCGCCCACCTCACGGACCTTCATGCTCAGCGCGTCAGCGGCCACGAACGTGCAGGGTCCAGCGGCAATCGCTTGCTCTTCTCTCGAGTCGACTTGGTAGGTCTCTCGAAGAATCACGCGGTGACCCGTTACACGTCTGCGACGACGCCCCGATCAAGGCCGGTCTCGCACGTCACACTGCGGGACGCCACTCGCAGCAGCACGCGCGCGAGACTGGACCGGACCGCGACCGCGGACGGCGGCGTCAGGGCCTTATGTTCGGCGCCATCGAGCGTCCGTACGCCCCGGTCGCCTGCACCGCAAACAGGTCGCCGGCCCGTCCATCGGAGCGACGAGCGCGGGGCGGCCCGTGCAACCCGGACGGTCTGTGGGGTGTCGCGTGGTCAGAACACCATCGCTGTGTCGGTGAGAACGGTCGACGCCCCGGCCCCGGGAGCTGTGCGCTCTCGGGGCCAGGGCGTCGGACTGACTAGGTCAGTTCTCGATCGTGCTGTGCTGGACCTCGATGGACGTCGTCGGGACGCAGAGCGCCCACACCGTCAGGTCAGTCGTGTGGACGTTGTTGCCCAGGATGATCCATCCGTCGAGACGGTTCGGCTTCGGGGCGTTCGTGTCCCAGTCCATCCGACCGGGGAACGAGGACGTGACGGCGAAGCCGTCGGTCGACTGGGTGTCGACCGTGCTGCCCTGGACACCGCCCGCGATGGCGACGTACTTCTGCGAGACGGTGTTGTCGTCCGCGCACGCGACCGTGGCGCTGCCACCTCCGCCGTTCAAGTAGGTCAGCGAACGGTAGACCGCGCCCGAGAAGCCGCTGAGGCTCTTCTGTGCTTCGGGGGTCAGGTCGTCGGCACCGAGGTTGGTGACCTCGCCGGGGCCGATCGAGTTGGGAGCGATGTCCTGCCACGTCAGGCTGCGGTCCACGATGTCGGCGCCGGAGAGGTTCGCGACCTCGCCCGGGCCGATCGAGTTCGGAGCGATGTCCTGCCACGTGAGGCTGTGGTCGACGACCGACGAGCTGTCCACCGAGTTGGCGCCGACGGTGGCGGTCCCGGCAGCGTTCGCCGACGAGACGGTCGCTACGGCGATCAGCCCCCCGAGCACGGTGCTCGCAACGACGACCGGCGTGATCTTCTTGTTGTACTTCACTTCTTCTCCTAGTTGGTTGGAGCCTTCGCACCAGCGAATTCCTAAAGCCAACGCTCGTCCTCGAGCGGGCCCGAGGCGACGCACCCTCGAATGCTACACGCAATCTAGCGGGCCCTCGGGACTTTCGTCCCAGACGCGATCCCGCGCTTGCAGTTCCGCGGCCGGCCCTAACCGTTTTCGGCACTCATCTCGGAGAGCGCAACGGGTGAGCGGTGGCGCGCCGCACGTGCCTGATCAGGCAAAATACGACGGGCCGTCCGGTTTGTGGCGTCGCGTCGCGATTCGAGAACTTCGTCCAAAATGGAGTACACACCCTTGGGACGACGGGCTGCCGCGAGGCATTTGCGTTAATGCATCTCTGAATGTCGATGCACCGGATCGGGTCCATGCCGCGCTTTGCGAAACGGAGTGCCGCCCGATTTGTCGGCGATGTGCATAGCGCGGTAGCCGCCGACGCGATCAGTAGATCGCGGTGGACACAATTGCGGTCATGCCCTACGCCTCGACGACACGGATGAGGTATCGGCACGCGCGCGGGTGAACTTGACAGCGTGCTCGGCTTTCGCGTGTGCGACGCCGTCTGCGCATGGGCCGGCGAGGCTCCTGAGGTCGAAGCGGCGCACGTCACGGACGCCTCGGCCTGCGCGGCTACGCGGGCAGCTACTACGGCCTGCGACACGCCGCGGCGCCAGACCCGGGCCGCGCCGAAACTCGGCGGTCCTGGCGGCTGCACCACTGAACGGCTGCTGCTCTGGATGTACCGACGCAGGGAAGGCCTGAGGTCAGCGACGCATGCCGTCGTCGATAAACCGGAGCGAACGACGCTACGAGTCACCACCACCGAGCCGGACCGGCTGCGCGTTGCGCCAGATGGGCCGGTTCGGGTCCGCACAGACGAGATCGGCGCGGAGTGCGCGCGCCTCCTAAGCCACCCGGGTCAGATCTCCCCATGGGCGATGCCTGGTCGCAAGTGGCGTCCCTGGTAGTGGTGTAGCGCTGGTGGCACGCTCGTCGTCGTAGACGACGAGGCGGTCACCGCGTGATCCTTCGAGTGAACCTCTCACAGCACTCTCGAATGGAGCATCACGATGACCGCACCACCCGGACGGGCAGGTCGATGCGTTCCGCACCCGGTCGTTGGCCGAAACGGGAGCGTTCACGTTCGTGGCCGCGGGGCGCGTTGACGTTGAAGATCCGCGAAGACGGGCGCGGCATCAACGCGGTCGACCTGGTCGCCGCCGGCGACAACGGTGATGGACACCGCAAGGTCCTCGGCGTGACGGTCACCACCAGCGAGACCAAGGAGGCGTGGAACGTGTTCTTCGCCGACCTGGTCGCCCGCGGCCTGACCGGGTTCCGGCCGGTCACCTCCGACGCCCACCGCGGGTTGGTCGAGGCGACCGCGGCGAACCTCGGTGTCCCGCCGTCCAAGGCCAGCTGCTGCGCGACCCGCAGCACGAGCGGACCCAGCAGTTCCTGCGCCGGCTGGTGCACCCGTTCTAGCCGCCGCACGCCGAGGACCGCCTTCGCTCAGGCCTGCCGCAACGGGCGTGCGCGGCGCGACGGTTCCGTGGAGTTCGGGACCCGGTCGTGCAACCCCTGGTCGCGCGAGGCGAGGTCGGTCAGTGTCGCGGCCGAGTGGTACCGCGCTCGATGAGCGCGGAGGTCCGGCGGAACGTCCGCGCATGCTCGGTCGAGCCGTTGATCCGGGCGATCAGCCGGCTGACCGCCGTCTCGGCGATCCACCCGATGTTCGAGTCCACGGACGTCAGGGGGGGCGAGAGGTAGGCGGACTCGTCGATATTGTCGAAGCCCACGACCTGGACATCCCCGGGCACGTCCAGGCCGTGCGCTCGCAGAGCCGAGATCGCCCCGATGGCCAGCGAGTCGTTGAGCCCCACGACGGCGTCGAACGTGCGTCCATTCGCGATGAGCGCCTCCATCGACCTGAACCCGGTCCCGATCGTCCAGTCGAAACCCGTGACGCCCACCAGAGCCGGGTCCAGGGCGACGCCACGTGCCTCGCACGCCTGCTCGATCCCGTGGAGCCGAAGCTCCGCGTTGCCCTCGAGGGCCGCCGCGGCCGGTCGGAACTGGCGGTGGGCGCCGATCACCGCGAGCCGGGTCGCGCCGGTCCCCAACAGCAGCTCCGTGGCGGCGACGGCGTTTGCGACGTCGTCCGTGGTCACGCGGTCGACGAGGTCCCACGTGGTTCGCGAACCCAGGCAGACCAGCGGGTGCGAGACGGCCAGGTCCGCTGGGACGAGGTCGTGGTGCTCGGACATCGACAGCAGTGTCCCGTCGTACACGCGGGGGTCCACCGCGGTGAGATGGGCGCGGGAGCCGTCCTCCTCGTCCGGGTAGGTGGTGACCTGCAAGGCGTAGCCGTGCCCACGGGCGACCTCGATCAGCGCCTCGGCGAGCTGCGAGAGGTAGGGGGAGCGCAACGTCGGGACCGCCAGGGACAGAACATGGGTCGTGCCGGAGGCCAGGCTGCGGGCCGAGCTGTTCACCGTGTAGCCGAGCACCTCGATGGCGTCTTGCACGCGCCGCCGGGTCTGCGGGGTCATGCGTCCGCTGTCGTTGAGGACGTTGGAAGCCGTCTTCAGGGAGACACCCGCAGTCCGCGCGACGTCCCGAAGGGTGGCGCGGCGCGGCGCGGACCCTGGATGGACCGTCATGAGCCCCCGCGCCTCCCACCTGCTGCTGGACGCGCCGAGCCTAGACCAGGTGGTCATCAGCTGGGACACAGGTTGACGGGCTCGCTCGGCGTCCGGTACACCGGTGTACCGCGCGACTCGCTAGGAGACGCCGACCGTCGCAAACCGACCCCTCCGGTCGCTCAAGACGGCGCTGGTACCGCCACGAAGGAGTGGACATGGTTCGCACGGGTCAGCACAGGCTCATGGCAGCGGTCGTCGCCGCCGTCCTGCCGGCCGCGGCGCTGAGCGGCGCGCTGGCCGCGCCCGCGGCCGCCGTCGGGGCGACGGCCGCCGTAGTCAGCGCGGCCGTGCCACTCCCTGCGTCCAACCTGGACTTCGAGTCCGGCCTGACCGGCTGGTCGACCACCGGAACGGTGTCCTCCGGCACGGGGGGAGCCCAGAACGGGGACGGCTTCGCGGCGCTGAGCGCTGGAGCGTCGGCATCCGTCACGATCACGGGTCTCGCCCAGGGCAGCTACTCCCTGACGGGGTGGTTCCGCGGCGCTGCGAGCAACAACGCGGCCGCCGTGCGGGTGACCGGGACCGGGGGGCCCGACGCCGTCGCCCTGCTCGACACCAACCTGGCGGGCGGCAGCACGTGGCAGCAGACGGCGCACCGCAACGTGCTGGTCTACAACGGAGCCCTGACCCTGACGGTGACGGCGGGCAGCGCCGCCCTGGCCGTTGACCACCTGGAGCTCGCGCTCGATTCCGCGGATCAGTCCGTGGCCAACTGGGGCTTCGAGGACGGCCTGAACGGCTGGACCACGAGCGGCGCCGCGTCGCTCGTCACCACGGGTACGGATGCCGGCGGCGGCGCCGTTCGCCTCGCTGCCGGTGCGCAGGTCGCGCAGACGGTAGCGGTCCGGCCGGGCACCCGGTACACCGTCACCGTGCGGGCCCGGGTCGACCGGCAGGACACCTTCACGACGACCGGGCACTCGAACTGGCGGGGACGGGATGGGGAGCTGGTGTCCCGGGCGAGCACCGGTGACCGGGTGAACCTCGGGGTTCGAGGGCTGGATGGCACCGTCCTGCGCCAGGCGCCGTCGGGCACCAGCGGCTGGTCGCTCACCTCCGTGACCTTCACGACCCGCCCGACGGACCACGAGGTCGTGCTCTACGCGAACACGATCAAGGACGCGGCCTACACGGCCTCGGTGACGCTGCACCACTCGTCAGGCACGTACGTCGAGGACCCGTGGACCGGCAACGGGGCCGACAGCGCGTACGTGGACAACGCCGACCTCTTCGAGCTCCCCGACGATCAGGTGCGCGGCGCCGACGTGTCCTTCCTCCCGGCCGTCGAGGACAACGGCGGGAAGTACTTCGCCAACGGCGTGCAGCAGGACGCCTTGACGGTCCTGTCGAACCACGGAGTCAGCTCCGTGACCAGCATGATCTTCGTCCAGGCCGGCAACGGCATCTATGCCTGGGACACCCTCAAGCAGGTGTTCCAGGGGTGGAACGGACCGGACGGCCAGCCGATGCCGTCCCGCATGATCCCGGGAGGCTACTTCGACAAGGTCCACTCGGCCGACATCGGCGTCCGGGCCACAGCCCTGGGTATGAGCTACCTGCCGAGCTTTCACTACTCCGACTCCTGGATCAGCGCCGCCAAGGCCTACACACCGGCCGCGTGGATGAACGTCGACTACGCCGGCACCCGCACCAACACCGACCTCGCCCACATGAAGGGCATCGTCTACGACTACGTGTACGACTTCATGTCCGACCTCGCGTCGCGGCACGTGCACCTGGCGGGCGTGAAGATGGGCAACGAGCAGAACGGCGGCATCGTCTGGCCCGTCGGCCAGGGCGCGACGTCGGCCGGCCACGCCGCCCTCGTCACCGCGACCTACGACGCCGTCGAGGCCGCCGCCCCCGGTGTCGCGCGTTTCGTGCACACCAACAACGGCTACGACCCGGCAGCGGCGACCAGCTTCTTCGGCGGCCTCACGACCAGCGGCGCAACGTTCGACGGCGAGGCGTACTCGCTGTACGGCGGACGTTCCAGCGGCAACATCCTGAAGATGGCGACGTCCATCATGAAGGACCCGGCGCGCCGCTACCGGGACTACGTCAACGTGGAGACCGGTTTCAGCTTCACCCGGTACGCGCCAACCTTCGACCAGCAGACCGCCCAGATGGGTCAGTCAGCGTTCTACCAGAACACCGCAAACGGCCAGTACAACTGGCTGCTCGACTACCTTCAGGCCCCGCTCGACGTCCCCAACCCTTACGGCCAGACGCGCGGCGTCTACTACTGGGAGACGGACTGGACGCCCACGCCGGGTGCGGGCAGCAGTGACGGGGGCACGGCCGACGTCAACAACCGGATCATGTTCAACAACGGCGACGTCAACATCCACGAGATGGGCAGCGTTCAGCCGGGCCGGTCGGGCGACATGATGGACTCGATGTACGCGTACCTGATGCGCGGCGTCCCGAAGGCCAAGGCCGTCACGGCCCGGACGCCGCTGGGGACGGACAACGGTTTCGCCGACGGCACCTACTCCGTCGTTCCCACGGCCCCTACCGGCATCGCGCTGACGCAGGCGTCCCTGACGTTGTCCACCGGGCAGAGCCGCCGGCTGCAGCCGGTGCTGCAGCCCACCGACCAGGTCCTCACCGACAGCCACATCGCGTACGCCAGCGCCGACGACGGCGTCGCGACAGTGACCGAGGACGGCTTCGTCCGCGCGCAGGGCGCCGGTTCGACCACCGTCACCGCGACCGACGCGGCAGGCCACAGCGCGACCGTTGCGGTCAGCGTGAACGCCCCGACGACAGCAGCTCCCGGGGACCTCGCCGTCACCGCCAACGGCAACGCCGTCGCGAACGGGGCGACCCTCTCGGCCGCGGCCCTCACCCGGCTGGACCTCGTGGCGACCGTGGCCCGCGCGACGGGCAAGGCCGTGGTGGCCACGTCTTCTGACCCGGCGGTCGCGTCGTTCCTCGGCGAGACTTGGCAGACGCCTCCCGGTCGGCTCGTCCTGCGGGCCGATGCGACGACCAAGGCGCAGCTGGACGTCCACCGAGCCGGCACGACCACGGTCACCGTGGCGACCCTGGACGGCGGGACCAGTGTGCAGTTCACCCTCGTCGCCACGAAGGTCGCGGTGCTGTCCGTCACGTCGAGCAAGGCCGAGAGCACGCTCAGCAGCGGCCGCACCCTGCAGCTCACCGCGACGGTCGCCCCGGCCAACGCGACGTTCTACAAGGTGGCCTGGCAGTCGTCCGACCCGGCGATCGCCACGGTCGACGCGAAGGGCCTCGTCACCGCGGTGGGCGTCGGGGATGTGACGATCCGCGCGGTCTCGGACGACGACCCGACCAAGGTCGGCGTCACGCTCGTGCACGTCCTGCCCGTTCAGGTGGAGGGCATCGTCCTGGACCGGTCGGCGATGACTGTCCAGGTCGGGACGACCAAGACCCTCGGCGCACTGGTGCTGCCGCAGGACGCCAACGACCCGCGAGTGACCTGGAGCTCTTCGGACACCGGCGTCGCGCGCGTCGACGCCGACGGCGCGGTGACGGGGGTGGCGCTCGGCACCGCCACGGTCATCGCCACCACGGCACAGGGCGGGTTCACTGCCCAGGCGACGATCACCGTACAAAAGGACGCCGTCGAGGTCACCGCGATCACGATCGACCACGAGCGCTACGCGTTCGTCTCGAACTGGTTCTCGAGCGTCAACCCGCCGCAGGACCCGCCGACGGTGACGCTGCACGCCGCCGTCGCACCCGCGGACGCCACGAACGACTCGGTGACGTGGACCTCGGACACCCCGGAGGTCGCGACCGTCAACGCGTTCGGCATCGTCACGGCGGTCTCACCCGGCGTCGCGGTGATCACGGCAACGAGCCAGGACGGTCGAGCTCTCGACACGGCTACGGTTCTCGTGCCGACTCTGAGCGACGACTTCGAGAACAGGGACGTCGGGGACACCTGGGGCACGGGCAGGGCCGTCAACTACGTCGGCACCATGTCCGCCGCGGTCGCCGCGGACCCGGGTGACCACGTTCTGACCGTCATCGGGAGCGGCACCGGCGGCCGCGCGGTGCAGAAGACGTTCACGCCCGTGCTGCGCAACGACCTCGTCGTGCTGGACTTCGACTGGAACGTCGGGCAGCCCACGGCGTCGAAGGGTGCCTTCTTCACCCTCAACGACAGCAGCGAGAACCGCTACCTGAGCATCCAGACGAACGCGGGTGCCGAGCTCGTCTACAGCACCGGGGGGAAGTCGTCGTCGACGACGACGAACGACCCCTTGGCCAACGCCGTGCCCGTCGGCACAGGGTTCAACATCGGGAACGTCTGGTACGCGGTTCATGTCGAGATCGACATGGCTGCACGGCAGGTCACGTTCTCCCTGACCCGCAAGGATGCCCCGGCGATCACGGCCACCCGGACGGTGCCGTTCGCCGCCGGGTAGACGTTCACCGGCGACGTCGCCTCGCTCCAGCTGTGGTCGACGCGCGGATCCGGCACCATGGCGTGGACCACCCGTCTCGACGACGTCCGCGCCTACCAGGCCGCGCCCGTGGCGAAGCGGGTCACCGCCTCCGCCTCGTCGATCAAGCTGATCCCGATCGCGGGGACGCTCGGGGCGCAGTACTCGCTGACAGGGACGGTCGCTCCAGCCTCCGTCTCCCCGGACCTCGTCTTCAGCTCGGCCGACACCGGGGTGGCCGTCGTCAGCCCGGCCGGCGTGGTGACTCCCGCCCATCTCTACGACGACCTTGCCGACGTGGTGAGCGGCACGACCACCATCCGGGTGGCGTCCAAGGCGACCCCGTCGGTGTTCGTCGACGTCCCGGTGCGCGTCACGTCCGAGATCAACGCCTCCGAGTTCTTCTGGGTAGAGGATCAGGCCGGAACGCGGGTCTTCGAGGAGGGCCAGCCGTCCGACCCGGTCGCGGTGGCGGTCGGGGCGCAGGGGCAGCTCGTTCCCCGCCTGACCGGCGGCGACGGCAGCACCGACGTCGCCGGGATCCGGTGGAGCTCATCCGACCCCAGCGTGCTCACGGTCGACCCCGCTACCGGGCGCCTCACCGCCGTCGACGACGGCCGGGCGACGATCACACTGACCGTCACGCTCTACGCCGGGGAGCCCAAGACGGCCACGATCGCGTACGAGGTCGGGGATGTCGTCGCCCCCGTCACCAAGGTCACCCTCGAGCCGGGCACCCCGTCCGGCACCCAGGGTTGGTGGACATCACCCGTCACCGTGACCCTGGAGGCGACCGACGGCGGCACCGGGGTGGCGACGACCCGCTACGCGATCGGCACCGGTCCCTGGCAGGACTACACCCAGCCCTTCCAGGTGTCCGACGACGGCAGCACCACCGTCCGCTACGCCTCCACCGACGAGGCAGGCAACGTCGAGGCGGAAGCATCGGTCGACGTCCGGCTGGACCGGACCGTTCCGACGGTCGAGCTCGTCGGCGGGCCCAGAGGCACGGTGCTGTTCGGGACCGTCCCGGCGGCCCCGACGTGCGACGCGTCCGACGCGACCAGCGGCCTGCTCAGCTGCGTGGTCAGCGGCTACAGCACGGCGGTCGGCACTCACGAGCTCGTCGCGACGGCCACCGACCAGGCCGGGAATGTGGCCCGCGCGACCCGCAGCTACATCGTGGCGCCGTACACGCTCCTCGGCTTCTACCAGCCGGTCGACATGGACGTGGTGAACACGGCGAAGGCGGGGAGCACCATCCCGCTGCGGTTCGAGGTGCTGCGCGGCGCCACTGAGCTGACCGACACCGCGGAGATCACCTCGATCGCGGTCACCACCGTCCCAGGCGACCCCACGGCCCCGACAGACGAGATCGAGACCCTCGCCGCCGGTGGCACCGTCCTGCGGTACGACACCACGACTGGGTCGTACGCGTACAACTGGAAGAGCCCCTCAACCAAGGGCACCGTCCAGGTACGGATCACGACGCGTGATGGAGGAAGCCTCTCGGCGGTGTTCCGTCTCCGCTGATCGCCGGCAACGAGCCGAGGGCGCCAAATGCACCGGCCGACTCGGCGGGGAAGCGTCAGGCGCTTCCGGTGACGAGAGGCACCTTCGCCCGCGGGGATGCCCGAAGACTGCGCCGGCTCGCCACTTCCTCGTCGGGCCCGTCCGGTTGATCCCACTGGGAGAGGAACGTGCGGTGACTCGGATCCTGATCGTCGCGCAGGCGAGGACTGCACCGACCCAGGCACGACCTCCCGGCCACGCCGGGGGGCGCTGGGGGCGTCCTTAGCGGKGCGCAGGTCGCAACGTGTGTTGGTCACGGCGAGTCAAGGACGCGCTGACGACCCGCTCACGCTCGACGTGGTCCGCGCGAAGCACATGCGGGTTGCGATGTCTCCTTCCTACGTGCTCGTCGGTGGCCGGGTTGTGACAGCCGTGGCGGCAACAACCCGCCGCTGGCAGTCGAGCCGACCGACTGAACGAACCCGGCCGTCACGCCCGACGGCGCTGCGGGGGTCGTTTGCCCGCTGTGAACGGGCCGAGCCCGTATCGTGCGGACTTACAGCACTCTGAGAGGCAGGCCGATGACGGACGTCGACGCCGGAGACCTGCCTTCCTCCGCAAGTTCGGATCCCGAGGCGGCACTGGCTGAGCTCGCGGCGCGGTACGAGGCGGACCGTATGCGCTGGCAGCTCGCCGTCAGCGCCGGAGGGGTCGGGAGCTTCGACTGGGACCTCGCCTCCGGCCGGCTCGACTGGGACGACCAGCTGCTCGAGATCTTCGGCATCGCCCGGGAGGACTTCGGGTCCACGATCGACGCGTTCAACGCCGCGCTCGACCCCGACGACCTGCCGCGGGTGAGCGACGCGCTCCAGGCCGCGATCGCCACGTGCACGCAGTACGTCGCCGAGTACCGCGTGATCCGGGGCGACGGCACTGTGCGGTGGGTCAAGGCGCGGGGCATGGCGCTGGCCGGTCCGGACGGGACGGCCGYYCGRSTCMTGGGGGCCGCGTATGACACCACGGCCGAGCGGGATGCCGAGGCGMGRKTCGACCGCATCCTCGAGACSATGCCRGACSCCTTCTTCCTGCTCGACGACGARTGGCGGTTCACCTACGTCAACGCCGCCGCCGAGCACCTGCTCGGCARCACGCGGGACGTGCTGCTGTCCGTCGTCGTCTGGGACGCGTGCCCGCAGTGGCTCGGCACYGACGTCGAACGCGAGTGCCGCGAGGCGGTCGCGGCCGCGGCGCCGCGCMTCTACGAGGCATTCGTCGCGGAACCGGTCGRYCGCTGGTGCGAGGTGCGGGCCTGGCCRGGCCCCGACGGYCTGTCGGTCTACTTCGACGACATCTCGGAGCGTCGTCGCGCGCAGGACGAGGTGCGCACGGCACGCTCCGCGGCGGAGGACTCCTCGCGGCGGCTGGGCCTGCTCGCCCAGGTCAGTGACGACCTGAGCTCGACGCTCGAGACGGAGGAGGCGGTCCGCCGGCTGGCGGCCCACCTCGTCCCGACGTTCGGCACGTGGTGCCTGGTGACGATGTCCGAGGACCACCGCCAGCTGCGCGACATCGCCGCCTGGCACACCGACCCCGCGATGCGAGACACGGTGAACACGTACGCGGCTCTGCGCATCGACGCGCTCTTGCCGGACGCGTACCTGTTCCGCACGATGCGCACGGGCGAACCGATCGTCATCCACAATGCGACCGAGTCGATCAGCGGCGTGCTGTCGGGCCGCGCCCGCGACGTGCTTCGCGAGCTCGCGCCGAGCACCGCCTACGCCATCCCGATGCGCGCGCGCGAACGCACGGTCGGTGCCATCACGGTGTTCCTTGACGAGGGGCAGCCGGGGCTGGCGCCGCAGGACGTCGCACTCCTGGTGCAGCTGGCGGACCGGGCGGGCATGGCCCTGGACAACGCGCGGCTGTTCGGGCGTCAGCGCGAGATCGCGGTCGCGCTGCAGCGGCTGCTGCTCTCGTCACCGACGCCGTCGCAG
>NZ_JBFUMP010000042.1:0-15452 GCF_054049315.1 Cellulomonas sp. P5_E12 | reverse complement strand
GCCTTGGCCTCGGCGGCGTCGGCGGCGGCGCGGGCCGCGAGCGTGGTCGCGACGAGCTGCGTCGCCTTGTACTCCTGCACGGCCGCGTCGGCCTTGCCGCTGATGCGGTCCAGCGCGGTGGTGCGGCGCGCCACGTCCTCGAAGCCGTCGGCGGACAGCACCGCCTGCAGCAGGTCGGTCGACCCGCCGGAGCGGGACATCTCGCGGGCGATCGCGACGAGCTGGCGGCGGGCGTCCTCGGCCGAGGCGTCGGCCGTCTTGGAGCGCGCGACCGAGTCGTCCCAGGTCTGCTGCGCGGCGTCGGCGTCGGAGAGGGCCTGCGTGTAGGCCTCGCCGGCCTGCTGGACCTTGAGGTCGGCGGCGTCCGTCTCGGCGCTCAGCTGGGCGAGCCGGACCTCCATCGACGCGACGGAGCGCTCGGCGTTCTTCACCGCGCCCTTGGCCTGGTCGACGTCCTGCTGCGACGGGGGCGTGGGATCGGCCAGGGCGCTGGAGGCACCGCCGGCCATGAGGGTGGCGACGAGCATGCCGGCGGCCAGGCCCCGTGAGGCCCTGCGCGTGGTCATGCTCCAGCTCACCTGTACGTCCTCCCCCGACGTCGCGGCGCGGCCACCAGCGGCCGTCCTCGAGGGACGCTACCTGCGGAAACCCCAGAAGAGAACACCTGTCACACCAGTCCCACGAGTCACACGAGTGTGCTTTGGGACGAAGCGGACACGATCGAGGCCGAATCACCCGTTCGCCTCAGACATCGGCATTCTTCGGGCCGCGCACGAGCCCGTCGCACCAGGTCCGAGCGCCAGGTCCGAGCGGACCCGAGCGACGGATGATCCCTCTGGTCGGCGGAACACCGCGACCGTGGGCGCCAGGGTCGCGGTGGGCACGAGCTCGACGAAGGACCGGCACGCGGCGGCGCACCGCACCCGACGGTCCTGCGCACTGATGCCCTGGGCGAGGTCGACGCCATCGCGCCGCAGCGACCAGCGCCACCGGTGGTCGGGGGTCAACCGGGTCACGGGCTCGAGGCCGTCGACGTCGCCGACCAGCCTGGCGAGCGCCGCCCGCGCCTCGTCGCCGTCGACGAAGGTGGAGCTCGACCACGCGAGCCCACGCCCGTTCGGGCTGAGCAGACGCCACCAGACGCCGTCTTCGTGGAGGAAGGAGTACAGCTGGAACGCGGCCGGCACCTCCACCGCTCCTCTCCCCCGCGCGCCCCGCCGACGCGACCGCAGGAAGTTCATCGGACGTCCAGATGTCTTGCGCGTCGTGCGCGCGACCGCAGGACGAACGTCAGGCGGACGGCACGTCGCGCCGCTTCCACATCATGAGACGGCCGTATTGCCGACCGGACACGTCGGCCTACTCTCGCTCCATGTCCCGCCGAATGTGTCGCTGACCCAGCGCACGCTCGGCTGTGCCCGCGGGCAGGTCGCCGCTTCGACACACGGCACCTCGCACCCGCCCCGAGCCACGGCTCGACCCGTGCGCCACTCCCCTCCCCCTCCGCGGGACGGATGTCGGCTGCCCGAGGCCCCTCCGCGGATCCCCTGCACAGAAACGCTGAGGAGAACGAGACCGTGAGCAACGAGAGCTGGAGCTTCGAGACCCGCCAGATCCACGCCGGGCAGGAGCCCGACCCGACCACCGGCGCCCGCGCGCTGCCGATCTACCAGACGACGTCCTTCGTCTTCCCGGACGCCGCCACGGCCGCCAAGCGCTTCGCGCTCGCGGAGCTCGGCCCGATCTACACGCGCATCGGCAACCCCACGCAGGAGGTCGTCGAGAACCGCATCGCCAACCTCGAGGGCGGCGTCGGCGCGCTGCTCGTGGCGTCGGGCCAGGCGGCCGAGACGCTGGCGATCCTCAACATCGCCGAGGCGGGCGACCACATCGTCGCCAGCCCGTCGCTCTACGGCGGCACGTACAACCTGCTGCACTACACGCTGCCCAAGCTGGGCATCGAGACGACGTTCGTGACCGACCCGCACGATGCGCAGTCGTGGAAGGACGCCGTCCGCCCGAACACCAAGCTGTTCTTCGCGGAGACGATCCCCAACCCGAAGTCCGACATCCTCGACATCGAGCTCGTGGCCAACGTCGCGCACGAGTCCGGCGTGCCGCTCATCGTCGACAACACGGTGGCCACGCCGTACCTGATCAACCCGCTGCAGTGGGGCGCCGACGTCGTCGTGCACTCGGCGACGAAGTACCTGGGCGGCCACGGCTCGGCGATCGGCGGCGTGATCGTCGACGGCGGCACGTTCGACTACGCGCAGCACCCCGAGCGGTTCCCCAACTACAACACCCCCGACCCGTCCTACAACGGCCTCGTGTTCGCGCGGGACCTGGGCGTCGGCGGCATCTTCGGGGTCAACCTCTCCTTCATCCTCAAGGCGCGCGTGCAGCTGCTGCGCGACCTCGGCCCGGCGCTCTCGCCGTTCAACGCGTTCCTCATCGCGCAGGGCATCGAGACGCTGTCGCTGCGGGTCGAGCGGCACGTCGAGAACGCCGTCAAGGTGGCCGCCTGGCTCGAGGCCCGCGAGGACGTCGTCAAGGTCCACTACGCCGGGCTGGAGTCGAGCCCGTGGCACGCCGCCCAGCTCAAGTACGCGCCGCGCGGTGCGGGTGCGGTCCTGGCGTTCGAGCTCGAGGGCGGCACGGAGGCCGGTCAGGCGTTCGTCTCCGCGCTCGAGCTGCACTCGAACGTGGCCAACATCGGCGACGTCCGCTCGTTGGTCATCCACCCGGCGTCGACCACGCACAGCCAGCTGACGCCCGAGGAGCAGGCGCTGTCCGGCGTCACCCCCGGCCTGGTCCGCCTGGCCGTCGGGATCGAGCACATCGATGACATCCTGGCTGACCTGGATGCCGGGTTCCGTGCCGCGAAGGGTGCCTGACACCGCATGAGCACGACGCCGCCGACGCCGTCCGAGCCCGCCCGGGGCACGGACGCGTCGGCGGCGCGCACCACCGACGAGGGGAAGTCCGTGCCCGACCTGACGTTCACCGCCGCCCGACCGCGGACGCTGGCCACCCGCGCGCCCGAGACCGGGCGCCCGCCGGTGCCTGCGAGCGCGGCCTGGCGCGACGGCGACCCGGTCGGGCGTCGGCAGTTCGCCGACCTCGGTCCGCTCAAGCTCGAGTCCGGCGGACGGCTGCCGGCGGTGCGGCTGGCGTACGAGACGTGGGGCGAGCTCAACGAGGACGGCAGCAACGCGGTCCTCGTCCTGCACGCACTGACCGGCGACTCGCACGTCACGGGCGAGGCGGGCGAGGGGCACCCGACGGCCGGGTGGTGGCAGTCGATGGTCGGGCCGGGCGCCCCGATCGACACCGACCGCTGGTTCGTCGTCGCGCCCAACGTGCTCGGTGGCTGCCAGGGCTCGACCGGGCCGTCGTCGCCGGCGTCCGACGGCCGGCCGTGGGGCGGACGGTTCCCGCTGCTGACGGTCCGCGACCAGGTCGCCGCGGAGATCCGGCTCGCCGACCTGCTGGGCATCGACACATGGGCGCTGGTCATCGGCGCGTCACTCGGCGGGCTGCGCGTGCTCGAGTGGGCCGCGAGCGCCCCCGAGCGGGTCGAGGCGCTCGCCGCCATCGCGACCGCCGCCCAGACCTCGGGCGACCAGATCGCGGGCTTCCACACGCAGCTGACCGCCGTCCGCGCCGACCCGCACTACCGCGACGGCGACTACTACGACGCCCCCGACGGCGAGGGACCGCACGTGGGCCTGGGCCTGGCGCGGCAGATCGCGCACCAGACGTACCGCAGCCCCCTCGAGCTCGACCTGCGCTTCGGCCGCATCCCGCAGGGCGGCGAGGAGCCGCTCGAGGGCGGACGGTTCGCGGTGCAGTCCTACCTGGACCACCACGGCGACAAGCTGGCCCGACGGTTCGACGCCAACACCTACGTGGTTCTCACCCGCACGATGATCACGCACGACCTGGGCCGCGACCGCGGCGGGGTGAGCGAGGCCCTCGGGTCGGTGACTGCCCGCGCCCTGGTGGTCGCCGTCGACTCCGACCGGCTGTTCCCGCCGGCCCAGTCCGAGCGGATCGCGGCCGGCATCCGCGGCGCGCAGCTGCACACGATCCACTCCGACTACGGCCACGACGGCTTCCTCATCGAGGAGGACCTGGTCGGCGCGTACGTGCGCGAGTTCCTGGAGCAGGCCGGCTGACCTGCTGTGCGGCACGATGGGCGCCATGCCCTCCGGAGAGCTCGCCGACGCCCGCACCGCCCTGCACGCCCAGTGGGACCGCCTGCGGCCCTGGGTCGAGCTCGTGGTCGACGACGACGTCGCCGGTGAACCGTCGGTCCTCGCCGGCTGGACGGTCGCGGAGCTGGTCGCGCACCTGGGCCGCGCGATGGAGGCGCTGGCCGTCTGCGTCCCGCTGGCGGACGGCACGGTTCCGCTGAGCCTCGCGGAGTACGTCGGCACGTACGCCGGTCGGGCCGCGGACATCGCCGAGACGACGCGGAACCTGGCCGTCGATATCGCGCACGACCCGCTCGCCGAGGTCGACGCCCGCGCCCAGGCGGCGTTCGCGCGGCTCGACGAGCTCGGCCCGGACGACCTCGTGGTGCAGGCGCGGCGAGGGCCCGTGCTGCTCAGCACCATGGCGGTGTCGCGGGTGCTCGAGCTGGTCATCCACGCGGACGACCTCGCGCGATCCGTGCCGGCCGCTACCGACCCGGTGGACCCGGGCGCGCTGCAGCTGGTGGCCGACGCTCTGCTCGAGATCGTCGTCGCGCGCGGCGGCTGGAGCCTCGAGATCGCCGACGCCCGCGCGTGGGTCCGTCTGGCCGCCGGACGGCAGCCGTACGACGTCGACGTGCTGGCCGAGGCGTTGCACCCGCGCTACACGTCCGACGGGGTCCCGGACCTCGGCCGGATGCTCCCGATCCTCTGACGGCTCACCAGAACCGCGGCTGGCCCGGGATCGACTCCAGGTCGGACAGCAGCAGCTCGCGGTCGTCGTCCTCGGCGATCTCGTCCGCCGCGGCCAGCGCCTGCTCGGTCCACGCGCGGGTCTGCTCCTTGTCGCCGGCAACGGCGTGGGCCCGGGCCAGCGACTCGTAGGCGTAGGCGAGGTCCCAGTCGGCGATGCTGTGCGCCTGGCAGATCTCCAGCCCGCGCCGGGCGTGGTGCAGCGCCGGCTCGGCGCGGCCCAGCACCGCGTAGACCCGCGAGACCTGCCACTCGCCGCGGCTGCGGTTCTCCGGCGCCCCGACCTGCCCCCAGTGGTAGCGGGACGCGTGCGCCATGTGGACCATCCGGTCGTCGTCCTCGACCGTGCGGTCCTCGTTCTCGAGCAGCCGCCAGACCCCGTTGAACTGGTCGACGGCGAGCCGGCGCTCGTCCTGCGTGGTGGCCGGCGTGGTGTCCTGCACGGTCATGGGTGCTCCGTCCTCGAGAAGGTGGTCGGTCCGGTGGACCGACGGGCCAGCTGGCCCACCGTGAGCAGGCCGTCGTCGTCCATGTCCGTGAACCTAGGGCCTTGCCGCGGGGGAACCTCACACCTCGACGACGGTGAGCAGCTGGCGGCTCACCAGCCCGACCGTGCGCGCGAGCGTGTCGCGGGCGGCGGACGCGAGGAAGGGGATGTCGCGCAGGTGCCAGAGCGTCAGCGCCGACACCCACGCGGCGTCGCGCGCCTTGTCGATCGAGAAGTTCGAGACGAGGTCCGCGAGCGGCGACGCCCCGGCGCCCAGCCGGACCACCTCGGCGTCGAGGAACGACCGCCGGATCGGCCGGACCACCTGAGCCAGGATCGCGTTGACCTTCTCGAAGTCGGCGTGGATCGACCCCGTCTCGGGCGCGGTGCCGCGTGCCTGGCAGGTGGCGACGACGGCCAGCGCGAGGTCGTGGTTGATGTGCGCGTTCATCCCGGCGAGCGCGAACTGGACCGGCTGGACGCCCCGGTTCGCCCGGCGCTCCACCAGCGGCTCCCACGCCCGTGACACCCGTCGGTTCGCCGCGAGGTCCCTCGGGACGTCGAGGAACAGGCCGGCGAACCGCACGTCGAGGTCCTCGACGAAGGTGTGGTCGGCGAACGTCCGGTCGGTGACCTTCGTCGCGACCAGGGCCGTGACCTGCCGGTACACGTCGAGGAACACCCCGAGGCCGTCGTGCGCCGACCAGCCCGCCCGGAGCCGGTCCATGTCAGCGACGACGTTCCCGATGACGGCGCTGGAGGTCACCCGCCCAGCATCACATCACCGGCGCTCGGCCGATACGTTGAGGCGGTGATCGCCGCCTACGCCGCCCGGTTCTCGCCCGACGACCCCGTCAGCGGCCTCGAGGTGGGCGAGCGGCCCGCCCCGCAGGCCAGGGAGAACTGGACGGTGGTCGACGTCCGCGCCGCCGCGCTCAACCACCACGACGTCTGGACGCTGCGCGGCGTCGGCATCCGCGCCGAGCAGCTGCCGATGATCCTGGGCACCGACGCCGCCGGGGTCACGGCCGACGGGCGCGAGGTCGTCGTGCACGGCGTCATCGGCGGGGCCTGGGGGCACGGCGTGGGGGCCGACGAACCGCGCAGCCTGCTGTCGGAGCGCTACCCGGGCACCCTGGCCGAGCAGGTCGCGGTGCCCACGTGGAACCTCGTCGACAAGCCCGCCGGGCTGTCGTTCGTCGAGGCGGCGTGCCTGCCGACCGCCTGGCTGACCGCCTACCGGATGCTCTTCCGGTCCGGCGGCGCCACCCCCGGCCAGCGCGTGCTCGTGCAGGGCGCGGGCGGTGGGCTTGCCACGGCGGCGATCCTGCTCGGCGCTGCCGCCGGGCTCGAGGTCATCGTGACCAGCCGGTCCGAGGAGCGCCGCGCCCAGGCCCTGTCGCTCGGCGCGGCGGCGGCCGTCGAGACCGGGGCTCGCGTGCCCCGCGTCGACGTCGTGCTCGAGAGCGTCGGCAAGGCGACCTGGTCGCACTCCGTCCGCTCCGTCCGGCCCGGCGGGACGATCGTCGTKGCGGGTGCGACCAGCGGCGACGCCGAGCCGGCCGAGCTGACCCGGATCTTCTTCCAGGAGATCAGCGTCGTCGGCACCACGATGGGCACGCGCGACGACCTGCAGCACCTGCTCGCGTTC
This sequence comes from Cellulomonas sp. P5_E12, assembly GCF_054049315.1. NCBI lineage: Bacteria > Bacillati > Actinomycetota > Actinomycetes > Micrococcales > Cellulomonadaceae > Cellulomonas > Cellulomonas sp. P5_E12. The sequence continues at coordinate 8,362 of NZ_JBFUMP010000042.1, read as the reverse complement.
CTGGCGCGCACGGGGGTGCGCCCGCTGGTCGACTCGACGTTCCCGCTCGCCGACGCACGCGACGCCGTGCGACGCCTGGCGGGTGGCGACCAGTTCGGCAAGATCGTGCTCGAGCCTTGACCGGCGACGAGTGGGCCGACGACGTCCTCGGCCCCGACTACGGCGTGCGGACGCTCGTGCTGCGGCCCGACGACGAGGGCGACGTCGTCGCGAGCCTCGTCCGCTACGCCCCGGCGACGCCCCGGCCTCTGCGCCCGTCGCGCGCCGTCCTCTACCTCCACGGCTGGTCCGACTACTTCTTCCAGACCGGGCTCGCCGAGTACTGGCACGGCCGGGGCGTCGCGTTCTACGCCCTCGACCTGCGCAAGTACGGCCGCAGCCTGCGCCCCGGCCAGACGCCCGGGTACATCACGGACCTCCACACGTACGACGAGGAGATCGAGGCGTCGCTCGACGTGGTGCGCGGCGACCTCGGGGTGCGCGCCCGGGTCATGGTGATGGGCCACTCGACCGGCGGGCTCGTCGCGGCGCTCTGGGCCGACCGCCACCCGGGCGAGCTCAGCGGTCTCGTGCTCAACAGCCCGTGGCTGGAGCTGCAGGGCTCGTCGGTGCTGCGGCACATCAGCGCCCCGGCCGTCTCGCGGATCGCCCGGTTCCAGCCGAAGGCACCGCTGCCCAACATCGACCCCGGGTACTACGCCCGCACGCTGAGCAGCGCGAGCGGCGGCGAGTGGACGTACGACACCCGCTGGCGGCCGACGCCGTCGTTCCCCGTCCGGGCCGGGTGGCTGCAGGCGATCATGAGCGGGCACGGTCGGGTCGCCCGCGGCCTGTCGGTCGAGCAACCGATCCTCATGCTCGCCTCGAGCCGCACGGTGATCAGCCCGCGGTGGAGCGAGGACATGCGGCACGCCGACGTCGTGCTCGACGTCGAGCTGCTGGCTCGCCGGGCGGTGCAGCTGGGCACGCACGTGACCGTGGTGCGGATCCGCGACGGCCTGCACGACCTGGCCCTGTCGCCGCCGCCCGTGCGCGCGACGTTCTACGCCGAGATCGACCGCTGGGCCGCCGCGTACGGATGGGGCTGAGCGGACCCTAGGGGCGCACGACGCCCGTGGCCTCGGCCAGCGTCGGGCCGCCCTCGCCGAGGCGCCAGGCGCGCCAGCCGTCGACCGTGTTCTCGGCCTCGACGGCCGCCGAGGCCGCGTCGTCCGGGTGGGCGTACACCTCGCCGCTCGGGAGCTCGATCAGGCCGTCGGTGCGCAGCATCGCCACCAGGCGCTGGCCGCGGCGGGCGCGAACCCACACCAGCGTCGTGATCGCGCGGCGGCTCTTCGCCAGGGTCGCCAGCTCGGGCAGCGCGCGGAGGTCGGCGTCGGCGACCGCGTCGGGGACCGGGGGGATCGCCTCGGTGGTCTGAGGTGGCCGCGGCAGGTCGGCCGCGGGCGTGGGGAAGCTCGACGAGATGGGCAGCGGCGCCGAGACGGGTACGAACGGGCGCGGGACGGCCACCTCCTCGGGGTCCCGCGGCGGCGTGCGCGGCACCACCTGGTCGGCGCCGAACCGCAGGCCGACCACGGGCGTCAGTGTCGTCGGGGCCTCGTGGATCGCGTGCCGCGGCTTGTCCTCCGCCGCGGGCTCCGGCGCACGCAGCGGCGTCGGCGCGGGCGGGCCGGGGGCGGCGGGCGGTGGTGTGACGGCGCGCAGCTCACCGGACTGCGGCTTGCGTGAGGCGGCGGCGGGCGGCACGGTCCGCGGCTCGTAGGGGACGTTCGGGGCCGGGCTCGCGGCGAAGCCCTCGCTCGAGCGGACCAGGCGCAGCGCCGTCGGCTCGACCGACCGGCGGGCGCCCTCGTGCGTGGCCAGCGGGGAGACGTCCAGCAGGCGGCGGTCGTCGACGCCGCGCACGACGCCCACCTGCAGCACGTCCACGTGCCGGCCGGGTCCGCGCAGGAAACCGAGGGTGTCGCCGGCCTCGGCCGCGACCTCCGAGCACAGCAGGATGAGCCGCACGCCCTCGCGCCGGCTGGTCTGCGTGCCGAACGCGGCCTGCTCGCGGAACGCCGCGAAGTCGACGGCGAACCGGCTGGGGTCCGGGTGGTACGCCCGCGCCAGGTCGGTCGTCGTCATCCGCGACGCGGCGCCGGCGTGCCGGAGGGCCGAGATCACGGCGTCGTCGTCGACCACCTGCACGACGTCGATGACGACCGCGCGGCCCGTCGCGTCGAGCGCGAGCAGCTCGGGCAGGTCGGCGTGGTCGGGCGCGGCGGTGCGGGAACGGACCGCGAAGAGGGGTTCACCGGCGATGGCGGCGAGGTGGTGCGTCAGCAGCGACGCGCACTCCTGCGCGAAGGAGCCGGTGAGCGGCTGCATCGGCTGGACGAGGCGCGGCCGGCCTTCGTCGAGCTCGAAGATGGGCATCTGTCCTGGCCTTCCGCGGTCCCGTCGTGCGGCCGCGCGCCCCGCCGGCGCGCTCGCGACCACACTGTCCCACAGCGCGCTGGAGCCGTCAGCCCGTCTGTCCGACCTCGTCGCAGGAGATCGGTCACATCACCCGGACGCCCCGACCCAGGCGCCGGGAGAGCCGCCATCGTCACTCGTGGGTGAGGGCCGCCTCGACGCGCTCGACCTTGCCCGTGAGCTCCCCGTCGTGGCCCGGCCGGATGTCGGCCTTGAGCACCAGGCTGACCCGGTTGCCGTGCCGGCCGACCGCCTCCGTGGCGCGCTTGACCACGTCCATCACCTCGTCCCACTCCCCCTCGAGCGTGGTGAACATCGAGTCGGTGCGGTTGGGGAGCCCGGACTCGCGGACGATGCGCACGGCATCGGCGACGGCGGCGGTCACGGACTCGCCCGCACCGAGCGGGGCGACGGAGAAGGCGACGAGCATGCCGCCCAGCCTGCTGCGCGCGGACGGACGTGTCCAACCGGTCTCAGCGCGTCGGCACCTGGGCCGGCAGACGGGCCGCGAGCAGCTCGGCCAGGTGGATCCCCTGCACGCCGGCCAGCTGGTCGGCCTGGGTGCGGCACGAGAACCCGTCGGCGAGGTAGACGTCGCCCGGAGCGGCGTCGCGCAGGGCAGGCAGCAGCGCGTTCTCGGCCACGGCGACCGACACGTCGTAGTGCCCCTTCTCCATGCCGAAGTTCCCCGCCAGCCCGCAGCAGCCCGCGAGCGCCGAGAACTGCGCGCCGGCGTCGGTGAGCAGCCGGCGGTCGGCCGTCCACGTCATCACCGAGTAGTGGTGGCAGTGCGGCTGCACCACGGCGGTGACGTCGGAGAGGTCCGGCACCTGCCAGCGGTCGCCCGGGCCGATCGGCGCCGGTGCGGTGAGGAGCTCCGCGAGCGTGCGCGTCTCGCGCGCGACCGCGACCGCGCGGGGGTCGTCGGGAAGCAGGTCCAGCAGGTCGGAGCGGAGCACCGCGGTGCAGGACGGCTCGAGGCCGACGATCGGGATGCCGTTGACCGCGAACGGCCCGAGCACGCCCAGCAGGTGCGTCAGCTGCTTCTTCGCGCCGTCCAGCTGGCCCGTGCTGATCCACGTCAGGCCGCAGCAGGCGTTGCCCTGCGGGACCAGCACCTCGTAGCCGGCGTCGGTGAGGACGGCGACGGCCGCCTGCGCGACGGACGGCGACAGGGTGTCGGAGAACGAGTCGGTCCAGAGCACCACCCGCGGCCGCTTGCCCGCGGAGCCACCGGTCCCCTTGCCGGGGCGGCCGAGGAACTGGTGGCCGGGACGCTCGCTCGGGCGGACGGCGTCGTCATGCCGGCCGGTGAGCGTCACCGCGTCGCGCCCCTCCCCGCGGACCCACGCCCGGAACGGCTGCCGGGCGAACGTGACCATCTGCCGCCGGGTGTCCATGCCGCCGCCCGCGAGCACCACCTTGGCGACCGGTCGGATGCCGAGCACGCTGTTGGTGAGCGCCGCGAGGCCCGGGATGCCCGTGATCAGCCGCGCCCAGCGGGGCAGCCAGCCGAGGGCGTAGTGCGAGGTCGGCCGCAGCTTCCCGCGATATGTACGGTGCAGGATCTCCGACTTGTACTGCGCCATGTCGACGCCCGCGGGGCAGTCCGACGAGCACGCCTTGCAGGACAGGCAGAGGTCGAGCGAGTCGTGCACCTCGGGCGATCCCCAGCCGCCGGCGACGAGCGTGCCGTTCGCCATCTCCTGCAGCACGCGCGCGCGGCCGCGGGTCGAGTCCTTCTCGTCCTTCGTCGCCAGGTACGAGGGGCACATGAACCCGCCGGTCGCGGTGCTGTCCGCCCGGCACTTGCCTACCCCGACGCAGCGGTGCAGCGCGGTGGTCAGGTCGCCGGCGTCGTGCGCGAACGAGAAGCCGTGGCCGTCGGCGAGCAGCGGGCGCGCCCACGGGCGGCGCAGGTCGGCGTCGAGCGGACGCGGCCGGACCAGGACCCCGGGGTTGAGCAGGTCCCGCGGGTCGAGCAGGTCCTTGAACGCCCCGAACAGGTCGATCGCCTGGGACGAGTACATGACCGGCAGCAGCTCCGAGCGCGCGCGGCCGTCGCCGTGCTCGCCCGACAGGGAGCCGCCGTGGGTCGCGACGAGCGCCGCGGCGTCGGTCATGAACGCGCGCAGCGGGTTTCCGGACCGCTCCAGCGGGATGTCGAGACGCAGGTGCACGCAGCCGTCGCCGAAGTGCCCGTAGGCCAGCCCGTCGACGCCGTGCGACGCCATGAGCGCCTCGAGCTCGCGCAGGTACGCGCCGAGCCGCTCGGGCGGGACGGCGGAGTCCTCGAAGCCGGGCCAGGCCTGCTCGCCCGACGGCGTGCGGCCGCCGAGCCCGGCGCCGTCCTCGCGGATCCGCCACATCGCGGCGGCCTCGGGTCCCGGCGGGAAGAGGCCGACGGCGTCGRTGCCCGCGTCGGAGGCGAGCGCGCGCGCCCGGTCCAGGGCCTCGTCGAGGTCGGAGCCCCCGACCTCGACCATGAGCCAGCCGCCACCCGGGGGCAGCGGGGGCACGGCAGCGGCGCCGCGGACGCGACGGACCACGTCGACCAGCCGGGAGTCCATGCCCTCGATGGCCAGCGGCGCGTGCGCGAGCAGCGCGGGGACGGCGTCGGCGGCCGTGGGCATGTCGGGGTAGCCGAGCACGACGAGCACGGGCGCGGCGGCGATCGGGACCAGCCGGACCGTCGCGCCGAGCAGCGTCGCGACCGTCCCCTCGGTGCCGACCAGCGCCTTGGCCAGGTCGGTCCCCTTCTCGGGCAGCAGGTGCTCGAGGGAGTAGCCGGAGACCTGCCGGCCGAAGCGGCCCAGCTCGGTCCGGAGGACGTCGAGGTGGGCGCGGACGAGCTCGTCGAGACCCGGCACGACGTCGAGCGCACCCGCACCAGAGCGAGCCTCGAACCGGCGGCCGGTGCCGTCGACCACGTCGAGCGCCAGCACGTTGTCCGCGGTCCGCCCGTAGGCGACCGCGCGGGGACCGCAGGCGTTGTTGCCGATCATCCCGCCGAGGGTGGCGCGCGCCTGCGTGCTCGGGTCCGGGCCGAAGCGCAGGCCGTGCGGCGCGGCGGCCTTCTGCAGGCTCGCCATGACCACGCCCGGCTCGATCCTGGCGGTCCGCGCGTCGGGGTCGATCTCGAGGATGCGGTTCACGTGCCGCGAGAAGTCGAGCACCACGCCGGTGCCGACGGCGTTCCCCGCCACCGAGGTGCCGCCGCCGCGCGCGGTCAGGGGGACGCCGAGCTCCCTGGTCACCGCGAGAGCCGCGAGGACGTCGTCCGTGTCCCGCGGGAACGCGACGACCTGCGGGACCACGCGGTAGTTCGACGCGTCCGTCGAGTACTCGGCCCGGCGGCGCGTGCTGTCGTCGACGACTCCGCGCAGCGCGGACCGCAGCGCCTGCACGACCTCGGCGCTGTCGGGCGTGCGCGGATCCCCCGCCAGTGTCTCGGTCACGGCCACCACGGGGGCAGTCTCCCATCGGCAACGCCCTGACCCGCACGCCTCACCGAAACGTGGAACGTCGCGACGTCCGCACGATCGAGCGTCCCGGCGACCGAATCCGCGGACGTCACGGCTCCATCCCCGCAACGTCCGCAGGATCGAGCGTTCAGGCGGCCGAATCTGCGGACGTTGCGCGAGGGGATGGATGGAGTGGGAGCCGGCTGGTTATGCCAGGGAGGCGTGCAGCGTGATGTCCGTGCCCGTCAGGGCCTTGCTGACCGGGCAGGTGGCCTTGGCGGTCTCGGCGGCCTGGGCGAAGCCGTCGGCGTCGAGGCCCTCGACCTCGCCGCGGACCGTGAGCACGATGCCGCTGATGCGCAGCCCACCGGCGGGGTCGGGGCGCAGGGTCACGTCGGCGCTGACCTCGAGCGCGACGGGCGTGCCGCCGGCCGCGGCGATCACGCCGGACAGCTGCATGGCGAAGCAGGAGGAGTGCGCGGCGGCGATGAGCTCCTCGGGGCTCGTCGTGCCGTCGGCGTTCTCCGCCGTGCGCTTGGGGAAGGACACGTCGAGGGTGGCGACGCCGGAGCTGGTGAGCTCGACCTGGCCGCTGCCCTCGTTCAGGGTCCCGTTCCAGGCGGTGCGAGAGGTGCGCGTGGCCATGGGTGCTCCTTCGGTGTGACGACGCGGGCGACCGCCCGCCCCTCCACGTTAAGCAGCCGGGCGGATCAGCGCGCGCGCTCGAGGTGGCCGGTGACGATCTGCGACGGCGCACCGGCCTGCCGCAGGGCCCAGGCCGCGCGGGCGTGCAGGGCGCGCCGCTCGTCGGGCTCCAGGCCGTTGTACAGGGCGCCGCGCACGAGGTCGTGGCCGAACACGAGCCGGTCGCCGCGCGCCCGCACCACCCCGGCGGCGAGCCCGTGCCGCAGCGTGCGCCAGCAGTCCGCCACCGGGTCGCCCGCGAGCGTCGCCAGGTCCGCCATGACGAACGACGTGCCCAGCACGGAGGCCTGCCCGAGCAGCGTGAGCACGTCGGATCCCAGGTACTCCACGCGCCGGCGGACCACCTCGTCGAGCGGCGTCAGCCAGCCCACGCCGGTGGTGTCCAGGACGCCGTCGGACGAGACCAGCGCGCCGGCGGAGCGGGCCGTGCGCACCACGTCGGCGACGAGCCGCGGGTTGCCGCCCGTCGTCGCCAGCGTGCCGCGCAGCGAGGGTCCGACGGGGCCGCCGACGAGGTTCTCGGCGAGCTCGATCGTGGCGCGCGCGGCGAGCGGGCGGAGCTCGAGGTACTGCGCGCCGGCCCGTGTCCAGGCAGCGACGACGGCCGCGAGCTCGGGCCGGTACGGCACCGGCCGCATGGTGAGGACGACGAGCGCACGGGGCACGGCCCCCTCGTGCGCGAGCTGGAGCAGGACCTCGAGCGAGGCGGCGTCGGCCTCGTGCACGTCCTCGAGCACGAGGGCCCACGGCCGGGCGTCGCCGCGCCGACGCAGCAGCGCCGCGAACAGCTCGGCCGCGCGGGCGTGCCGCGGCACCGAGTGGGCCGGGTCGGCGTGCATGGCCTCGAGCAGGTCGGCGAGCTCGGCCTCGACCTGTCCGCGTCCGGCGCTGCGGCTGGAGTGGAGGAGGAGCGCGTCGGCGAGCAGGGCGAACGGCCAGCCGCGCATCGCCGACGCCTGCGCGGTGCGCAGGTCGACGTCGAGCAGCCGGGCGGAGCCGCGGATCGCGTCGACGAGGCTCGTCTTGCCGACGCCGGCCTCACCCTCGAGGAGCACCGTCACGCCGACGCCGTCGGCGGCGGTCGACAGCAGGCTGTCGAGGTCGTCGAGCTCGGCGGCACGGCCGACCAGGGGCCACGTCCGCCCCGGCTCGGCCGAGGTGCTCATGCGCCCGATCGTAGGGCCGCGGCGGTGCGTCGAGCCCGTCCCCGCGGGGGAAATGCGGGCGAAGGTCAGCCCGCGTACTCCCAGTGCCATGCCTCCGGCTTGCTGCCGCCGCGCTCGGCCCACGAGGGGTGCACCCACTCGAGGCCCGGGGCGTTGGCGTCCATCCAGCGGTGCTGGGCTGTCCCGAACKAGTCGATGCCACCGCCCAGGTCCACCGCGATGCCGCTGCCGTGGTTCGACGTGCCGGGTGCGGCGCACAGGTAGCCCTTGGTGCGCTTGCACATCACCTGGCCGGCGTACGACCGGTACGAGTCGTTGACCACCAGGTCGGCGCCGAACTGCTCCTTATAGGCGGCGTTCAGGACGTCGAGCTGCTCGGCGGCGTCGCAGCGCAGCCGGATCGAGGCGTCGAAGCCGACGCCGCAGAGCGCGGAGTCGGGGATCTTGCCGTTGGCGTACCCCTGCAGCGACTGCTTCCAGGCGGCGCGCTGGGCGGCCTTGTCGGCCTCGGCCTGGGCCTGTGCCTGCGCGGCCGCAGCGGCGTCGGCGGCGGCCTGCGCCGCTGCC
>NZ_JBFUMP010000041.1:0-17234 GCF_054049315.1 Cellulomonas sp. P5_E12 | reverse complement strand
GCCAACCACGTCGTGATCGAGCGGGCACCATCGAGCGTCCACCACCCGTCGGCTTCCACCACCGGCACCATCCGCGCCGCGATCGCAGACAGTCGGCCCGCCACCGCCAACGCCTCCCGCACCACCTCCGCCGCCGCCTCGCCCTCCAGCCGCCCCGCCGGGGTCGACGGATCCGACGCGACCGCCAACGCCTCGACCGCCGACCTCAACGCCGCCAGAGCGACCGCCACCGGCGAGCCCACGCCCGTCGCGGGTGACCCGTCGACCGATCCGATCGAGCCAATCGAGCCGGCCGACCCGACCGACCCGATCGAGCCGGCCGACCCGACCGACCCGATCGAGCCGGTCGAGCCGTTAGACCCGGTCGACCCGATCGAGCCGGTCGAGCCGGTCGACCCGATCGAGCCGGTCGAGCCGGCAGACGCAGAGCCGGCATATCGGCCACCCTCGTCGATCGACACAGCGAGCCACCTCCTTCGCGCCACCCGGACGCGCCCGAGAATCGAGCCCCGACAATCCCGCCACGAAGAAGTCTCCCAGGCACCACTGACATTCACTGCGCCATTTGCTCAGATCATGAGACAAGCCGTGAATCAGCATCGCCGCAGTTCAGCGCTCCATCGAGCCGCCCACAGCCCCGAATCCGGAACATTTCATCCACAGGCCAATGGACGACGAAGAATGCCGACGAATCGCCAGAAGAATTCACTCTCCGCGGGCCGCGGAAAGCCGGGGCACGGCCCAGGTCGACGTCGACGAGCGCACGCCTGCAGACGGGCCGGGCTCACCGAACCCGCAGCGTCACCGTCATCGCGTGGGAGTCCTCCGGATCAACGACGGTCGTCGGCTCGAGTCCCGCCTCGACCGCGAGCGCCTCGAACCGGGCCGGCGTGTACCAGTGCAGGAGCCACACGCGCTCGGCCACCTCCACGGCCCCGTCGACGGACCGCTCGTACCGCAGCGTCGTCCGGCGGGTGCGCGCGGCGAGATCCAGCTCCTCGTCGATCACGGCGCAGCGCAGCACCGCACCGTCGCTCTCGACCTCGCGGAACACGCCGACCTGCGACGCGGGCGTCGGACCGGGCACGAACAACGGCACGAGCGCCGTCCCGTCGTCCGTCAGGTGCGCCCGGATCCCGCGCAGCGCACGCAGGGCGACGTCGTCGTCGGCAAGGAGGTTGAAGGTGGCACCGGCCAGGAAGATCGACCGGTACCGCCGCGGCAGGTCGAGGTCCTCCATGCGCTGCTGGTGGACGGTGGCGGACAGTCCCCGACGACCGGCCGCACTCCGCAGGCGGTCGAGCATGTCGGCGGACGAGTCCACCCCGTCGACGTCCAGCCCGAGGGCACGCAGGTCGAGCAGCGGCTCCCCGTCGCCGCACCCGAGCTCCAGGGCCGGCTCGCCGGACGAACGGACGAACGCCGCGTACTGCGCCGGGTCCGAGGTGAACGACCGCAGCGGCGAGTACAGGTCGGCGACGAGCCCGGTGTAGAAGTCGGCCGGGTCGGACAACGCCGTGTCAGCGGCCGGTGTAGTTCGGCGCCTCGACGGTCATCTGGATGTCGTGCGGGTGGGACTCCTTGAGCCCGGCCGCGGTGATCCGGATGAACTTCCCGCGGTCCTGCAGCTGCGGGATGGTGTGCGCGCCGACGTAGAACATCGACTGGTGCAGGCCACCGATCAGCTGGTGGGCGACGGCCGACAGGGGGCCGCGGTACGGCACCTGCCCCTCGATGCCCTCGGGGACGATCTTCTCGTCGGAGGACACGTCGGCCTGGAAGTACCGGTCCTTGGAGTAGGAGACCCGGCCGCGGGACGCCATCGCCCCGAGCGAGCCCATCCCGCGGTAGTGCTTGAACTGCTTGCCGTTGACGAACACGAGCTCGCCGGGCGACTCGTCGCAGCCGGCCAGGAGCGAGCCGAGCATCACGGTGTCCGCGCCGGCCACCAGGGCCTTGGCGATGTCGCCGGAGTACTGCAGTCCGCCGTCGCCGATGACCGGCACCCCGGCCGGCTTGCAGGCGCGTGCGGCGTCGTAGATCGCCGTGACCTGCGGGACTCCGACGCCGGCGACGACGCGGGTGGTGCAGATGGAGCCCGGCCCGACGCCGACCTTGACGGCGTCGACACCGGCGTCGACCAGCGCCTGCGCGCCCGGGGTCGTCGCGACGTTGCCGCCGATGACCTGGACGTGGCGGGTCGACGGGTCGGACTTGAGCCGGCGCACCATGTCGAGCATGAGGCGCGCGTGCCCGTTGGCGGTGTCGACGACGAGCGCGTCGACCCCCGCCTCGACGAGCGCGGTCGCCCGCTCCCACGCGTCCCCGAAGAACCCGATCGCGGCGCCGACGACCAGGCGCCCCTCGCCGTCCTTGGTCGCGTCGGGGTACTGCTCGGACTTCACGAAGTCCTTGACCGTGATGAGCCCGCGCAGGATGCCGGCGTCGTCCACCAGCGGGAGCTTCTCGATCTTGTGCTTGGCCAGCAGCGCGGCCGCGTCCTCGCGCGCGATCCCGACGGGCGCGGTGACCAGCGGCATCGGCGTCATGATCTCGCGCACGCGGCGGGTCTCGAACTCAGCCCCGGGCACGAATCGCAGGTCGCGGTTGGTGATGATGCCCAGCAGCAGCCCGTTGTCCGCGATGACCGGCAGCCCCGACACCCGGTAGATGCCGCACAGGTGGTCGAGCTCGGCGAGCGTCGCGTCCGGGGACACCGTGACGGGGTCGGTGATCATGCCCGACTCGGAGCGCTTCACCAGGTCGACCTGGTGCGCCTGGTCCTCGATGGACAGGTTGCGGTGCAGGATCCCGATGCCACCCTGGCGCGCCATGGCGATGGCCATGCGCGACTCGGTGACGGTGTCCATCGCGGCCGACAGCAGCGGCACGCGCACGGAGATCTCGCGCGTCAGGCGCGACGAGGTGTCCACCTCGCTCGGGATGACGTCCGTCTCCCCCGGCAGGAGGAGCACGTCGTCGTAGGTGAGCCCGATGCGGGCGAACGGGTCGGCAGGCGAGTGCTCCGTCATCCGGCAAGGATACGTGCTCCGAACTACCGGATCAGCCCTCGCCGCAGCCCGATCGCGACCGCCTGCGCCCGGTCGTTGGCACCGAGCTTGCGGAACAGCCGGCGCGCGTGCGTCTTGACCGTGTCCTCGGAGAGGTAGAGCTCCGCGCCGATCTGCGCGTTCGACCGGCCGTGGCTCATGCCGGTGAGCACCTCGATCTCGCGCTTGGTCAGCGGCACCCCGGGGATCGCACCCGTGGTCGGGACTCCGACTGGCACGGCGTTGGCGTCGGCGGGGACGACGACGGGCACGCCCTGCGACGGGGTCCGCGCCTCGGTCCGGGAACCGCCCTGGCTGGGCACGTCGACGGGCTGCGGACGATGCCCGCCCGGGGCGGGGAGCACGGGGCTCGCGAGCACGTGCGCGGCGACGGCCGAGAGCTCGGCGCGACCGACGTCCGGCGCCAGGAACCCGCGGGCGCCCAGCGCGAGCGCCCGGTCGAGGGCGACGGTGTCGTCCGGGAGCGCCAGCAGCACGATCGCGGCCGCCGGCGCGACGGCGCGCAGCCGACGGATCGCCTCGATCGCTCCCGGCGCGGCCAGGTGCGCGTCGAGCAGCACGACCGTCGGCGGCATCCGCCGCGCGAGGCTCAGCAGCTCGTCCACCGAGGACGCCGCGCGGACCGGACCGAGCGCAGGCACACCGATAGAGGTCACGACGAGCCGCTCACGAACGACCGCCGAGCCGTGACAGACCACGACTCCCGCCATGTTGAATCCCCTCTCGGGCCCCGTCCGGGGCACCTGAGTCATATCGGCCGACGTCCAGTCAGAAGTTAGCCGCAGAGACGAACGCCACCCGCTGCCGGCGGGGCTTCGTCCGCCTGCGCACCTCCTGAGTGGAATGTCTCCCCCACTCGGCGGCGGCGATTCGTCCGTTCAGCGCTCGACACCGGCAGTCGCGACCGCGAGAACCTCGTGCAGGAGGCCGGTGAACGTGCGGGCGCGGTGCACCGAGCGCCCGAGCGGGACGGCCTGTGCGGCACCGTCGGGGACCATGACGAACTGCGCCAGGTCCGGCAGGTCGTGCGCGAGCCGGTCTACCACCTCGAGGTCCGCGTCGACCCGCTCCCCCAGCGTCACCACGGCGCGGGCGCGGGTCATGGCGGACAGCTCGACGGCATGGTGCGCCCCCACCGGTCCGCCGACGATCCGGGCGTCGACCCCCTGCGCGGCGAGCGCGCCGGCCAGCGCGTGCGCGACGAGCGGCCGGGCCTCCCGCGGTGCGACGAGGACGAGGACGACGGGTCGGCTGGCGCCCGGCCCCGGAGCCGAGCGCACGCGGAGCGCGGCGAGGACCCCGGCCTGCACCGCGGCGACCGCGTCGACCCCGGGTGGGTCCACCACGGTCCGGCGGGCCAGCGCGGCAAGCACAGGCTCGACCAGAGTGGTCCACCACGCGACGACGTCGGCTGCCGGCTCGAGCGCGAGCAGCCGACCGCACCGGTCGACGTCCCCCGCGAGGGCGGCGTCGACGACGGCCGTCGGCGTGGGCGTGCCGTCGCGGGCGCTGCGGGCGGGCGCCGCAGAGACGTCGGTCGCGAGCGCGATCCGCGCGGACTCGGCCGGCGCCACCCCGTCCAGCGTGAGCCGTCGCATCACGAGCAACCGCTCGACGTCGACGGCCGAGTAGCGGCGGTGGGCACCCGCCGAGTGCTCGGACGGACCGAGCCCGTACCGGCGGTCCCAGGTCCGCAGCGTCGCGGGGGCCACCCCGAGCCGACGTGCCACCGCGGCGACGGCCAAGGCTGGCGCCGGCGGTCCCGCCGGTTCATCGCCCTCGTGCGTCACCATGGCGCGATTCTGCCAGTCCGATGCGACTCGGACCGTTCAGGCGTGTCGCGGCGCGACACGCCGACCTGGCAGTTCATCGGCAATCGCTTCATCACCCGAATGTGCGACACGGTCTTGAACAACTTCTGGCGCGGTTGTAACGTCCTCACCAACGCGTCACCCCGTACGGAACTGCAAGAAGCGCAAGTCGTACTCGCATCCCGTGTTCACGACTTTCCCGCCGCAGCCGCCCACCAGCGGTGCGACGGAACGACTGAGGAGGAACTCATGGCCGAGATCTCGCGCCTTCCCGGACCGGTGATGGACCTGTGGGAGTGGCAGTTCGACGGCGCCTGCCGTGATGAGGACCAGGACCTCTTCTTCCACCCCGAGGGCGAGCGTGGCTCGGCCCGCCGGCGCCGCGCCGAGGCGGCCAAGGCGATCTGCGCCACGTGCCCGGTGCTCAAGGAGTGCCGCGAGCAGTCGCTCGCCGTCCGCGAGCCCTACGGCGTGTGGGGCGGCTTGTCCGAGGACGAGCGCGCCGCCATCCTCGCGCAGCGCGGCCGCGCCAGCCGGGTCGGCTGACACCCCGCACCGACGAGCAGAGCCCTCCCCACTCGGCACGACGAGAGGGGAGGGCTCTTTTCGTGCGCCGACGAACCCGCGCGGGTGAACCCCCTCGTCGACCGCCCCTCCGCACGCCACACTCGAGTGACTACTCGAAGCGGAGGACCGGGTGCGCGCACGACGGCTCGTCGCGCTGGCCGCGAGCGCCCTGGTCCTGGCCGGTTGCGGCGCGGGCGAGGACGTCCCACCCGAGAGCTTCGCCAGCCGCGCGGCGCTGCCGTCCTGCGGCGAGCTCGAGATCGCGCAGGGCGAGACCATCCCCGCCGAGGCGTGGCAGTGCCTCGACGAGGCCGACGCCCGAGCCGGAGCCGAGCTCGTCGTGACGTCCCCGACGACCGAGGGCGACCCGATCACCACGTACTTCCGGGTCGGGCCGGGCATCGACGGGCTCGAGGTGTTCACCGACAGCAGCCAGGACGCCTTCGGCGGCGACGGGCCGGCGTGGACCCACCAGGTGTGCCCCGACACCGTGACGAGCGCCGACCCCCTCGGGTGCGCCGAGGCCTGAGACGAGAGAGACCCCCACGGCAGTGCCGTGAGGGTCCGTCTCGTGCGGGGCGCGAGCGCCCCTCAGATCACTTGACGACGATCGCGAGGATGTCGCGGGCCGAGAGGATGAGGAACTCCTCGCCCGAGTACTTGACCTCGGTGCCGCCGTACTTCGAGTAGATGACCTTGTCGCCGACGGCGACGTCGAGCGGGATCCGGACACCGTTGTCGTCGACACGGCCGGGACCGACCGCCAGGACCTCGCCCTCCTGGGGCTTCTCCTTGGCGCTGTCCGGGATGACGAGACCGGAAGCGGTCGTCGTCTCTGCCTCGAGCGTCTTGACGACGATCCGGTCCTCGAGGGGCTTGATGGAGACCGACACAGCGGACCTCCCCTTCGCATGTGAGTAGTTCTCTGAGGTTCGTGCGCGCTGTCGGACCACGTCGTCGCGGGTGCCGTGATCCGGAGCGCAGCTGGCACACTCACCGGGAGAGTGCCAGCCATCACTCTAGGAAGCGGTTAGCACTCGGTCAAGGCGAGTGCCAGCGAGCCGTGCGGATCCGCCGCTGATCCGCCCCTCGGTGCGCCGCTGCGTGCGAGGATCGCGGCATGGACAGCGACGGCATCACCCAGCTGCTCAGCCCCGCGGGCTGGGCGTTGCTGTCGGCGCTGCCGCCGTACGACGAGTCGCGCACGATGGCGCTCTCCGAGCGCCTGCGCGACGACGGCATCGACCCGGCGCTCGTCGCCGCGGCCCTCACACAGTCGCGCTTGCGCGCCAAGGCCGCCGCCAAGTTCGGCACGTTCGCCGACGGGATGCTGTTCACCGCCTCGGGCCTCGAGCAGGCGACCCGCCTCACCGTCGCGGCCCACCACGCCCGCCGGTTCCGCGACGCCGGCTGCACCCTGGTCGCGGACCTCACCAGCGGGATCGGCGCCGACGCCATGGCCTTCGCGGGCATCGGCCTGCGCGTCCTGGCCACCGACGTCGACGAGGCCACGGCCGCGATCGCGACCGTGAACCTGCGGCACTTCCCCGACGCGGCGGTACGGCACGGCGACGGGCTCGCGCTGGACCTCGTGGCGGAGGGCGTCGACGGGGTCTACGCCGACCCCGCCCGCCGGACCTCCGCGGGCAGCCGCGTGTTCGACCCGGCCGCCTACGAGCCGTCGCTGGACGCGGTCCTGGCGGTCCGCGAGACGATCCCGGCGCTCGGCCTTAAGCTCGGTCCGGGCATCCCCCACGCGGCGCTGCCGCAGGACGCCCACGCCCAGTGGGTCTCGTCGGACGGCGACGTGGTCGAGGTCGGGCTCTGGTTCGGGCCGCTCGCCCCCGAGGGACCCGGCCGCTCGGCCCTGGTGCTGCGCGACGGCGATGCGCACGTGGTGGAGCAGACCTCCGACGAGCGGCCGCCGACCGGCGCGGTCGGCGGCTACCTCTACGAGCCGGACGGCGCGGTGATCCGCGCGGGGCTGGTCGGCGAGGTCGCGGCGCAGGTGCGCGGCCGGCTCGTCGACGCCTCGATCGCCTACGTGACGTCGGACGCCCTCGTGCCCGTGCCCTCCGCGACTGCCTACCGGGTGCTCGACGTGCTGCCGTTCGGCCTGAAGCGGCTCCGCACCTACCTCCGAGAGCGGGACGTGGGCAAGCTGACGATCAAGAAGCGCGGCACGGCCGTGGTCCCCGAGCAGCTGCGCCGCCAGCTCGACCTGCGGGGCAGCGCGACCGGCACGATCATCCTCACGCGCGTCGCGGGCAGCCAGCAGGTGCTCGTGGTGGAGCCCGCCTGATGGCCGCGCCGGTCCCTCTGCCGTTCGCGCGGTCGGAGCGGTCCACCGTGGGGATCGAGTGGGAGGTCGGGCTCGTCGACTCCGACTCCGGGGACCTGCGGCAGGCGGCCGAGGCGATCCTCGCGGCGGTCCGTCCGGCGGACGGTGCCGAGCACCCGCACATCACGCAGGAGCTCCTGCTCAACACCGTCGAGATCCGCTCCGGCAAGTGCCGCACGATCGCGGAGGCGACCGGCGACCTGCAGCGCGCGCTCGACGAGGTGGGAGCCGCCGCCGAGCCGCTGCGCATCGAGCTGATGGGCAGCGCCACGCACCCGTTCGCGCAGTGGGCGCAGCAGAGGGTCACCGACAAGCAGCGCTACGCCACGCTGATCGACCGCACGCAGTGGTGGGGCCGGCAGATGCTCATCTACGGCGTGCACGTGCACGTGGGCATCGAGGACCGCGACAAGGTGCTGCCGATCTCCCGGGCGATGCTCACCGTCTTCGCGCACATCCAGTCGCTGTCGGCGTCGTCCCCGTTCTGGGGCGGCAAGGACACGGGCTACGCGTCGAACAGGGCCCTGCTCTTCCAGCAGCTGCCCACGGCGGGTCTGCCGCCCGGGTTCGACCAGTGGTCGCAGCTCGAGCAGTACGTGGGCGACATGATGCACACCGGCGTGATCGACCAGTTCGACGAGATCCGGTGGGACGTGCGCCCCGCGCCCCGGTTCGGGACGCTCGAGATGCGGATCGCCGACGGCGCCTCGAACCTGCTCGAGGTCGCCGCCATCTCGGCCCTCACGCACTGCTTCGTCGAACACTTCTCGACGATGCTCGACCGCGGCGAGACCCTGCCGACGCTGCCGCCGTGGTTCGCGCAGGAGAACAAGTGGCGCTCCGCGCGGTACGGCATGGACGCGATCATCATCACGAACGCCGCCGGTGACGAGGAGCTGGTGACCGACGCCGTCGGTCGGTGGCTGCTCGACCTCGCGCCCGTGGCCGAGCGGCTCGGATGCGCCGCGGAGCTCGAGCAGGTGCGCGTCATCCTGCGCCGGGGTGCGTCTTACCAGCGCCAGCGTGCGGTCGCCCGGCGTCATGCCGGCGAGCTGGACGCCGTTGTCCGCTCTCTCGTCGCCGAGCTGAAGGCCGGTCGGCCGCTCTAGGAATTCGCTTACGCCCGCTACTTGTCAATGCCTACTACTAGGCATAGCGTCATCGGCATGGACGAGCCGCGCGACCCTCAGCTCCTCAAGGGCGTCCTCCCGATGCTCGTCCTCGCACTCCTCACCGAGCGCGAGTCGTACGGCTACGAGCTGGTCACGCGCCTGCACGAGGGCGGTCTCGACGACCTCGGCGCCGGGACGCTCTACCCCGTGCTCAACCGTCTCGAGCGCGATGGCCAGATCTCCTCCCGGCTCGTCGCCTCCACCGCGGGCCCCGCCCGCAAGTACTACGTCCCCACCGAGACCGGCGCGGAGCAGCTGTGGAGCACGGCCCGGTCGTGGCGGCAGCTCGCCACCACGGTCGACCACCTGCTCGCCCGCGTCACCACGAAGGAGACCTCATGAGCACGTCCCTGTGCGACGCGTGGACCCGCGAGCGCTACCTCCTGCAGTTCAGCTGGGCCATGCAGGACTACCCCAAGAACGTCGCCATCAAGCGCGAGCTGCGCACCGAGCTGACGGCGACAGCCGCGGAGGTCGGGATGCGGCAGGCGGTCGCCGACCTGGGCCACCCCCGGCTGCTGGCGGAGGGCTACATCGCCGAGCTCGGCCGCCGCGTCCCGCGCTGGACCACCGGCGCCGTGTGGGGCACGCTCGCGCTCTGCGCCCTGGTCTACCTCGTCCTGGCCTACAGCGCCGGCACGCTCGACACGCTGGCCCAGCTCGGCGGAGGGACGGTCGAGCGCGTGTTCCTGGGCGCGACGACGACGTACACGCACACCGCCGACGCCGTCTCGGTCGGCTCCACCCTCACGTGGCAGGTGGCGGTGTTCTACCTCGCGGTCTTCACGATCCCGTACCTGCTGGGCGCCCGCGTCTGGCGCGCCTGGACGACGACGCCGGCACCGACCCGCGCAGCGCGGGCCTGAGCTCGATCAGACGAGCACGCGCGTCAGCGGCATCGAGGAATCGACCGGCAGGTCCAGCGACGACGGCGGCAGCCCACGGCGGACGACCGCCGACCCGAGCGCGGCGATCATCGCCCCGTTGTCGGTGCAGTAGCGGATCGGCGGGATGCGCAGCTCGATGCCGGCCTCGGCACAGCGCTTGGCCGCCATGTCCCGCAGCTGCGAGTTCGCCGAGAACCCGCCGCCGACCACGAGGGTCTCGACGCCGTGCGCGCGGCAGGCGGCGATCGTCTTGGCGGTCAGCACGTCGGCCACGGCCTCGGCGAACGACGCCGCCACGTCCGGGAGCGGCACCTCCCGTCCGGCGTCCTGGCGGGCCTCGACCCACCGGGCGACGGCGGTCTTCAGACCCGAGAACGAGAAGTCGGCGGCGTGCGCGGCCTGGTCCTTGGCGGCGGTCAGCCCGCGCGGGAACCGGATCGCGGTCGGGTCCCCCTCGCGGGCGAGCCGGTCGATGTGCGGGCCGCCGGGGTAGGGCAGCCCGAGCAGCCGGCCCACCTTGTCGAACGCCTCCCCCGCCGCGTCGTCGAGCGTCGAGCCGAGCTCGGTGACGTGCACGGTGTCGTCGATGAGCAGCAGCGACGAGTGCCCGCCCGAGACGACGAGCGCCATCACCCGGTCCGGGAACGCGCCGTCGACCAGCTCGTCGACGACCGCGTGCCCGATCACGTGGTTCACGCCGTACAGAGGCTTGTCCAGCGCCAGCGCGAGCGCCTTCGCGGCGGACGCCCCGACAGTCAGGGGACCGACGAGGCCGGGACCGGCGGTGACCGCGATCGCGTCGACCTCGTCGAGCGAGACGTCGGCGGTGGCCAGGGCGCGCTCGATCGTCGGCACCATGGCCTCGAGGTGCGCGCGCGAGGCGATCTCGGGGATGATCCCACCGAACCGCGCGTGCTCGTCCACCGAGCTGGCGACGGCGTCGACGAGCAGGTCGTAGCCGCGCACGAGCGCCACGCCGGTCTCGTCGCAGGACGTCTCGATCCCGAGCACGAGGGGGTCAGCCATGCGCACCAGGATAGGCGGGCGCGGGAGTGTGACGACCGCCACGGCCGCTGCCCGGAACAACTCACGATAGTTGACGCTTCAATCAAGCATGACCACTGACACCACTGTCCTGGACGGCCTCGACTTCGCTGCATCGGGCCTCGCCGTCGGTGACGACGTCGCCGACCTCCTCTTCCGCGAGGCACGCACCGCCGCCGCGTTCAGCCCCGACGAGGTCAGCGACGAGCAGATCGCCGCGGTCTACGACCTGGTCAGGTGGGGCCCGACGGCCCTCAACATCATCCCGTTGCGCCTGCTCGTGGTGCGCACGCCCGAGGCCCGTCAGCGCCTCGCGGCCCACATGGCGGAGGGCAACCGCGACCGCGTGCTGGCCGCCCCCGTGTCCCTGGTGCTGGCGGCCGACACCAGCTTCCACGCCCACATCCCGACGCTCGCGCCGCACATGTCCGCGCTGGCCGACGCGCTCGAGGGTCAGCCCGAGCAGCGCGAGTCGATGGCCCGCACGAACGCCCTCATCCAGGCCGGGTACCTGATCGTCGGCCTGCGTGCCGCCGGACTGGCCGCCGGCCCGATGAGCGGCATGGACGCGGAGGGCATCGACAAGGAGTTCTTCGCCGACAACGGCTGGAAGTCGCTCCTGGTCGTCAACGTCGGCCACCTCGCCGGTTCCAGCACCACGCGCCCGCGCGGCGAGCGCCTCGCCTACGAGCAGGCGTCGGTCACCGTCTGACCGGACCTCTGCCGGGAGGCCGCGATCCCTGCACCGGGGTCGCGGCCTTCCCTGTCTCCGCCGGGCGGCCCGGGTCGTTCGACCACTGCGACCACGAGCCTGGGTAGAGCGCCGCCTCCACGCCGATCGACGCGAGCGCCGCGACCTCGTGCGCCGCGGTCACGCCCGAGCCGCAGTACACGGCGACCGGCCCGTCGAGGTCGGCGAACCGCGCGCGCAGCTCGTCGTCGGCAAGGAACGTGCCGTCCGCGCCCAGGTTGCCCGCCGTGGGCACCGAGATCGCGCCCGGGATGTGGCCCGCACGGGGATCGACCGGCTCGACCTCGCCCGCGTACCGCTCGACCGCACGGGCGTCGAGCAGCGACCCGGTCCAGGCCGCGGCGCCGTCGGCGTCGATGGTGGGCAACGCTCCGGGCACCAGCACGACGTCCCCGGGCTCGGGCGTCACAGACCCGGCCTCGAGGGGCCGGCCCGCCGCGGTCCACGCCGCCAGTCCGCCGTCCAGCAGCCGCACGTCCCGCAGCCCTGCCCAGCGCAGCAGCCACCACACCCGCGCCGCGGACATCCCGCCGACGGCGTCGTAGGCGACGACGGGCCGGTCGGCCGAGACCCCCCACCGTCGCGCGGAGGCCTCGAGTGCCTCCAGGTCCGGCAGCGGGTGCCGGCCGTCCTGCGGGGTGGCGGGCGCCGCGAGCTCCGTGTCGAGGTCGACGAAGACCGCCCCGGGCAGGTGTCCCGCGAGGTACCGGTCGTGGCCGTCCGTCTGCCCCAGCGCCCAGCGCACGTCGAGCAGGACGGGCGGTTCGTCGCCCGCGAGCGCGGCCGCCAGCCCGTCGGCGTCGACGATGACGTCGGTCCTCGTCATGCGGGTGCCCCTCCCTGGCGCAGGTCCAGCCGCATGGTCCACGCGTCGATGTTGCCCGGCTGGTAGTACGCCCGGCGCATGCCGAGCCGCTCGAAGCCCACGCTCTCGTACAGGTGGATCGCGGGGTCGTTGTCCACGCGCACCTCCAGCAGCACCACGGCGGCGCTGAGAGTGCGGGCGCGATCGAGCAGGTTCTCGAGCATCCGCCGCCCGAGCCCGCGCCCCTGGAACCGCTCGTCGGTGCCGATCGTCATGACCTGGGCGTCGAACCCGTCGAACCACAGGCCGGCATAGCCGACGAGCGCCCCGTCGACCACGGCGCCGACGTACCAGCGCCCCGGGCCGACGATCTCGGCGGCGAGGCTCTCCGGAGACCACGCGGCCGCGCCGAAGAGCTCGACCTCCATGCGCTCGAGGTCCGGCAGGTCGGCCGGGCAGAGCGCGCGGACGACGACCCCGTCGGACTGCTCGGTCATCCGATCACGCGCTTGCGCGCGGCCTGCGGCACGGCGTCCGGCCGGCGCAGGTAGAGCGGCTCGGTGTCGAGGACCCGACCCTCCGCGACCCGGCTCAGCGCCAGACGCGCGAGGTCGGCCGGGTCGGGGTCGACCAGACCGAACGCCTCGAGGTCGGGGGCGGTGTCGGGCACCGGCACCACCGGCTCGCCGGCGACGGCCACCACGAGCCCCGGGCTCGCGGCATCGGTACGTCGAGTGAAGGCATCCGCGTACAACGACGCACCGCGCCCGATCACCAGCGCGCCGACGCTCCGCGGATCCGCAGCGACGTCGCCGGCCGCGGCGACCTCGGGGGCGACCAGCACGTCGATCCGTCCGGCCTCGACCAGCCGGTACAGCGCCCAGTAGACCTCGCGGCGGCGGGCGTCCGTGGCGACGAGCACGTCCGTGCCGCCGGGCAGCACGCGCGACGCCCGGGCGGCCACCGCGTCGAGGCTGGGCACGCCGTGCACGGGGATGCCGAGCGCGAGAGCCAGCGCGCGGGCGGTCACGAGCCCCACACGCAGACCCGTGAACGGAGCCGGTCCGGTGCCGACGACCACGGCGGTGAGCTCTCGCCGATCCACCCCGGCCTCGGCCAGGACGTCGGCGACCATGGGCGTGAGCAGCTCGGCGTGGTGGCGCTGCTGGGCGTCCGACCGTTGCGCCAGCACGACGCCGGCGTCGTCGGTGAGGGCCACCGCGACGGCGGCGGAGGTGTCGAGGGCGAGGACGGGCACGCGCTCAGCCTGCCACCGGGTCGACGTCGGGCAGCGCGACGTCCGCCCAGCGTGCACCGACAGGTCGGACCGTGACGACGCGCTCCCCCGAGGCCGCGTCGTCCAGGTCGTCGTCGGAGATCGCACCCCCGCGCGGCCGCTGCAGCGTCACCTCCAGCCGGTCCTGCGCGAGCGACTCGACCCAGCCCTCGCCCCACTCGACCACCGTGACCGCCTCGTCCAGGCTCGCGTCGAGGTCGAGCGCGTCCACCTCGTCGAGCGAGCCGAGCCGGTAGGCGTCGACGTGCACGAGCGCGGGTCCGCGGCTGCCGTCCTCGCGGACCAGGGGCGGGTGCTCGCGCGCGATGATGAACGTCGGCGACGCCACCTGCCCGCGCACGCGCAGCCCGGCGCCGATGCCCTGCGTCAGGGTCGTCTTGCCCGCGCCGAGGTCGCCCGTGAGCACGACGAGGTCCCCGGCGCGCAGCACGCCCGCGAGCGCGCGCCCGAACGCGCGGGTGGCCTCGGCGTCGGGCAGCCGGACCGTGATGCTGGTCATGACGCCTCGCTGTCGACGTGCACGCGCGGGACCCGGGACCCGATGCGCGTGACGATCTCGTAGGAGATGGTGCCGGCCGCGTCCGCCCAGTCCTGCGCGGTCGGTCCGCCGTCGTGTCCCGTGCCGAACAGCTCGACGCGGTCGCCCGCCTGCTCGGTCGCGCCGGGCCCGAGGTCGACGACGACCTGGTCCATGCACACCCGCCCGGCGACGCCCAGGGTCCGGCCGCCGACGCGCACGGGGCCGCCGGGACGGTCCTGCGTGCCCGACGCGTGCCGCGGGATCCCGTCGGAGTACCCCAGCGGCACGAGACCGAGCACGGTGTCGCGCGCGGTGACGTACTGGTGCGCGTACGAGACTCCGTGCCCGCCGGGGACCGCCTTGACGTTCGCGAGCTCGGCCTCGAGCGTCATCGCCGGCACGAGCCCGAACTCGTCCGAGCCTCCGAGCTGCGGCACGGGCGAGAGACCGTAGACGGCGATCCCGGGCCGCACGAGGTCGTAGTGCATCCCCGGGGCGGTCAGCGTGGCCGCGGAGTTGGCCAGGTGCCGCACCTCGAGCGTGACCCCCGCGCCCTCGACCGTCCGCAGGGCGTCGGCGAACACCTCGGCCTGCAGCTTGACCGTGGGGTGCTCCGGCTCGTCGGCGAACGCGAGGTGGCTCCAGAGCCCGACGACGTCGACGGCGCCCTCGGCGCGCAGCCGGAGGACCTCGGGCAGCAGCGCGGCGAGGTCGTCCGGCGTGAGTCCGTTGCGGCCGAGCCCGGTGTCGACCTTGAGGTGCGCGCGGGCCGGGCGTCCGGCGGAGCGCGCGGCGGCGGCAAGCTCGTCGAGGGCCCACGGCGCGGACACGGAGACGTCGATGTCGGCGTCGACCGCCTCCCGCAAGGGTGCGCCGGGCGCGTACAGCCAGGTCAGGATCCGGGGGCCGTCGATCCCGCCGCGTCGCAGCGCGAGGGCCTCGCCCACCTGCGCGGTGCCCAGCCACGTGGCGCCGCCCGCGACCGCGGCCGAGGCGGTCGGCAGCAGGCCGTGCCCGTAGCCGTCGGCCTTGACCACGGCCAGGACCTGCGCCGTCGGGGCGTGCGCGGCCAGGGACCGGACGTTGGCGCGGACGGCCGCGAGGTCGACGACGGCACGCGCGGGGTACGAGCTCACGGCGCCCAGTCTCGCACCGTCGGCGCGTCGAGCACGTCTCCGGGCCGCCGGTCAGTCGACGCGCACGACGACGTCGGCCCGCACGGCGGTCGCGGCGACCAGCCGGGCGTTGCTCTCGTCGGGACCGTGCGACCACGCCCGCGCGGCCTGCGGGGTCTTTCCGAACGCCTCGTGCCGGGCCACCAGCCGGTCCAGCCGGACCGCGTCGTCGGGCGCCAGGAACCACGACTCGTCGAGCAGCCCGGCCACGGGACCGAAGCCGTGGTCGTCGAGCAGCAGGTAGTTCCCCTCGACGACGACGAGCGGCACCTCGGGCGGCACGGCGATGGCGCCCGCGACCGGGTTGCGCAGGTCGCGGCGGTACTCAGGGGCGTACACCGTGCGCCCGGGCGCCATCCGCAGGCGCGTGAGCAGCGCGACGAACCCGTCGGCGTCGAACGTGTCCGGCGCTCCCTTCCGGTCGGCGCGCCCGATCCGCTCGAGTTCGCCCTGCGCCAGGTGGAACCCGTCCATGGGCACGACGACCGCGCGAGGGCCGACGAGGGCGACGACCTCCGCCGCGACGGTCGACTTGCCGGCGCCGGGCGAGCCGGCGATGCCGAGGAGCCGGCGCGGCCCGCTCGCGAGCGCCTCGACGCGGGCGACGAGGTCGGGCGGCAGCGTCATGCGGCCAGCAGCTCGGCGATCGCGCCGGGCAGCGCGTCGGCGACGTCGCGCGCCGCGATGGGCCCGCCGGGGTTGGCCCGGTGCGCCGCGCGGCCGTGGACCAGCGCCGCCGTCGCCGCGAGCGCGGCCGCGAGCGACGGGTCGTCGTGGACCWCGTCGACCCGGCCCGCCAGCAGCGCACCGAGCAGACCCGCGAGCACGTCTCCCGCGCCCGCGGTCGCGAGCCAGGCCGGGGCGTCGGCCTGGGCGTACGCGGCCCCCTGCGCGCCGGCGACGACCGTCACCGACCCCTTGAGCAGCACCGTCGCACCGGTGAGCTCGTGGGCCCGACGAGCCCAGCGCAGCGGGTCCGCCTCGACGGTGCTCCGCTCGACCTGCTCGCCGCGCTGGCTCAGCAGCCTGGCGAGCTCTCCCGCGTGCGGCGTGAGCACGGCGTGCGGGCCGATGTGTGGCGGCAGCAGCTCGAGCGCACCGGCGTCGACCACGGCGGCCTCGCCGCGCGAGAGCACGTGCTCGAACGCGTACTCGATGCGCCGCCGCTGCCCGGCGTCGTCCGGCGAGACGCCCGGCCCGAACACCCAGGCCTGCACCTTGCCGTTGCCGACGACGACCTCCGGGTGCGCCCCGACGACCACGTCGCCGACGTCGCCCAGGTACCGCACCATCCCGACGCCCGCCCGCACGGCCGCGCTCGTCGTCAGCACCGCTGCGCCCTGGTAGKCGCGCGATCCCGCGACCACGCCCAGGACGCCGCGCGTGTACTTGTGGCTGTCCCCGGTGGGCACGGGCCACAGGGCAGCGACGTCGGACGGCTCGAGCCGGACCACGGCGGGCGACCCCGCGAGGTCGAGCCGGAGGTCGACCAGCTCCACCCGGCCCGCGACGCGCGGCGCGAGCAGGAGCCCGGGCTTGAGCGCACCGAAGGTCACCGTGAGGTCGGCGTCGAGCACGGTCCCGTCCCGGCGCCCGTCGTCGACACCGAGGCCGGAGGGGACGTCGACCGCGACCACGTAGGGCCGCCCGAGTGTCAGCAGGGTCTCGACCAGCTCGGCCGCCCGACCGCGCAGGCCGGACCCGTCGGCGCCGATGCCCAGGATGCCGTCGAGCACGACGTCCGCGCCGGCCGCGAGCGCCGCGGCGTCGTCGTCGAGCGCCCGCACCCGGCC
>NZ_JBFUMP010000040.1:0-17457 GCF_054049315.1 Cellulomonas sp. P5_E12 | reverse complement strand
CTCGCGGGCGACGCGCTCGGTCCGGGCGGCGCGCTCGAGCGACTCGGCACGGCCGGAGAGGGCCCGCGCCCGCTCCTCGCCGGTGCGCAGTGTCAGGCGCGCCTCGGTCTCGCGGGCACGCGCGCCCGCGGCCAGCTCGGCCAGCCGGTCGCGCCGGGCGCTGCCCTCGGCGATCGCCGCCTCGCTCTCCGCGGGCTCGATCTCGGCGGCGGCGAGCCGCTCGGTGAGCTCGGCCAGCTGGGCGCTGTCGTCCGCGAGCGTGCGGGAGGCGGCCTCGAGGGACTGCTGGAGCCGGGCGGCCTCGGCGTTCGCGGCGCGGGCCGTCGAGCCGAGGTGGCCCAGCTGCTCGGCGACGGCGGCGAGCGCGGCGTCGGACTCGTTGAGGCGGTCGAGGGTCGCCTCGTGCGCCGCGCGGGCCGCCGCCTGGGCCTCGGTGGCGCCGACGAGCTCGAACCGCACGCGCTCGGCGTCGGCCGTGGCCTGCGCGACGCCGGCACGGGCCTGGTCGAGCGCGGACTGCAGGTGCAGGGCACTGGGCGCGGTGGCCGATCCGCCGGACGCGCGGTGGCGGGACAGCACGTCGCCGGTGCGGGTGGCGACGACCAGGTCGGGGCGGGCGGCGACGATCGCGCGGGCCGCGGCCAGGTCGTCGACGACGACGACGTCGGCGAGCAGCGTCTCGACGGCCGCACGCACGTGCTCGGGGGCACGCACGAGGTCGACGGCGCGGGCGGCGCCGGCCGGCACGTCCGCCAGCGGGCTCGCCGACGACGAGGCGCCGCTGACCAGCAGCGTCGCGCGGCCCGCGTCCTCGGTGCGCAGGTAGCGGATGGCGTCGACGGCCGCGTCCACCGAGTCGACAGCCACGGCGTCGGCGACCGCACCGAGCGCGGCGACGATGGCCTMCTCGTTCTMTTGGTCGACCGCCAGCAGCGCGGCCACCGAGCCCACGAGGCCGGGCTGGCCGTCCGCCGCGAGCAGTGCACCGACGCCGTCCTTGCGCGTGAGGCTGAGCTCGAGGGTCTCGGCGCGGGACTCCAGGGCGGCGCGCTCGCGCTCGGCGGCGCTCAGCTGCTCCTGCAGCGCACCCAGCCGCTCGCTCGCCTGCTCGAGGGCCTCGACGGCCGCCTCGTGCTCGGCATCGAGCCCCTCCTCGCCCTCCTCGACGCCCGCGACCTGCGACTCGAGGACCGCGAACTGCGTCGTGGCCTCCTGGCCGCGGTGCTCGGCCGCGGCCAGCGACTCACGCAGGCGCCCGAGCTCGGCTTGCGTCGCCTCGACGCGGCTCCGCCGGGCTGCCACCTGACCGGCCAGGCGCGCGACGCCCTCGCGGCGGTCGGCGGCGCCGCGCAGCGCGGTGGCGACCTGCTTCTCGGCGCCGACGGCCTCGGCCTCGGCGTCCTGGCGTGCGACGACCGCGGCCTCGAGGGCGGCGCGACCGATCTCGACCTCGGCGGCCAGCTCGGCTTCCGCGGCACGCACGCGCTCGGCCTGCGCGGCGAGGTCGTCGGGGTCGGATCCGCCCGTGCGCTCCGGGCCGGCGCTGCCGAGCAGGCGGACCCGGTCGGCGGCCAGGGACGCGGTGCCGCGCAGCCGCTCGCGCAGCGACGAGAGGCGGTACCAGACCTCGCTGGCCTCGCTCAGCGCCGGCGCTGCCTCGGCGGCCTCGCGCTCGAGGGTGGCCAGGCGGCCGCGCGTGGCGGCGAGGGTGGCCTCGACCTCCTCGCGACGGGCACGCAGCGCGCTCTCGTCGGCG
This sequence comes from Cellulomonas sp. P5_E12, assembly GCF_054049315.1. Taxonomy (NCBI): domain Bacteria; kingdom Bacillati; phylum Actinomycetota; class Actinomycetes; order Micrococcales; family Cellulomonadaceae; genus Cellulomonas; species Cellulomonas sp. P5_E12. Next base: position 15,701 of record NZ_JBFUMP010000040.1, on the reverse strand, counting down.
ATCTCCTGCTCGAGCGTGGAGGTCAGCTGCGCGAGGTCGTCGGCCAGCAGCCGCGCTCGGGCGTCGCGAAGGTCCGCCTGGACCACCGCCGCCTTGCGGGCGACCTCCGCCTGCCGGCCGAGCGGACCGAGCTGGCGACGGATCTCGCCCGTGAGGTCGGACAGGCGCGTGAGGTTGGCCTGCATCGCCTCGAGCTTGCGGAGCGCCTTCTCCTTGCGCTTGCGGTGCTTGAGGACGCCCGCCGCCTCCTCGATGAAGCCGCGGCGCTCCTCGGGAGTCGCGCGCAGGACGGCGTCGAGCTGGCCCTGGCCGACGATGACGTGCATCTCCCGGCCGAGACCGGAGTCGGACAGCAGGTCCTGGATGTCGAGCAGGCGGCAGCCCTGGCCGTTGATCGCGTACTCCGAGCCGCCGTTGCGGAACAGCGTCCGCGAGATGGTGACCTCGGAGTACTCGATCGGCAGCGCGCCGTCGGAGTTGTCGATGGTGAGCGCGACCTCGGCGCGGCCGAGCGGGGGGCGGCCGGACGTGCCGGCGAAGATGACGTCCTCCATCTTGCCGCCGCGCAGCGACTTGGCGCCCTGCTCCCCCATCACCCAGGCCAGGGCGTCGACGACGTTGGACTTGCCCGAGCCGTTGGGCCCGACCACGCAGGTGACGCCCGGCTCGAAGTTCAGGGTCGTCGCCGAGGCGAACGACTTGAACCCCCGCAGGGTGAGGGTCTTGAGGTGCACGCACGAAGCCTAAGGTGCGTGCACCCGTCCTCTGGGGAGGCTGACGTCAGAGCGCAGGGGACCGTCAGGTCGGAGAGCAGAGGACCGTCAGGTCAGAGAGCAGGGAACCAGAGGGCGATCTCGCGCGCGGCGGACTCCTCGGAGTCCGAGCCGTGCACCAGGTTCTGGATCACCTTGAGGCCCCAGTCGCGGCCCAGGTCGCCGCGGATGGTGCCCGGCGCCGCGACCGTCGGGTCGGTGGCGCCCGCCAGCGACCGGAAGCCCTCGACGACGCGGTGCCCCTCGGCCACGACGGCGAGCACCGGGCCGGAGCGCATGAACTCGATCAGCGGCGTGAGGAACGGCTTGCCGGCGTGCTCGGCGTAGTGCTCGGCCAGCAGGGCCTCGGAGGCCTCGCGCAGCTCGACGGCGACGAGGGTGTAGCCCTTGGCCTCGATGCGGCGCACGACCTCCCCCGACAGGCCACGGCGAACGCCGTCGGGCTTGACGAGGACAAGGGTGCGCTGCGTGGCGGGTGCGTCAGTCATGGGCGAAACAGTAACCGGGTGTCAGGGTCCGACCGCACCCGGGTGGGCGGCGTCGTACTCCGCCCGCTCGCGGTCGATCCGGCCACCGAGCCGCAGGGCCACGACCCACAGCACGACGAAGATGACCCCGACCGCGAACATCATGGGGATGGCGAACCCGCCGGCCAGCACGAACACCTGCACGATCGAGCCGGCGAGGTAGCCGCCCGGCCGGGAGACCATCCCGGACAGCAGGATCAGGACCAACGACAGGCTCCCCCCGACCCACCAGATGGTGGACGCGGGGGCCAGCCGCAGGCCGTACGCCACGAGCGTCGCGAAGAACACCAGCATCGCCTCGAGGATGAGGATCGTCTGGGCGAACTGGGGTTTCGCGGGACGCTTGCGGCGCACGGCCTGGCCGTCCGGGACGGTGGAGCTCATCGGGTCAGGTTACCGGCGGGCCCGTGCGTCGACGTCGTCCGAGGCTCCGTCGCGCTGGGTCGGGAGCTCGTCGTGCACGGGCCCGGAGAGCTCGTCGAGGACGACCGCACCGTCGATCGTCTCGGTGGGCGCACCCGAGCCGTCGGCCGCGAGGGCCTCGCCACGGGCGACCATGCCGGCCACGTCGGAGAGCTTGACCTCCCGCAGGAAGAGCGACAGCACGAAGCCCACCGCGATCACGGGCACGAGGTACCAGAACGACGGCGCGAGCGCGTTGGTGAAGGCGTCGATGACGCCGGTCTTCAGCGGCTCGGGCAGCGCCTGCACCGCGGCGGGCGTCAGGCTCGAGGCGTCGCCACCCGAACCCGCGGGCGCGCCGGCGAAGACTCCCGCGAGGTTGTCCGCCAGCTTGGTGGTGAACATCGTGCTGAACAGCGCCGTGCCGACGGCCGCGCCGATCTCGCGGAAGAAGTTGTTCGTGCTGGTGGCGGTACCGATCTCGTGCGGGTCCACCGAGTTCTGCACGGCGAGCACGATCGTCTGCATGACCAGGCCCATGCCGGCGCCGAGCACGAAGATCATCGCGCCGAAGAGCCACATCGACATGTCGCCGGTGATCTGCGTGAGCCAGGCGACGCCGGCGGTGGTGATGGCCAGGCCGACCACCGGGAAGATCTTGTAGCGGCCGGTCTTCGTGATCGCGATGCCGGAGCCGATCGCGGTGAACATGACACCGACCATCATCGGGAGCAGCAGGAAGCCGGACTCGGTGACACCGGCGCCGGTCGACATCTGCAGGAACGTCGGCAGGAAGGCCAGGGCGGCGAACATGCCCATGCCGAGGATGAGGCCGATCGCGGTGGCGATGGTGAAGGTCGGGTTCTTGAAGAGGCGGAGCGGCAGGAGGGGCTCCTGCGCTCGGAGCTCGACCATGATGAACGCGGCGATGGAGACCAGCGTGCCGATCACGAGCGCGAGCAGGGCGGGGTTCGACCAGTCGTAGCCGCGGTTGCCGGTCCAGCTGCTCCAGCTCGTCGCGAGCACGAGGCCGGACGTGGCGGCGACCATGAAGAAGATGCCGGCGACGTCGATCTTCTTGCCCGAGCGGTGGGTCGGGAGCTTGAGCGTGAACCACGCGATGCCGAAAGCCGCCAGGCCGATGGGGATGTTCAGCCAGAAGCACCACCGCCAGTCGGCGTGCTGCGTGAAGAAGCCACCCAGGAGCGGGCCGATGACGGCCGAGATCCCGAACAGCGCACCCATCGGGCCCATGTACTTGCCGCGGTCCTTGGCGGGCACGATGTCCGCGATGATCGCCTGCGACAGGATCATCAGACCGCCGCCGCCCAGGCCCTGCACGCCGCGCCAGAACACGAGCTCGCCGAACGACTGGGCGAAGCCAGCACCGGCGGACGCCACGGTGAACAGGCCGATGGCGACGAGGAACGGCCAGCGCCGACCCCACAGGTCGCCGAACTTGCCGTACAGCGGCATGACGATCGCGATCGCCAGGATGTAGGCGGTGACGACCCAGCCCTGGTGCTCGACGCCGTTCAGCTCGCCGACGATCGTCGGCATCGCCGTGCCGACGATCGACTGGTCGAGCGACGACATGAACATCCCGGCCATGAGCGCGCCGAAGATGAGCCAGACGGTCTTGGGGGTCAGGTGGATCAGCGGCTTGTCGACCGCTGGTGCCTGGGGTGCTGCGGTGGCCATGCGAGAAACCTCGTTCGCGAAAGGGGTGGTGGGTGCTGGGCAGAGTCAGTCGGTGAGGATGGATCGGAGCTCGGCGACGACGGCGCTCAGGTGCGCGTCGGGAGCGGCGGAGCCGCCCCGTTGCTGGTCCATCTCCCAGTGCAGGAAGGTCGCGTGCGTGAGGAACAGGAGGACGGAGCCGACCATCTCGGCCGAGTGGGTCGGGTCGCCGACGAGACGTCGCTCGACGAGCGCCGAGAGCTGACCCTTGTGCTGCTCGAACCAGGCGAGGTGCCGGGCGATCAGCCGCGGCTCCTTGCCKGCCAGCTCGAGCGCGCGGGCCATGCGCTCACGGCCGATGGGCGGGTCGCTGAGGAACGAGCTGACCAGCACCTGCAGGTCCGACATGAGGTGCCCGGTGGGACCGCCCGCCGCGAACACGTCCGCGGCCGCCGACTCGAGCGGCCACGGCGTGTGGCCGAGCACGGCGTCGTCCTTCGTCTCGAAGTAGTTGAAGAACGTCCGGACGGAGACGCCGGCCTCCTCGCAGATCGCGTCGACCGTGACCGCGTCCAGGCCGTGCTCGGCGACGAGGCGGTGGGTGGCGTCGATCAGCGCCTCGCGGCGCGCGCGCTTCTTGCGCTCACGCAGCCCGAGCGCAGGCGCCTCGTCGACGGAGTTCTGCACGAGGTGCAACTTTACATGAACTGCAACTTTGGGTTGGACGCGCGTTCAGGTGCGATCGCTCACAGTCGTCAGACCTCGCCGAAGCCACCCTCGACGGCCGCCACCAGGGCGTCCCGAGCCTGCTCCGCCTGCGCGCCCTCCGCCTCGATCGTCAGCTCCACGCCCTGCTTCGCGCCCAGCTTCATGAGCTCGAGCACGCTCGCCGCGTTCGCGCCGTTGACCCGCACCTTGGCGTCGTAGGCGGCGAGCATGCGCGCGACCACCGCCGCGGGTCGGGCGTGCAGACCGAGCGGGTTCCGCAGCACCACGGTCGCCCGGAGCAGACCGTCCTGCGGGTCGCCGACGGTCTGCTCCGCGGGCTCGTCGGCACCCCCGAACGTCGACCCGGCGTGCTCGGCGGACGCGAGGACGCCCGCGAGGTCGGCACCCCCGTGCGCGGTGACCGCCGCGGCCACGGCGCCCTCGACGAACGGCGCGTCCGCAAGGCGCACGCGTGCCGCCACGTCCTCGTCGAGGAACTCCAGCACCGACTCGGCCGTGAGGACCGMTGAGCCCAGGTCAGTGAGCACGACCGCCGACCGCCCCTCCTGCGTGGCGTCCAGGAGGGCGGCCTCGACACTCTCGAAGCTGGTGCCGAGCCCGCCGTCCTGCATGCCGCCGGCCGCGAGGAGCAGCACGCCGGGCGCCATCTGCCCGGCCAGCTCGACGGCACCCTCGGCCAGCGCCCGCGAGTGCGAGACCAGGACGAGGGCGACCGGTGCGGGTTCGCGCTCGGGGTGCCCGCTCACGAAGCCGCCTGCGCGGCGGCACGCAGGATCAGCTCGGTCGAACGGGCACCGGGGTCGAGGTGGTTGGCGGACCGCTCCCCCAGGTAGCTCGCGCGGCCCTTCGTGGCGATGAGCGGGATCGTCGCCTCGGCGCCGGCGTGTGCGGCGTCCGCGGCGGCGGCCAGCACCTCGGCCGGCGACGCGCCCGCGTCGGCTGCCGCGACGGCCGCCTCCGTGGCCGGGGTCCACGCGTCGACCATCGTCTTCTCGCCGGTGGTCGCCTTTCCGCGGGCGACGATCCCCTCGAGGGCCGCCTCGAGCAGCGCGACGACGCCTTGACTGTCGAGCTCGGGCACGCCCGTGGCCTTGGCGGCGCGCAGGTACGCGGTGCCGTAGAGCGGACCGGCCGCGCCGCCGACCGTCGACATCAGCGTGGTCGCGACGAGCTTGAGCACCTCGCCGATGTCCGCGGGAGGCGCCTCGAGGCCGTCGAGCTTGGCCACGACCGCGGTGAAGCCGCGGAACAGGTTCTCGCCGTGGTCCCCGTCGCCGATCTGTCGGTCGAGCTCGATGAGCTCGCTGCGGTGCTCCGTGACGGTCTGCGCCGAGAGGCGCACCCAGTCGATCGCCCACGTGACGTCCAGCGTCATGCCCACGCTCCTTCGAGCAGCTCGGTCCCCGTCCGGGTCGTCACCACCGCAGAGCGGTCGTGTGCACGGGGGCGTCCCACAGGGCGGTCAGCTCGTCGTCCAGCCGGAGAACGGTGACCGACGCGCCCTGCATCTCCAGCGATGTCACATAGTTGCCGACGAGCGACCGGGTCACCTCGACCCCCCGCTCCTCCAGCAACGCGCGGGCCCGACGATAGACCACGTAGAGCTCGGACGCGGGCGTGCCACCCATGCCGTTCACGAACAGCAGGACCTTGTCGCCGCTGCCCAGGTTCAGGTCGTCCGCGACGGGCGTCAGCAGCATCTCGGTGATGTCGTCGGCGCTCGCCAGCGGGATGCGCCGACGGCCCGGCTCGCCGTGGATGCCGATGCCGATCTCGATCTCGTCCTCGGGCAGGTCGAAGCTGGGCACGCCCGCGTGCGGGACCGTGCACGCCGTCAGCGCCACGCCCATGGAGCGCACGTTCGCGATGACCTTCTCCGCGACCGCCGCGACCGCGTCCAGGTCGTCGCCGCGCTCGGCGGCCGCACCCGCGATCTTCTCGACGGCGACCGTCCCGGCCACCCCGCGGCGCCCGGCGGTGTACAGCGAGTCCTCGACGGCGACGTCGTCGTTGACGACGACGCTGCGCACGGTGACGCCCTCGGCGTCGGCGAGCTCGGCGCCCGTCTCGAAGTTGAGCACGTCGCCGGTGTAGTTCTTGACGATCGCCAGCACCCCGGCGCCGGAGTCCGCCGCCTGCAGCGCGGGGGCGATCTGGTCCGGTGTGGGTGACGTGAACACCGGCCCGGCGACCGCCGCGGTCAGCATGCCGACGCCGACGAAGCCCCCGTGCAGCGGCTCGTGCCCGGAGCCGCCTCCGCTGACGAGTCCGACCTTGCCGGACGACGCACCACCCGCCCGGGTGACGAACGCGTGCTCGGCGTTCACCGCCACCACGTCGGCGTGCGCGGCCGCGAAGCCCTCGAGGGACTCGGCCACGACGGTCTGCGGGTCGTTGATGAGCTTCTTCACTGCAGCCATCCCTTCCACCGGGCACCCACGGCGGGCCCCGCACGTCCGTCGCGAACTCCGTCGTCCCGACAAACCTCACAATCTCGGCGTGCCGTGGGGGCGTCAAGGGGAGGACGTGCGCCGTCGCTGCACATTCGTGCACCCCGCGCGGTCGGGCATCGACGCCTCCCCCGGACGGGTGACCAGACGTCAGGCGCGGCCGAGCAGCCGGCGCGCCTCGGCGACGAGCAGGATCGAGCCGGTGACGAGCACGCCCGACCCGCGCTCGACCTCGCTCTCCGCACGGGACACCGCGAGGTCGAGCGCGTCGGACAGCCGCTCCACGGTGTGCACGCGGTCCTCCCCGAAGATGTCGATCGCGATGTCCGCCAGGTCCTCGGGGTCGAGCGCGCGGGAGGTCGATGCACGGGTGATCACCACCTCCGCGAGCACCGGCTCGAGCGCCGCGAGCATGCCTTCAGGATCCTTGTCGGCCATCACGCCGACGACCCCGACGAGGCGCGTCAGCTCGAACGCCTCCTCGAGGCCGGCGACGAGCGCCTCGACCCCGGCGGGGTTGTGCGCCCCGTCGACGATGATCGTCGGGCTCGACCGGACCACCTCGAGCCGGCCCGGGGAGTCGACGTCGGCGAACGCGACCTCGACCACGCCCGGGTCCAGCGCGCGCCCACCGGTGAGGAACGCCTCGACCGCCGTGAGCGCCAGCAGCGCGTTGTGCGCCTGGAACTCGCCGTGCAGCGGCAGGAAGATCTCGGTGTACGTGCCGCCGAGCGCCTGCAGCGTGATCAGCTGGCCGCCGACCGCGACCTGGCGCTCGCCCACCTCGATGTCGACGCCCTCGCGCAGCACGCGGGCGCCGCGCTCGGCCGCGACGGCCAGGAGCACGCCCTCGACGTCCTCCGACTGCCGCGCCAGGACGACTGTCGCGCCGTCCTTGATGATCCCCGACTTCTCCGACGCGATCTCGACCAGGGTGTGGCCGAGGTAGCGCTCGTGGTCGAGCGAGATCGGCGTGATGATCGCGACCTCGCCGTCGACGACGTTGGTCGAGTCCCACGTTCCGCCCAGGCCCACCTCGATCACGGCGACGTCGATGGGGGTGTCGGCGAAGGCCGCGAAGGCCATCACCGTGAACACCTCGAAGAACGACAGCCGGGGCTCGCCCTTCTCGATCGAGCCCTGGTCCACCAGGTGCACGTAGGGCGCGACGTCCTGCCACACCTCGACGAACCGCTCGTCGCTGATGGGCTCGCCGTCGATCGCGATCCGCTCGTTGACACGGCTCAGGTGCGGGCTGGTGAACCGGCCGGTCCGCAGGCCGTGCTCGCGCAGCAGCCGCTCGACCATGCGGGACGTCGACGTCTTGCCGTTGGTGCCGGTCAGGTGGATGGTCCGGTACGCCTTCTGCGGGTCGCCCAGCAGCTCGCACACGGCCCGCACCCGGTCCAGCGTCGGGTCGATGTCGTGCTCCGGCGCGCGCGCCAGGATCGCCCGGTAGACCTCGTCGGCGGCCGTCCGCGCCTCCTGCTCCGCCTGACGGCGCAGGTGCTCCGACCCTCCCTGCTCGCGGCTCATGCCTCGTACCCTCCGGCGTCGACTGCTTCCACGGTGACCTGCAGCGCAGCCCCGGTCTCGATCTCCACCGACACGGCCAGCGTCTCGCGCGCGATCGTGTCGCGGTGCTCCTCGACGGCGGCGAGGTGCTCGGCCGGGACGTCGAGCGTGAGCACGATCCGGTCGCCCACCTGCAGACCCGCCGCCTTGCGCGCGTCCTGCACGGCGCGCACGACGTCGCGGGCGTAGCCCTCGGCGCGCAGTGCGTCGTCGAGCGTGAGGTCGAGCACGACGAAGCCGCCGCCGGGCAGCACCGCGGCGGCACCACCCTCGGCCCCGACCACGGTCGTCAGCTCGTACTCGGCCGGCTCCAGCGCGACGTCGCCGTCGTCGGTGGTGACCACGACCGTGTCGCCGTCCACGCGCCAGGCCTCGGCGCGCGCGGCCTTGATCACGGCCTGCACCCCGCGACCCAGACGCGGCCCGGCGGCCCGGGCGTTGACCGCGAGGCGCTGCGTGATGCCGAACCGCTCGGCCGTTCCGGCGTCGGCCGTCGCCAGGTCCACGCGCTTGACGTTGAGCTCGGCGGCGAGCAGGTCCGCGTACGGCGCGAGTGCGTCCGCGTCGTCGACGGCCACCGTGAGCGTGTGCATCGGCTGTCGCACCCGGACGCCGGCGGCCTTGCGCAGACCGAGCGCGGTCGACGTCACCGCGCGGACCTGGTCCATCGCCACGACGAGCGCCTCGTCGGCGGGCGCGAGGTCGACGGAAGGCCAGTCGGTCAGGTGCACGCTGCGCCCGCCCGTGAGGCCGCGCCAGACCTCCTCGGTGACCAGCGGCGCGAGCGGAGCCATGACGCGCGTGAGCACCTCGAGGCTCGTCCAGAGCGTGTCGAACGCATCGGCGTCCTCGGCCCAGAACCGGTCTCGCTGCGTGCGCACGTACCAGTTGGTGAGGACGTCGAGGTGCTCGCGCACGCTCTCGCACGCCGCCGAGATGTCGTAGGCGTCGAGCTGGGCCGTCGTCGTCGCGACAAGGTCCCGCGTCCGTGCGAGCACGTAGCGGTCCATCGGCGCGAGCGTCGCGGCGCGCGCGGCGTCGACCGGCGTGGCCGTGTACCCCTTCCCGTTGTCCGCGGCACCCGCGTACAGGGAGAAGAAGTAGTACGTGCTCCACAGCGGCAGCAGCACCTGGCGCACGCCGTCGCGGATGCCCTCCTCGCCGACGATGAGGTTGCCGCCGCGCAGGATCGAGCTCGACATGAGGAACCAGCGCACGGCGTCGGAGCCGTACAGGTCCCACATCTCCGCCGGGTCCGGGAAGTTGCGCAGGCTCTTGCTGGCCTTGCGGCCGTCGTCGCCGAGCACGATGCCGTGGCACAGGACGTTGCGGAACGCCGGGCGGTCGAACAGCGCCGTGGCCAGCACGTGCAGCGTGTAGAACCAGCCGCGGGTCTGGCCGATGTACTCGACGATGAAGTCACCCGGGTAGTGGTGCTCGAACCAGTCCGCGTTCTCGAACGGGTAGTGCACCTGCGCGAACGGCATCGAGCCGGAGTCGAACCACACGTCGAGGACGTCGGGGATCCGGCGCATGGTCGAGGCGCCCGTCGGGTCGTCCGGGTTCGGGCGCGTCAGCTCGTCGATGAACGGCCGGTGCAGGTCCGGCTCGCCCGCCTCGTTCGTCGGCACCCGGCCGAAGTCCGCCTCCAGCTCGGCCAGCGAGCCGTACACGTCGACGCGCGGGTACGACGGGTCGTCCGACACCCACACCGGGATGGGCGTGCCCCAGTAGCGGTTGCGGCTGATCGACCAGTCGCGCGCGCCGGAGAGCCACTTGCCGAACTGGCCGTCCTTGATGTGCTCGGGGGTCCAGGTGATGTCCTGGTTGAGCTCGACCATGCGGTCCCGGAAGTCGCTCACGCGCACGAACCAGCTGGTCACCGCCTTGTAGATCAGCGGGTTCCGGCAGCGCCAGCAGTGCGGGTAGGAGTGCTCGTACGTCTCGTGGCGGACGAGCACGCTGCGCTGCGCCTCGGGGACGCGCGCGAGCGGGCCGGAGCCCGCCTTGAGGTCGGCGATGATCGGCTTGTTCGCGTCGAACACCAGCTGGCCGACGTAGTCCGGCACCTCGGTGGTGAACTTGCCCTGCGAGTCGACGGGCACGACCGGCGCGATGCCGACGGCGTCGCACGCGACCATGTCGTCCTCGCCGAACGCGGGCGCCATGTGCACGATGCCCGAGCCGTCCTCGGTGGTGACGAAGTCGCCGAGCAGCACCTGGTGGGCGTTCTCGCGGCCCACGAAGTAGTCGAACGGCGGCGTGTAGCGGCGGCCCGCGAGGTCCCGGCCCTTGACCGTCGCGACGACCGTGGCCTCCCCCAGCTCCTTGGCGTACGAACCCAGGCGCGCGGCCGCGAGCACCACGAGCTCGCCCTCGAGGAGGCTTCCCGGTCCCGGCTCGACGGTCACGTAGTCGACGTCCGGCCCGACAGCGATGGCCAGGTTGCTGGGCAGCGTCCACGGGGTCGTGGTCCAGATGAGGGCGAGCTCGCCGGTCTCCAGGCGCAGGCCGACCGTCAGCGCGGGGTCCTGGCGCGACTGGTAGACGTCGTCGTCCATCCGCAGCTCGTGGTTGGACAGCGGCGTCTCGTCGCGCCAGCAGTACGGCAGCACGCGGTAGCCCTCGTACGCCATGTCCTGGTCGTAGAGGCGCTTGAACGCCCAGATCACCGACTCCATGAACGTGACGTCGAGCGTCTTGTAGTCGTGGTCGAAGTCGACCCAGCGGGCCTGGCGCGTCACATACTCGCGCCACTCCCCGGTGTACCGCAGCACCGACTCGCGGCACGCCTGGTTGAACGCGGCGAGCCCCATCTCCTCGATCTGGGAGGTGTCCGTGATGCCGAGCAGGCGCTGCGCCTCCAGCTCGGCGGGCAGCCCGTGCGTGTCCCAGCCGAACCGGCGCTCCACGCGGTGGCCGCGCATCGTCTGGTAGCGCGGCACGACGTCCTTGGCGTAGCCGGTCAGCAGGTGGCCGTAGTGCGGCAGGCCGTTGGCGAACGGGGGGCCGTCGTAGAAGACGAACTCGTTGCTGCCGTTCTCGCCGGCCTCGCGGGCGTCGATCGACGCCTGGAACGTGCCGTCGGACTCCCAGTACGCGAGCACGTCCTTCTCGAGGGACGGCAGATCCGGGGAGGCGGGGACGTCGGACTGGCGGTGCAGCGGGTAGGCCACGGTCGGGCTCTCCTGTGGTCGTGCGTCGCTCTCGGCTGCGAGGACGATCGGACCCGGACCGGCCGGGAACCACCGCGGTACCACCTCGCTTGCCGGCTCCCCGTTGCCGGGGCGTCGACCACTTCGGACGGCTGTGACGGGCCTACCCGTCCGGTTCTACTGGGGTGCTCGCGCACCTGTTCTTCCGGAGGCTCACCGGTGATGTCCGGGTCGATGCCTGTGCCGCCCAGGGTAACGCACGCGTGCGGTCAGGCCTCGGTGGAAAACCGGCGCGGCTTTTCGTGGCCCAGCTCGCGGACGTCGTCGAGCACCGACAGCTCGACCGGTCGACCGAGCCAGCGTGTGACGGCATCCGCGGCGCCCCGCGCATCGCCCCGCAGCGCCCGGAGGTGAATCGACCCGTCGGCCGCCTGGTGCAGGTGGTACGCCGCGAGCCCGTACGCCTGGAGCAGCTGGGTGGCGTCGATCGACGGCCGCGTGGTGCCGTCCGCCGCGCGGAAGAGCACGGGTGCACGCCCCTCCAGCCCGAGCAGCACGGTGCCCCGGGCGTCGCGGACGAGCGAGGCGTGGTCACCGGTTCGGTAGCGCAGCAGCGGCAGGTACGGGTTCTCGTCGACCGTCACGACGACCTCGCCGCGGGTGCCGTCGGGGACCGGTGCGTCGTCGGCGTCGAGGATCTCGACGTGCACGCGGCGCGGCAGGGCGACGTGCCCGTCGCCGTCCGTCGACGCGGCGACCGGGCCGGTCTCGCGCAGCCCGTAGAGGTCGATCACCGGGCAGCCCCACCGGTTCGCCGCAGCGGCGCGCACGGCTGCGGGCAGGTGCGTCGCCCCGCTGACGACGGCCACCGGGTGCAGGTCCAGGTCGAGCTCGAGCAGCCGCAGCAGCGGGAGGGCAGACGTGCTGATCACCTGCGGGTCGAGGTCCGCCAGGAACCGGTCGCGGCTCGCCTCGTCCGCCCACCCGCTGAGGTTGAGCCGGGCCATCAGCGGCGCGGGCGCGCCCGCCGCCCGCCGGAACGCCGTCATCGCCGACGCGTAGGTGAACGCCGCGCGCTGGTCGACCACGTTGGCCAGCCCGAGCCGCGCGGGGTCCGGCTCCCACACCGCGCCGGCGCCGGCGACCAGCCGCTGCAGGAGCACCAGGTCCGCGGCCACGGCGACCGGGTGCAGCGGGACGCGGAGCGCCGCACCGGTGCTCCCCGAGCTGGTGCCCTCGAGCACGCGGTCGAGGGCGACATCGACGGGGACGTAGGCGGCCAGGTCGTCGACGAGCTGCTGCCGTGTCACCGTGGGCAGGTCCTCGAGGGGGGTCGCCGGTACGCTCGCGCCCTCCCGGGCGGCCCGCCGGTACGCGGGGATCGACGCGTGCGCGCGCGCGACCAGCGCGGCGACCCAGTCGTGGTCGGCCGCCGCGGCCGCCAGGGCCGGTTCGTCGGCCGCGGTCAGGCGGTCGCCGGTCGCGTGCACCCAGTCGGGCGCGTCGGGGTGCGCGCGCAACGCCGCGAGCCGGGCGTGACCGGCCTCGTCCAGCGTCGGCCAGCGCTCGGCGTCGGTGAGCGCGAGGGCGCCCATCGGCGCGTACTCGGCGAGGGCCGGGTCCGGGACGGTCGGGTCGTCAGTAGTTGGCATACTGCGCCGCTGCCTCCTTCGCCTTCTTCTCGGCGAGCGCCCGCTCGAGCTCCTCGGCGCGCGCCTGCTCGACGGCCATCGCGCGGATCAGGTCCCGCTGGTACGCCGTGCTCACGGCCAGCCACCGGTCCTGCGCCGCCGCGGCGCTCTCCCCCGCCGGCAGGACGGCGCCCAGCCGCAGGAACGCCCGCGCCAGCTCCTCGCGCGCCTCGTCCACCTGCACCCAGTCCCGGTCGGGCCGCAGACCCACCAGGTCGCGCTGCACGCCCGTCACGATCCCGAGCATCCAGCGGGTCGGCCCCCCGGCGGCGGTCACCGCCTCGCGCACCACGGGGTCGGCCGTGAGGGCCGGGTCGAGCAAGAGCCAGCAGACCAGCCCGACGAGCACGCGACGCGTGGCGACCTCCTCGTCCGACGCGCCGGCTCCGGGCGAGAGGTCGGCGTCGAGGCGGGCGAGCGACGCGGCGTCCAGCAGCGTGCGGTCCAGCTCGACGGCGAGGTCGGCCACGAGCGCGGGCACGACGACGTCGGGCTCGAACAGGTCGGGCGGGGCCTGGGCCAGCCGGTGCCGCACGGCGGCGAGCGACGGCCCGGCCGGTGCGTCATGTGCGGGCACGGTGCTGCCTCCCCCAGGTCCGGCGCGAGAAGTCGCGCGCGAAGGTCACCAGGTCCTCGTCGGTCGTCACGGTGTACACGTCGTAGTCGCCCGCCATCTCCGCGATCTGGTCCCGCCACCCGTCCGACGCCTGCAGGACGAGGCTGCCACCGCCGCCCGCCGCCGCGAGGGCGCGCGCCGCGACGTCGTCCGTCGTCGGACCCCCCATCGTCCACGGCCGGAACATCGTGGTCACCCCGTTGTCCGAGATCACGGCGATGTGCGTGGGGCCGGTCGCGGTCGGCGGCGAGCCCCCGACGCCCAGGTGGGTGCGCTCCAGCAGGGCGAGCGGGAACGACGTGCTGCGGCCGATGTGCGCGACCACTGCCTGGAGCACGGCGTCCTGGTCGCGCGTGAACCCGTCGGTGCCGATCACCTCCCCCGCACCGCTCCACGTGGTCGCCTGTACCCGGGCACCAGCCCGCAGGGCCGAGAGCGCGAGCACTGCGCCGGCCAGCGCGATCGGGGCCGCGACGGCAGCGGGGTCCGGCATCGAGCCCGACGAGTCCAGGTAGAGGTCGAGGTCGACCGGACGCGGCCGCTCCTGGCGCTCCTCGTCCTCGAGGTACGCGCGCTGCACGGTCGTCATGCCCGGCACGACCACCGGGGACGCGGTGACGGTCCCCGACCAGTCGATCGAGGACAGGTCGTCGCCCACCTCCCACGGGTCGAGCCCGCCGAGCAGCTGCTCGGAGGCGGTCGCGCCCTCGCGCACCGGGAACGGCACGAGGTGTGGGGCGGCACGCTCGCGGTACCAGGCGGCCGCCACCTGCTGGGCCGACGCCGCCGAGCCGAGCGCCTGGACGAGGGCGTGCAGCGCAGCGGGCTGCAGGGCATTCATCCCGCTGCCGGCTCCTCCGGTGGTCAGGTCGACCGGCGTGGCCTCCGGCGCCGCGGCGGCACCGGTCACCCGCGGGTCGAGCGCGGGGTGCACGGCGGGGGCGCCGAGGCTGGGGTCGGACGCGATCCCGAACGGGATCGTGTCGTCGCCGCCGTGCTCGCCGCCGCAAGCCATCGCGGCCACCCGCGTCGTGGCCGTCGGGCCGCGGAGCCACTCCGGGTCCACGTGCGCGCGCAGGAGCCGCGCGAACCCGGCAGCCCCGCCCACGGCGTCCCGGGCATAGGCGCGCACGAGCCGCGCGCACAGCATCGCCTGGTCCTCGGGTGCCAGTCCCTCGGCGGCGAGCCGGCCGCGCGGGAGACCCCAGAGGATCTCGTAGGTGCGGCCGATCAGCAGGCCGAGCGGGTTGTCGGCTGTCGCGGCTCCGACCGCCGCGGCCAGCGACGCGCGGTCGATCCCGGCCTGCCGCTGGAGCCGGTCGTTGATCAGCAGGTCGCACCACAGGTTCTCGACCAGCCCGACGAGGTGGTCCTGGTCGACGAGACCCACGCGCACGCGCGCCGCGATCTTCAGCGCGGTCAGCCGGTCCACCGGCGCGAGCACGTGGTGCCCGATCTCGTGCGCGAGCACGGCCCGGGCGTGGTCCTGGATCCCCCGCTCGACCACCACCGTGAGGTCGACGTGCACCTCCGGGTCGGCGGTCGTGTACCAGGCCCACGTGTCCATCCGGCAGGCGCTGGTGTGCAGCACGGGCGGGTGCATCCGCGTGGTGCGACCCCACGCGGCGAGCGCGTCCGGCCACTCCCGCATCCAGCGCTCGGCCAGGTGCTCCAGGTAGCGGCTCACGCGGCCACCCGGACGACGTCGACCCAGTACGAGTGGCGGCGGCTGACGACGAGCACGGCACCGTCGGGGCTCGCCGGGGCGGCGCCGGTCACGTCGTCGTGCCACGGCACGACCAGCGGCGCGGCGACGGGCGCCGGCGCGGGCACCTCGGGCTCGTCGGCCAGGCGGGTGACCGCCGCGCCGTGCACGTCCGCGACGATCGCCCAGCGCGCGCCGTCGGCCGCGACCGAGCATCCGGAAGGCCCCCCGGGCACCACGCGGGGGGCGCCCAGCCAGGGGCCGCCGAACCCCCGGAAGCCGCCGATGCGGCGCAGCACACCTGGCGCGGCCGCGACGCCGGGCCACCACCACGGGTCGCGGGCGTGCCGCTCCAGCGCGGCCACGGGGTCGGTGTCCGCGGGCAGCCCGAGCACCGC
>NZ_JBFUMP010000039.1:0-18181 GCF_054049315.1 Cellulomonas sp. P5_E12 | reverse complement strand
GAGCCGCGCGATGCGGTCTGGGTGCGCGAGCGCGACGACGAGGCCGACGGCCAGGTCGTCGGGGCGCGCGCAGGTCGCGAGGCTCACGTCGTCCGTGCCACCCGGCGGGCCCGTCGACAACCTCACCGACGACCTGGCCGTCGGCCTCGTCGTCGCGCTCGCGCACCCCGACCGCATCGCGCGGCTCCGCCCGGGCGGCTCCGCCTACCTCATGACGTCCGGCACCGGAGCCGCGCTGCCGCCGGGATCGGCCCTCGTCGGCCTGCCGTGGCTGGCCGTCGCGGACGCCGACCGTGGTGCCGGCCGCCGCGACGCGACGATCCGGTCCGCGGCGCCGCTCGACCTCGACCTGGCCACCGAGGCGGCGCCCGCCCTGCTCCGCGACGAGGAGACGGTCGCCTGGGCGCAGGGCGCGGTCGTCGCCCGGCGGGTGCGCCGGCTCGGCGCGATCGAGCTGACGTCGGTGCCGCTCACCGACCCGCCCCGCGAGCTCGTCCTGGCGGCGGTGCACGACGGTCTCGCGCGCGAGGGGCTGTCGATGCTGCGCTGGTCCGAGGCGGCCACCGCGCTGCGCCGTCGGCTCGCCTTCCTGCACGCGGCACTGGGCTCGCCGTGGCCCGACGTGTCCGACGAGGCCCTGCTCGCGGACCAGGACGCCTGGCTGGACCTCTCGGGGGTCCGTGGGCCGCGGGACCTGCCACGAGTCGACGTCCTCCAGGCGTTGCGCAGGCTGTTGCCGTGGCCCGACGCCGCGCGGTTCGACGAGCTCGCCCCCGAGCACCTCGCGGTGCCCAGCGGCTCGAGCGTGCGCGTCGACTACACCGGGGACCAGCCGGTGCTGGCCGTGCGGCTGCAGGAGACGTTCGGGTGGCGCGCCACGCCCCGCCTGGCCGACGGGCGGGTGCCGGTCCTGCTGCACCTGCTGTCCCCGGCGGGACGTCCGGCCGCCGTCACCGCGGACCTCGAGTCGTTCTGGCGGACCGGCTACCCGCAGGTCCGCGCCGAGCTGCGCGGCAGGTACCCGAAGCACGCGTGGCCCGACGACCCGCTCGCGGCGGCGCCGGTGCGCGGAGTCAGCCGGCCCGGCCCTCGGCGTCGCACGGAATCGTGACGTCGAGCTGCAGCTCGTCGAGCTCCGCGTCGACCAGACGCAGGGTCCGCTCCATCGCCACCGGCTCCAGCTTGCCCACGTCGTCGCCGTGCGGATGGTCGAAGAACGCGAGCAGCAGGAGCAACAGGGTGATGACCACCGTGACACTGCCCATCAGGAGCCCCTGGGTCACGACTCCCTCGGACGAGTCCGCGAAGAACAGCACGTACACGAAGATCACGGCCGAGATCAGGAAGAGCACGAGCCACAGGGGGAGCGGGATCAGCCCCTCGGCGCCGTGGACGCGGTCGATGCGGGCCTGCTCGCGCTGGGCGGTCTGGTCCATCCACCGGTCGTAGGCCGACTGCTCGACGTCGGTCTGGGGTTCGAACGGGTGGACCGTGCGGAACAGGCCGACGGCCCACGGGTTGAACGCGTCGCCGAGCGTCCCCGACTGCATCTTCGGCCACTCGACGCCCACGACCGCCCGGGCGTAGCAGACCAGCTGACCGGTGAGCTCGTCGCGCAGATCGTCCGGGAGGTACTGGGCGGTCTGCACCTGCTGGGCGACGATCACCGCCTCGGTCTCCGCTCCGGAGCGGGCCTCGTCGTAGGACTGGAACGCCAGGAAGATGATGAAGCCGAGGAGCACCGAGAAGCCGGTGGCCAGCACCCCGAAGACCCCCGAGGCGCGGTCCCCGTCGCTGAAGTAGCTTCCCTCCGGCGCGCGTCGCCTGACCAGGAGCATCGCCGTGACGGTGAGCGCGGTGACGCCGATCGTGATGATCGCGCCGACGACGATGTTCACGCGGTCTCGTGGGGGTCGGTCTGCTGCACCCGCTCAACATAGGGGCCAGATCGGGCGCAGGGCGAGCGATCGTGCGCGACGATGACCGCATGCCCGATCCGTCGCCGCCGCCCGCTGGTCTGCTGCGTCAGTCCTGGTGGCGCGCCCGCGACTATGCCGCGGTCGTCCGCTGGCAGGCCCAGGGCCTCGTCTCGCGCGTCGACCCCGAGCACCTGCGCAACCCCGAGCGGCCGGTCGGGCCGCCGGTCGTGCTGCTGCCCGGCGTGTACGAGTCGTGGCACTTCCTCCTACCGATCGCCACGTTCCTGCACGAGCACGGCGTGCGCGTCCACGTGCTGCCGGACCTGCGCAACAACCGGCGGCCGGTGTCGCAGGGGGCAGAGGTGCTCGGGCAGTACCTCGTGACCCACGACCTGCGGGACGCCGTCCTCGTGGCGCACAGCAAGGGCGGCCTCATCGGCAAGCTGGCCATGCTGCGGCAGGACCCCGACGGGCGGATCGACTCGATGATCGCCGTCAACACGCCGTTCTCCGGCTCTGCCTACGCGCGCTGGTTCCTCGCCCCGTCGGTGCGCGCCTTCATCCCGAGCGACGCGACGATCGTGGCGCTCGCCGGCGAGCGCGACGTGAACGCCCGGATCACGTCGGTGTACAGCAACTGGGACCCGCACATCCCCGCGGGGAGCGCACTCGACGGCGCCCAGGACGTGGTGTTGACGACGCCGGGGCACTTTCGCCCGCTGGCGGACCCGGCGCTGCACGAGCTCCTGCTGGAGCGGCTCCTCAGCCCCGGGGAAGCTGCAGCACGCGGGTGAACCCGGGGGAGTCGGGGTCGTCGACGATCTCGACGCCGTCGAGCCAGGACCCGATCACGTGCGACAGCTCGCCGGGGTGGCTGAAGTTGATCGCGTGGGCGGCGCCCTCGATCAGGGCGACGGTGATCTGCGGGCCGGCGAGGCGGGCGATCTCCCGCACGCGGTGCGGCGGCGCCATCAGCGGGTCCTTGCTCCCGATGACGACCAGGGTGGGCACGGTCGCCTTGAGCAGCCGCTCGAGGGACGGGAACCGGGTGAGCTCGGCGAACGTGTTCCACGTGTTGATCGGCCCGAACTTGAAGTAGTCCGGGACGGCCACCCGCGCCATCCGCGGGCTCTCGCGCGCGCCGTCCCTCGCCAGCTGCCTGATCGCCTTGCCGAGCCCCTGGTTGTGCACCCCGCCCGCGGGTGAGACGAGCACGAGCCGATCCACCCGGTCCGGCGCGGCGTGCGCCAGCTCGAGGCTCACCGGGCACCCCATCGAGTTGCCCACCAGGACGACCTTCTCCAGCCCGAAGTCGTCGAGCATCTTCAGGAGGGCGACCGCCAGCGCGGGAATGCCGAGCGTGTAGCCCCATCGTTCGCTCTTGCCGTAACCCGGCAGGTCCGGCACCACGTTGGTGGCCCGCTCGGCGAGCAGGCGGGCCGTCGGCATCAGGTAGGTGCCCGAGATGCCGAACCCGTGCACGTGCACGATCGGCAGGGCGCCCGGCACGGCGGGGCTCAGTCTGTAGAAGACCTTGTGGCCTTCCACGTCGAGTGTGCTCTCGGTCCATCCGGGGTCAGTGTCCACCACCCGCAGATCGTGTCAGAGCGGCGGCTCGTAGGCGAGACGCCGCTCTGATCGTGTCGTCCCGTCAGCGCAGCCAGCCGAACCGCTGCACCACGGGGATCCGCGCCCACCGGCGGCCGAGGCCCCAGGTGTCTCCGGCGAGGAGGGTCGCGCACAGGATCAGTGCGAGCGCGTAGATGATGTGGTAGTCGACCAGCGGGTTGTTCGAGCCCTGCAGGAGGGGCCATTCGGCGATCCACATGAGGGCCATGGTGAGCGATCCCGCGACAGCGGAGACCCGCAGGCCGATGCCGAGCATGACGGCGACACCGACTCCGAGCATGCAGAGCATGAAGAGCCAGTCGGTCCCGACGCTCGCCATCGAGGCGAAGGTGTCCTTGAACGGGCCGATGGCGCCGAACTGCATGAAGCCCTGGCTCGGGGCGCCCCCGTTGATCCAGGCGAGGCTCGGGTCTCCCTCCGCCACGGCGGCGCCGGTGCTGTAGTGCAGCCCGAACGCCTTGTCGAGGAACGCCCACAGGAAGATGAAGCCCGTGGCGAGCCTCGTGACGGCGAGCCAGCGGCGGCCCGTCGCGGTCGTGACGACGTCGTCCTCGACCAGCACGGCCGGGTGCGTCGATGTCGTGGTCTCGGGATGGATGGTGGCCATGGCGATTCTCTCCTCCGTGCAAGGTCCCGCGATCGGGACCGGGTTGGTCGGGCTCCGTTGGCGCCACGCTGCTCCGCCCGGGCCGTTGTACCCAGGGCCGAAGGTCCCGCGTGGGCCGCGCCGATCAGGGACCGAGGTCCCGGGACGTCGGGCCGCCCTCGGTCGACGCTGGAGGGGTGCGGACCGGCGGACGCCGAGCCACGCGCGAGGAGCGAGGAGGCATCTCATGCGTACCGACGGACCGGTGGTCGTAGCCCTCGACGGCTCACCCCACAGTGCGCACACCCTGGAGTGGGGCGTCGCGGAAGCGGTGCGGCGAGGCGCCGACGTCGTGCTCGCCCGGGTGGTCGACGACGACTGGCAGGCGATGGCGTGGAGCTGGTACCCCGTCATCGACAGAGTGGACCTCGGCGCCGAGGTCGAGGAGTACCTCACGGAGCAGCGCGTGCGCGTCCGCGAGCTCCACCCCGGTGTGACGGTCCGGGTCCGGGTGCTCCGGGGCAAGGTCGTCCCGGCCCTGCGTCAGCTGAGCACGGACGCCCAGCTGCTCGTCGTCGGTGCACGCCCCCGGTACGGCCGATCCCGGACCGGGGCCACGGGCTCGCACCTCGCCGCCCACGCGCGCTGCGCCGTCGCCGTGATCCGTGCCGACGCCGGACACCCCCTGCAGCCGGACGCGCCCGTCGTCGTCGGGGTCGACGGGTCGTCGGCCTCGCTGGCCGCCGCGCACGTCGCGGMGCACGAGGCGTGGATGCGTGGACGGCCGCTCGTCGTCGTGCACGCCCGCCCGACGATCCCGGACCCGTTCGGCACCGGCAGCGTGCCGCCGCTGGCGACCAGCGACGAGAGCGACCCGACCCACAAGGCCGCCCGGGTGGTGGCCGACACGCTCCGGGAGGAGAACGCCGGCCTGGACGTCCGGCTGGACCTCGTGGACGAGCACCCTGCCGACGCCCTCGTCGGCCTCGGACGTGGCGCCGCCCTGCTGGTCGTCGGATCGCGCGGCCTCGGAGGCTTCCGCGGCATGCTGCTCGGCTCGATCAGCAGCGCGGTCGTGCGGGAGGCCACCGGCCCGGTGCTCGTGGTGCACGACCAGGGCTGAGCGGAGCGCGCGCGGCGGGCTCAGCCCAGCGGCACCGACCACTGGAGGTGGGTGCCGCCCTGGTCCAGCGCGACCACGCGGAGCGCCCCGCCGCGGCGGGTCGCGCGCTGCTCGAGGTTCGCCAGACCGCTGCGGGCGGCGACGGTCGGCATCCCGACGCCGTCGTCCTGCACCTCGACCAGCAGGTCGAGCCCGACCTCGATGCGGACGACCACCTCGTGGGCGTGGGCGTGCCGCGCGACGTTGGCCAGGGCCTCGCGGACCACGGCGACGGCATCCTCGGCGATGTCGTCCGGGACGGTCGCGGTGACGCCGTCGGTGCGCAGGCGCGGCAGGAAGCCCAAGCCCTGGCGCGCGTTCACCACCTCGGCGTCGATGCGGTGTCGCAGGCCCGTGCCGGTGGCGCCGCCCCGGGCGCCGAGCCGGAAGATGGTCGTGCGCACGTCCTTGATGGTCTCGTCGAGGTCGTCGACCGCGCCCTCCAGCCGTCGTGCGACCTCGGGGCGCACGGCGTCCTGGGCGGCGCCCTGCACGTCGAGCCCGATGGCGAACAGCCGCTGGATGACCATGTCGTGCAGGTCTCGGGCGATCCGCTCGCGCTCCTCCAGCACGGCGAGCCGCGCGCGGTCGGCCTGCGCGTCCGCCACGTCGAGGGCGAGCGCCAGCTGCTCGCCGAAGCCCACGAGGCTGGGCAGGTCCAGCTGCGGGCCGGACGACCCCGCCTCCGGCCAGAAGATCGCCAGCCCACCCACCCAGCGCTCGCCGCTGCGCAGGGGGAGTGTGAGCACCCAGGTCGGCCCGGGCTGGTCGACATCGGTGCCGTCGGCCCGGCGCAGGGCCGGCGACCGGCCCGTGAGGTCCCCCGCGAGGGCCGGCGGCAGATCGTCGGCGAGCCCGTACAGGGTCGACGTCGCTGCCTGCGCGCGCTCGCGCACGAGGGTGAGCACCGCCTGCACGGCCTCGTCCGCCGGCAGACCACCGGTGAGCACTGCCGTGGTGGCCGCCGCCGTCTCGAGCCACAGCTCGTGGTCCCGCGCCTGGCGGTAGGCGCGCGCGTGACCGAGCGCCACGCCGGCGGTCGCGGCCAGGGCGACGGCGACCTGCTCGTCACGCGCCGTGAAGTCGACGCTCGCGCCCTCGGCGTCCACCTTGTCGGTCAGGTAGAGGTTGCCGAACACCGCTCCTCGGGCGCGCACCGGGACCCCGAGGAACGTGTGCATCGGGGGGTGGTGCGCGGGGAAGCCGACCGACGAGGGGTGGTCCGCGAGGTCGTGCAGGCGCAGCGGGTGCGGGCTGGTCACGACGTGCCCGAGGACCCCCTTGCCCTCCGGCAGGTGACCGATCAGCCGGGCCGTCTCCTGATCGATGCCCTGGTGCACGAACTCCTGCAGCCCGCCGTGCTCGCCGAGCACGCCGAGGGCGCCGTAGCGGGCGCCCGTCAGCCGGCACCCGGCCGCGACGAGCCGCTCGAGCACCGTCGCGATGTCGAGCTCCTCGGACACGGACACGAGCGCGCCCAGCAGCTCCTCGAGCCGGTCGTCGTGCTCCGTGGTCCTCCCGTCCGGCCGCATGCACGGAGCATAGGTGCGCCGCGCGTACCCACGGCGCACCAGGGCCCTTCGGCCCTGGGCAGCACGTCTGTGCCGACGAATGCTGGAGCCACAGAGACAGACACAACGGACGAGACGCACGAGGAGGTGGGGACGATGCGGGCACTGGTGGTGTACGAGTCGTCGTTCGGGAACACGGGTCGGGTGGCGCAGGCCGTGTGGGAGGGGATGTTCAGCCGGATTCCGGACGTCGCGCTCCTCGAGGTCGGGGCGGCACCGCTGCGGCTGCCGCCGGAGCTCGAGCTCTTGGTGGTCGGCGCGCCGACGCAGGCCTTCGGCATGAGCAGGCCGGCCACGCGGGCCGATGCGCAGGTGCAGGCCGGCGCGACGGCTGCCGACGCGACGATCGGCGTGCGCGAGTGGCTCTCGTCGCTCGAGGCGCCCGACCGGCCGGTTCACGCCGCCACGTTCGACACGCGGATCCACAGCCCGCACGTGCCCGGCTCAGCTGCGGTCGGCGCCTGGCGGGTGCTGAGCCGCGCCGGGTTCCAGGTGGCGGCGGAGGCCGAGAGCTTCTGGGTCACGGGGATCAAGGGACCGTTGCGCGACGGCGAGCTCGACCGGGCGCGGGCCTGGGGCGTCGGCCTCACCGGCCTGCTGCTGGGCCTGCGTCCGACCGACCCCGGTCAGCTCCGGGCGACGGCTCACTGAGGCCCGTGGGCTCCGGGTGCAGGCGGTGCTGCTCAGCGATGAACAGCGCCGCCTGCGTCCGTCCTCGCACCTCGAGCTTCGCCAGCAGGCTCGAGATGTAGTTCTTCACGGTCTTCTCCGCCAGGAACATGCGGTCGGCGATCTCGCGGTTCGTCAGCCCCTCACCGATGAGGTCGAGCACGGCGCTCTCCTGCGCGGTGAGCAGGTCGAGCCGGGCGTCGTGCCGGTGTGACTCGCGCAGTCGTTCGAGGACGCGACCGGTGGTGGCGGGATCGAGCAGGTCCCGCCCGGCGGCGACGAGCCGGATCGAGTCGAGGAGCTGGGGCCCGCGGATCTCCTTGAGCACGTAGCCGGCCGCGCCGGCGGTGATCGCGGCGAGGAGCGCCTCGTCGTCCTCGTACGACGTGAGCATGAGGCAGCGGACCCGTGGGGCCGACGAGGCCAGCTCCCGGCAGACCTCGACACCGCTGCCGTCGGGCAGCCGCACGTCGAGGAGCGCGACGTCGGCGTCGGCGTGCGGGACCCGGGCGAGGGCCTCGTGCGCGGTGGCCGCCTCGCCGACCACCGTCATGTCGGGGTCGGCGTCGATCAGGCGCTGCAGCCCTTGGCGCACCACCTCGTGGTCGTCCAGCACGAACACCCGGATCTCGGCCATGAAGTCACTGTGCACCCGTCGAGGCAGGTGCGTGACCCACGGCGTGCCGTTCCAGGAACGCGTACACCTCGGCGTCCTCGACACCGGGGAACGACCCGGTGGGCAGCGGGGAGAGCACGTGGGCGTGCACCGCGGCGCTCGGCCAGGCGTGCGGGGCCCACCGCGCGGCGAGCGCCGGGTCCGCCTGCCGGCAGCACGACGGGTCGGGGCAGCGCGACTCGCGCCGGGTCGAGGTGTCCCGGCCGCGGAACCACTTGGCCGCGGAGAACGGCACGCCCACCGTGATGGAGAAGCCGCCGGCCGAGGTCGACCCGGTCTGGGTGGTGCACCAGAACGTGCCCTCGGGGGTGTCGGTGTACTGGTAGTACTCCGTGGCCCTGTTCCGTCGCGTGAACGCCGACCGCGCTGCCCACTCGCGGCACACCACCTGGCCCTCGATCGCGCCCGTGCCGTCCATGGGGAAGCGGACGGAGTCGTTCTCGTAGCCCTTGAACAGCGTGCCGTCGTCGGCGACGCGCAGAAAGTGCAGGCGAATGTCGAGGTGCTCGGTGAGCAGGTTGGTGAGGCGCTGCGCGGCGGCCTCGTGCGTGACGCCGAACGCGTCGCGGAAGTCCTCGACCGCCAGCTCCTTGCGCCGCTTGGCCCCCTCGAGGTGCGCGACCGCCGCCGTACGCGGCATCAGGCACGCGGCCGCGAAGTAGGTGATCTCCACCCGCTGGCGCAGGAAGTCGGCGTAGCTGCGCGGCGTGGAGTGCGCGAGCACCCGGTGGGCGATCGCCTGCAGCGCGAGTGAGCGCAGGCCGTGGCCGCCGGGGATCGACGCCGGCGGCAGGTAGATGCGGCCGTTGGCGAGGTCGGTGACCGTGCGCGTCGAGTGCGGCAGGTCGTCGACGTGGAGCAGCGAGAACCCGAGGTCCTCAGCCATCTGGGCGACCGCGCTGTGCGTGAGGGCGCCCGTCGTGTAGCCGGCGCGCCGCACGAGGTCCTCGGCGGCCTCCTCGATCTCCGGGAGGTGGTTGTTGCGCTCGCGCATCCAGAGCCGCAGCGCGGTGGTCGCCCGGCGCGCCTCCTGAGGGGTCGCGATGGCGGCGTCCTCGCGGCGGGCCAACTCGCGGTGCAGACCCACGAGCGCCTCGAGCGCCTCCGTCGGCAGGTTCTTGGCCGGGCGGACGGTCGGCAGGCCGAGCGCGGCGTAGGCGCCGGAGCCCTGGGACCGGTCGAGCTCGATCTCGAGGGCGGCGCGACGCGACGGCGGCGCGGTGTCCAGAAGGTCGGTGGTCGTCGTGCCCAGCGCCGATGCGAGGGACTGCAGCAGGCTCAGGCGCGGTTCGCGTCGGCCGTTCTCGACGAGGGACAGCTGGCTCGCCGTGCTGCCCACCTGCCGACCGAGCTCGTCGAGCGTCAGCCCGCGCTCCGTCCGTGCGTGCCGGATGCGGCGGCCGAGCATGAGCAGCTGGCTGCCCGTCGCCGTGGACCCCCGAGGATCGGCGGGCAGGTCGATGACGGGGCGGGGGGAGCTCGTCGTCATGGCGTTGACAGTAGGGCAAGAAGTCCGGATCTTGTCGACCGCACACCGTTGAATTCGTCCCCATAGTCGCCGGATGCTGGAGGAAGTGGGAAATCCCCGCATCCGACGACAGGAGTGCCCCATGGCCCGCTACGTCTCCCGGTTCCGCGACGGCGACAAGGACCAGAAGGACCTGCTGGGCGGCAAGGGCGCCAACCTCGCGGAGATGACCAACCTCGACCTGCCCGTCCCGCCGGGGTTCACCATCACCACCGAGGCGTGCCGCGCCTACATGCGGGACGGGCACGTCCCGCCCGAGCTCCGGGTCGAGGTGACGCTGGCCGTCCGGGAGATCGAGGACACGCTCGGACGGCGGCTGGGGGACTTCCACGAGCCGCTGCTGGTCTCCGTCCGGTCCGGGGCCAAGTTCTCCATGCCGGGGATGATGGAGACGGTCCTCAACATCGGGCTCAACGACGCGTCCGTGAAGGGGCTGACCGAGTTCTCGGGCGACGAACGGTTCGCCTGGGACTCCTACCGGCGCCTGATCCAGATGTTTGGCAAGACGGTCCTGGGGATCGACGGCGAGCTGTTCGCGGCGGCGCTCGACGAGCGCAAGGCGGCGGTGGGCGCGGCCAGCGACGTGGACCTGTCGGCGCAGGACCTGCGCGTGCTCGTGCAGACGTTCAAGGAGATCGTCGTCGATCGGACGGGCCGCGAGTTCCCCCAGCACCCGCGCGAGCAGCTCGACCTGGCCATCGAGGCCGTCCTCGACTCGTGGAACACGGACCGCGCGCGGCTCTACCGGCGCCGCGAGCGCATCCCGCACGACCTCGGGACCGCCGTCAACGTGGTGAGCATGGTGTTCGGCAACCTCGGCGAGACGTCCGGCACGGGCGTCTGCTTCACGCGGGATCCCTCGACGGGTGAGACGGGCGTCTACGGCGACTACCTGCCCAACGCGCAGGGCGAGGACGTGGTCGCCGGCATCCGCAACACGCTGCCCCTCGCGGAGCTGGCGCTGCTGGACCCGGCGTCGTACGACGCGCTGCTCCACGCGATGCGGCGCCTCGAGACCCACTTCCGCGACCTGTGCGACATCGAGTTCACCATCGAGCGCGGCAAGCTCTGGCTGCTGCAGACCC
The DNA here is from genome assembly GCF_054049315.1 of Cellulomonas sp. P5_E12. Lineage (NCBI taxonomy): Bacteria > Bacillati > Actinomycetota > Actinomycetes > Micrococcales > Cellulomonadaceae > Cellulomonas > Cellulomonas sp. P5_E12. The sequence goes on along the minus strand of NZ_JBFUMP010000039.1, from coordinate 7,356 downwards.
GGGTGGGCAAGCGGACGGCCGCCGCCGCGTTCCGGATCGCCACCGAGCTGGTCGACGAGAGCCTCATCACGATGGACGAGGCGATCACGCGGTGCACCGGCGACAAGCTGAGCCAGCTGCTGTTCCCGCAGTTCGACGCGGGCGACGCGAGCACGGCGGAGCAGCTGCTGACCCGCGGGATGCCCGCCTCGCCGGGGGCCGCGGTCGGCGAGATCGTCCTGGACAACGCTCAGGCCCTCGAGCGGACCGCCGCGGGCGCCCACGTGATCCTGGTCCGGCGGGAGACCAACCCGGACGACCTGCAGGGCATGATCGTCGCCGACGGCGTGCTGACGGCGCGCGGCGGCAAGACGTCGCACGCCGCGGTGGTCGCCCGCGGCATGGGCACGTGCGCGGTCGTCGGCGCCGAGGAGCTGTCCGTGGACCAGGCGCGCGGCGAGGTGCGCGTCCGCGACCAGGTGCTGCGAGCGGGGGACACCATCGCGATCGACGGCGCCACGGGCGAGGTGTTCCGGGGCGAGGTACCGGTGGTCGACTCGCCGGTCATGGTCTACGTCTCGGACGGTCTCGACGCCGGCCTCGCCGCGGCGCGGGACCCGGAGGCCCGCGCGCTCGTAACCTCGGTCGACCGCGTGCTGCGCCACGCCGACTCGGTGCGCCGGCTGCAGGTGCGCACCAACGCCGACACGGCCCTCGACGCCCGGCGCGCGCGGGACCGGGGTGCCCAGGGGGTCGGGCTGTGCCGCACCGAGCACCAGTTCCTGGGCGAGCGGCGCCAGTACATCGAGCGCCTCGTGCTGGCGGACACCGACGACGCCCGGCAGGCGGCGCTCGACGCGCTGCTCCCGATGCAGCGCGACGACTTCGCCGGCCTGCTCGAGGCGATGGACGGGTTGCCGACGACCATCCGGCTCATCGACCCGCCGCTGCACGAGTTCCTGCCCGACCTCACGGAGCTGGCGGTGCGGGTGGCCGTGGCCGCGGAGCCCGACCCGCAGGAGGTGGCGCTCCTCGCCGCCGTCCGCCGGATGCACGAGCAGAACCCGATGCTGGGGCTGCGCGGCGTCCGCCTCGGGCTGACGCTGCCGGGCCTGTTCGCCCTGCAGGTGCGGGCGATCGCCGAGGCGACCGTGCAGCTGCGCCAGGCCGGGCTCGACCCGCGGCCGGAGATCATGGTGCCCCTCGTCGGCTCCGTCCGGGAGCTGCAGCTGGTGCGCGAGGAGGCCGAGCGCGTGCTGGCCGAGGTCGCGGAGGCGTCGGGCATCCCGCTCGACGTCCCGATCGGTTGCATGATCGAGCTGCCGCGGGCGGCCCTGACCGCGCACCGCATCGCCGAGGAGGCCGACTTCTTCTCGTTCGGCACCAACGACCTCACGCAGACCACGTGGGGGTTCTCGCGCGACGACGTCGAGCGGGCGTTCTTCGCCGACTACCTGCAGAACGGGGTGCTGACGATCTCCCCGTTCGAGACGCTCGACGCGGACGGCGTCGGCGCGCTGGTGCGGGCCGGGGTCGAGGGCGGGCGTGCGACCAAGCCCGGGCTGCACCTGGGGGTCTGCGGCGAGCACGGGGGAGACCCCGAGTCGATCCACTTCTTCCACGACGTGGGGCTGGACTACGTGTCCTGCTCGCCGTTCCGCGTGCCGATCGCCCGTCTCGAGGCCGGCCGCGCGGCGGTGTTCTCGAGCCGGAACGCCGCCTGAGACAACACGGGCGCCGCGCTCCMGGGAGCGCGGCGCCCGTGCGCGTGGTGCTACGGCGTGACGGTCAGCGGCGTGCCGCCGGACGTCAGCTGCCAGTCGGGGTTGGTCGACGAGAACACCGTCGGGTCCACCACCTGGTTGGCGCTCACCCAGTCGATGAGCAGCTGCCGGATCTCCACCTGCCGGTTGTAGACGACCGGGGCGCCGACCACGCCCGGGAAGTTGCCACCACCCGACTGCCGGTAGTTGTTGATCGCGACGACGAACACCTGGGTGTCGGTGACCGGGACGCCGCCGTAGGCGAGGCCGGTGATCCGGCTGCCGACGGGCTGCGCCAGGTCGATGTCGTAGGTCAGCGGCTGGTCGAGCCCGCCCATGACGTCGTAGTTGTAGTCCGGCGTCCCGGTCGGCGCGGTCGGCGTCACCGCGTTGGTGAGCGCTGCGGCCGCATAGGTGCCGGGGGTCGGTGCCGCCTTGAAGTACTCCGCCGACTTCTCCAGGTAGGCCTTCACCTGAGCGCCCGTGAGCTTGATGCCCAGGAGCGTGTTGTCGTAGATGTACAGCCCGGCGATGTCGCGCACCGAGACGTCGCCCTGCGGGATGGCGGCGTCCTTGTTGAACGGTGCCGCGATGGACAGCACCGGCAGCGCGGCGTCGGCGCCCGTGAGCTCGGCCTTCACCGCCCCGGCCTGGACGTAGTTGATGAAGTCGAGCGCCGCCGTGTCCTCGTAGCGCGCCGTCGCGGCCGACATGGCCTCGGTCGACGTGCCGATGACGCCGTTGACGTAGTCGACGACCTTCTCGTGGTCCGCCTGGAGCAGGCTGACGATCTTCGGGTCCTCGGCGACCGTGTTCGAGTTGAGCACCTTGGCGCCCACCGACTGCACGGTCCAGCGGCCGCTGGCGAAGGACAGGTCGATGTCGAACACCGACAGCCGCTCACCCCACTTCAGCGGCTCCGACAGCACGACCGGCTTGCCGGTGGCCACGTTGGTGACGGTCCGGGACGCGATCTCCTGGTGCGCGTGGCCGACGAGGATCGCGTCGATGCCGGGCACCTGCTGCGCCACCAGGGTCGAGGCGTTCTCGGGGAACGGCAGCGTGTCGCCGTACGACGAGGAGGTGTCGGCGCCCGAGTGCGCGGCGACGATGACGACGTCGGCACCCTTGCTCTTCATCTCCGGCACGTACCGCTTGGCCTGCTCGACCAGCCCGTCGAAGTGCATCTTGCCCTCGACGTTGGCCTTGTCCCAGATCGCGATGCCGGGGTTGGTCAGGCCGAGGATGCCCACCTGGATCGGCTTGCCGTGGGCCGGCTTGACGGTCTTGATGACGTAGGGCTTGAACGCCGGCTGGCCGGTGCCGTCGTCGAGCGCGTTCGCGGCGAGCAGCGGGAAGTCGAGCTGGCTCTCGAACGTGCGCAGGTACGGGATGCCGTAGTTGAACTCGTGGTTGCCCACCGCGGCGGCGTCGTAGCCGATCGCGTTCATGGCGGCCGCCATCGGGTGCTCGACCGTGTTCGAGATCGGCTGGATCTTGGCGAAGTAGTAGGCCAGCGAGGTGCCCTGGATCGTGTCGCCCGCGTCGATGAGGAGCGTATTCGAGTCCCCGCGGTCCGCGCGGACCTGGTTCACCAGCGTCGACACCTTGGCCAGGCCCACGTCGTTGTGGGCGCTGTCGTCGTACTCCGCGTTCTTGAAGTAGTCCCAGTTCAGGGCGTTGCCGTGCAGGTCCGTGGTTCCCATGACGGTCAGCTCGAAGTCGTTCGAGCCGTTTCCGTGCCCGTTGCCGGCCATCGCCGGTGTGGCCAGGGTGACGACGAGGACCGTGGCTGCCGCCACCGTGCCCGCCCTCAGGCCCAGCCTGCCTCTGCCGTGCTGCAGGACGTTGATACCCATGCCGGAGTCCTCCCGTGCTGTCGGTTCTGCACCGGGTTGCGGTGCCCCGGGCACGGTAGCCGCTTCGAGTGACATTGACACCCCCGCCGGGTGACGGGCGCGTTGACGCCGGCTCACCACCAGCCTTGGCGCTTCGCCCACCACAGGAGGCCCGCGGACATCGCGACCATGACGGTGAGCGCGATGGTCAACGGGATCGGGACGGTGTGGCTGTTCACGATCATGTTCATGCCGAGGACGGACGCCAGGGCGGTGATCGGCAGGGTGACCACGGCGATCACGGCGAGCCGTTCGGCGGCGATGGTCATCTTCGTCTCGGTGCGCGTCCGGTAGAACTCGATGACGCCCTGCAGGTACTCCTTCTCCTCGCCGGCCAGGCCCGCGATGCGGTCGAACTGGTTGACCAGGTCTGAGACGAGGTGCCGGCTCTCCTCGGGCACGGCGCGGGGGAGGCCCACGAGGCGGCGGTAGATCTCGGCGGTCTGCGCGGCGATGGTCTTCACCGCCAGGAGGCCGTGCCTCGTCCGGAACATCTGGTCGAGGAACTTCTCGGGGTTGTCGTACGCACCGTCGGTGACCCGCCGCTCGAGCTCCCAGACGTCGGCCGTGAGCTCCTCGACGAACTTCTCCATGCGCCGCGTGAGCGCCGAGACGATGGCGTGCGAGATGTCGAAAGAGGTGCGCGGCCTCAGTCGGCCGGACCGGATGCGTTCGAGGACCTCGCGGGTGTCGCGCAGGGGGACGTCGGGGGCGACCGCGGGGTTGACCGGCCCGTGCACGGTGACCAGGAAGCGGGGGCCGATCAGCCGGTCGAGCTCGACGTGGTGGACGTGTCCGCCGACGCCGCGCTCGGGAGCGTGCAGCACGAGGAAAAGCGAGCTCGGGTAGGCGTGCAGCTTGGGCAGCCGGTTGCGCACCTCGCAGTCGTGCACGGCGAGGGGGTGCATCCCGAACACGGTGGTCAGGACTTCGGCGGCCTGAGGCGACCACTGCGGGATGTCGACCCAGACGATGCCGTGCCGCCCCGTGAGCAGCTCGGGGAGGTCGTCGACGGCGCACTCGCGCACCCCGTCGTCGTCGGTGATGAGGTGCACGTCCACGATCGGCCTCCCGGTTGCCCTGCCGCCATCATGCCGGGCCGTCGGGACGGTGCCGCTGGGGTCAGCGAAGGTCGTCCGACTCGATCTGCTCTGCCTCGGTGGTGTGGTGCCAGGTCTGGGTGGTCGTCCCGCGGACCCCGTCGGCCTCGATCTTCTCGGCCTCGGTCGTGTGCACGTCCGGGACGTCGGGGCCGCGGAGGCCGTCGGCTTCGATCTTCTCCGCGTCGCTGGTCAGGTCGACCTCGTCGACCCCTCCAGGAAGTCCGTCGGCCTTGATCTTCGCCGCCTCGGTGGTCTCGAACGCGGTGTCGTCTTCGCGAGTCATGACGTGTTCCTTCGTCTTGCCGTGCCTACCGTCGCGGCGCCGGGTCGGCGCCACTCCCAGTGTGCGTCTCCGGAGGCTCGCCCGCCCGTCGCTGATGTCACCGACTCGATGCCGCGACCCGCCCGAAGAGCGCCTCGTACTCGTCGACCATGCGATCGGCGCTGAAGCGGGTCTCGGCGTCGCGGCGGCAGGCGGCCCGGTCGATCGTCGACAGCCGCTCGATGGCGGCGACGGCGTGGTCGGCGTCGCGCACGAGAAAGCCGGTGACCCCGTCGCGGACCAGCTCGGGCATCGAGCCCCGAGGGGTGGCGATCACGGGTGTCCCGGCGGCCAGCGCCTCCACCACCGACAGCCCGAAGGGCTCCTCGAAGTCGATCAGGTGCAGCAGGGCCGCCGCCCCCCCGAGCAGCGCGTCCCGCTCGACGGGCCCGACCGACCCCACGAACCGCACGCGGTCCCCGTCGACGTGGGGCTCGACGAGCGAGCGGAAGTACGGCTCGTCGTGCACCACGCCGGCGACGACGAGCGGCATCCCGGCCCGGCGGGCGACGCCGATCGCCAGGTGGGTGCCCTTGTCGGGGTGGATGCGGCCGAGGAACAGGAGGTAGCCGCCGTCGCCCGGGCCGGGGGAGAACTGCGCCAGGTCGAGCCCGTGGTGGATGGTCGCCGCGTAGGTGAGGTCCGGGTGACGGTCCGAGTCGCTGATCGACACGTAGTGCGCGACGTCGTCGTAGGCGCGGTAGACCCGCACGATCCTCTCCGACGAGAAGCCGTGGACGGTGGTCACCACCGGCGTCGCGACGAGCCGGCTGTAGGTCAGCGGGAGGAAGTCGAACTGGTTGGAGATCACGTCGAACTGCGCCGCCCGCTCGAACACCGCCGCGATGTGCAGCGACTCGCACACCTTGACGTCGATCGTCGGGTCTTCCTCGTACCCCGTCGGCGCCTCGGCGTGCAGGCGCGCACGCGTCTGCGAGTCGGCCGTGGCGAAGAGCGTGACCTCGTGCCCGCGGGCGACCAGCCCCTCCGCCAGGGTCGAGGCCACCTGCTCCCAGGGCCCGTACGAGCGGGGCGGCGTGCGGTGGGCGATCGAGGCGAGCACGGCGATCTTGACGGGGTGCCTCCACGGCTGGGGCGATCGAAGGTCCCGGAAGGGGGCCGACCGCGACTGGTATCCTAGCGAGGCGGTGCCAGGCCCGGCCGAGACGTGACCGGCGGGCCAGGACGCCCGGGGATGTCGATCAGGCCCCGCCCGAGGTCGGTAGCGCACTCCGCTGCGAAGCATCACCAGCGCGAAGGGCCTCCATGGCCATCAGATTCGGCATCCTCAGCACCTTTCCCCCCACGCAGTGCGGCCTGGCCACCTTCTCGGCGGCGCTCGCCACGCACCTGGTCGACACCGGCGCCGACGTCTCGGTGGTCCGCGTCGTCGACAGGCTTCAGCCCCCGATGCCCTTGGTGTCCCACCAGCTGGTGACCGGGGCACCGGACGGCGCGCGGGCCGCGGCGGCGGCGCTCAACGCGTGCGACGTCGCGCTGGTCCAGCACGAGTACGGCATCTTCGGCGGAGCCGACGGCGAGGACGTCCTCGACGTCCTGGCGCGCGTGCGCGTCCCCGTCATCACCGTCCTGCACACCGTCCTGGCCCACCCGACGCCGCACCAGCACGAGGTGCTCGCGCGGGTCGTGGCCGCGTCGTCGGTCACCGTGACGATGACGGAGGCCGGGCGCCAGCGGCTCGTCGCCGGCTGGGGCGTGGACCCCGCGTCCGTCGTCGTCATCGCGCACGGCGCGCGGGACGACCGGGGGCACGACGAGACGATCACCCCGGCCCGCACGTCGCCCACGATCCTGACCTGGGGGCTGCTGGGCGAGGGCAAGGGCATCGAGTGGGCGCTGGAGGCGCTCGCCGGGCTCGGCGACCTGCGCCCGCGACCGACCTACCGGATCGTCGGTCAGACCCACCCGAAGGTCCTCGAACGGGACGGCGAGGCGTACCGCCGGCGGCTCGAACGACTGGTCGACCGGCTGGACCTCGCCAGCAGGGTGCAGTTCGACGCGCGGTACCTCGACGTCCCGACGCTGCAGCGCATCGTGCGCGCGGCGGACGTGGTGCTCCTCCCGTACGACTCGCCGGACCAGGTGACGTCGGGCGTGCTGACCGAAGCGGTGGTCGCGGGCAAGCCGGTGGTCTCCACGGCGTTCCCGCACGCCGTGGAGCTGCTCTCCGGGGGCGCGGGGATCCTGGTGCCGCGCCGCGACCCGGCCGCGATCCGCGACGCGCTGCGGCGCGTGCTCACCGAGCCCGGCCTCGCGCCGTCGATGGCGGC
>NZ_JBFUMP010000038.1:0-20246 GCF_054049315.1 Cellulomonas sp. P5_E12 | reverse complement strand
GCGCTGCTCACCGCGCGCGGGACGGGGCGGGCGCGCCTGGTCGGCCAGGCCGCCGTCGAGGGGGGCGCCCTCGCGTTCCTGGCGATCCTCCCCGCGACGGTGCTGGCCCTCGCGCTGTACGAGGTGCTGGCAGGCGCCGTCGGCCTGGATCCCGAGGCCGTCCCCGAGGGCGGTCTGCTGCCGCTCGTCGTGAGCGTCGCTGTCGTCACGGTCGTGCTCGGCGGTCTGCTCGTGCTGCCCTGGCTGCGCACGGGGACGTCGCGAGGCACCCGCGAGGACCGGGTCGGCGTGGTGGCCCGCTCCGGCGCGGACCTGCTGCTGCTCGCTCTGGCGGGGCTCGCCTACCTGCAGCTGCGCGCCCACCTCGTGACGGGCGGCGCCACGGTGGACCCGGTGCTCGTCGTCGCGCCGGCGCTGTGCCTGACAGCGGGCGCGGCCCTCGTCCTGCGCCCGCTCCCGCTGCTCGCCCGGAGCGCCGAGGCGCGCGCCGCGTCGTCGCGCTCGCTGACCTTGCCGCTCGCCGCCTGGGGGGTGGCGCGTCGCCCGCAGGGTGCCGCCGCGGCGTTCCTCGTGGTGCTGGCGATGGCGTGCGCGACGTTCGGCATCGGCTTCGCTGCGACGTGGGCGCAGTCCCAGCGCGACCAGGCCGCCGCCACGGTCGGCACGGACCTGTCAGTGCCMGCGCAGYTCGACGCCCTCGGCGCGGGCTCGGCGTTACGCGCGGCCACGAACGGTCGGGTCAGCCCGGTCACGAGCCGGCCCGTGACGCTCGGCTCGCGGGCGCAGGGCGGCGACGCGGCCGTGCAGCTCGTCGCGGTCGACACGCGCGACGCCGACGGGCTGCTGCGCGGCAGGCTGCCGTCCGGTGGCTGGGCAGACGTCACGGCGGGCCTGGCACCGGCGGGTCCTGTCGGGGGCATCAAGCTGTCCGGCACGAGCGCCGCGCTGGTGGTGACGGGTCAGGTCGCGGACGACATCCCGATGACGGCCACGCTCAGCCTCGTGGTGCAGGACAGCGACGGTGGGCGCGCCGCGCTGCCCGCGGGAGAGGTTCCGCTGGACGGCGTCCCGCACGACCTCGCCGTGGTCGTACCGCCCGACGTCCGGGTCGTGGCCGTGGACACCCGGCTCTCGGCAGCAGGCGACTCCGACGACCCCGACCTGCCGAGCGAGGCCGCGTTCGTCCTCGACGTGACGCTCCCCGGCGCGACCCTGGCGCCCGGCGGCACGTGGTCCCCAGCGCGGCCGCCGGGCAGCGACTACGTCGTGGCAGCCCTCGACCGCATCGCGGCCACCTACGCGCCCGAGGGTGCGCGCCTGACGCTAGACGGCACCGCCTACCTGCCGGGACTGCTCTGGTCCGAGGGCACCCTGACGGCGCTCGCGTTCGAGCCCGTCGACGACGTTCCCGTGGTGGTCTCGGCACGGCTCGCGGACCAGCTGGGGCTCGCGGTCGGCGACGGCGTGGACGTCTCCCTCGGTCTGACCCCGGTGCACGCGAAGGTCGACGGCATCGCCGCCTATGTCCCCTCGCAACCCCGCGCGGCGGCGCTGCTGGCCGACGTGGACACGTTGTCCCGCGCCACGCTCAGCCAGGGGAACCTCGACACCGTGACCGACGCATGGTGGGTCGGCGGCACCGTGCCCGCGTACGCCGCCGCGACGCTCGAGGCCGAGGGGATCGGTCCGGTGACCGACCGCACCGCCGTGGCGCGGGAGTGCGAGGAGGGTCCCCTGCGTGCGGCGCAGCGGGCCGCGGCCGCCCTGCTGGTGGTCGCCGCCGTCGTGCTCATGCTCGTCGGGACCGCGCTGCACACCACGACGTCTCTCGAGGCGCGCGAGGTCGACGTGGCCCGCCTACGCGGCCTGGGCGCGTTGCGGCGCTCGGTGCTCAGGTCCGTGCTCGCCGAGCAGGCCGTGCTCATCGGGTTGCCGGTGCTCGCCGGCGCCCTCCTGGGCGCTCTCGCGTGCTGGACCATCGGCCCTCTCCTGACGGTCTCCGGCCAGGGACTGCGGCCCGTGCCGGCCGTGGCGGTGAGCTGGCCGTGGCAGGCGCAGGTGGCGACGGTCCTCCTGCTGCTCCTCGGGTGCGCCGCCGTGGTCGTCCCCCTGGCCGCCCGTGCGGTGCGTCGTTCGACGATCGCCCGGCTGCGGATGGAGCCGGGAGCATGAGGGCGGCCTGGCGACGGACCCGGGCCGACCTGTGGCCGCTGGCCGTCACCGTGCTCGTCGTGGCGCTCACGGTCGGTGTCACCGACGCAGTCACCCGGTTACTGAGCGACCGTGCCGACACCGCCGTCCGGGCCGCCGTGGCGGCCGCCGATCCGGCCGCCGACCTCGTCGTCACCAGCATGTACGGTGCCGGCGCGTCGGACCCGACGGTCGGTCCCGAGAACACACGGGTGGGCGTCGACGATGCAGCGCGCGGGATCGAGAGCGCCCTGCCGCCGTCGCTGCAACCCGTTCTGGGGCCTCCCGTCGCCGACGCGACCAGCATCGATCTGACGGTCAGCACGCCCGGGCTGCCGACGGGAGGCGTCCTGTGGATGAGCTACCTGTGGGCGGGGCAGGAGCCGTCAGTCTCCTGGCTCGCGGGCAGCGCGCCCGACCGGGCCGGGCCGGACGGTGCCGTGCAGCTCGCGCTGTCCGACGAGGTCGCTCGGGTCCTCGGCGTCGGTGCCGGTGACACCTTCCGGGCCCTGATGGCCGACCGCACGGTCGTCCCCGTGCTCGTCACCGGCGTGTTCGAGGCGACGGACCCGACAGACCTCGTGTGGACGGCGCGGCCGGAGATCCTGCGGCCGCGGGTGGTGGGGCAGAGCAACTCGCCGACGACCGTGGTGGGTGGGCTGCTGTCCGCGGCGTCGCTGCCCGGAGCCCGCGCCGCGCTGGAGCCGGACGGGGTGACCCGCAGGTTCCGGTTCGTGGTGGAGCCCCAGGCGCTGGACTATGCGGGATCCGGCGCCCTGGCCACGCAGATCGCCGCGCTGGAGGCGTCGCCGGAGCTGGTGCTGGCTCCCGGGCCCGACGCGAGGGTCACGTCTCGGCTCGACCTCGTGCTCACGCAGGCGCGTGCACGCGTGGCAGCGACGTGGTCGCAGGCCACGGTGGTGCTCGCCGGGCTGGGGTGGGGCACCGCGCTGGTGCTCCTGGTCGGGGCCGACCTCCTCGCGCGCCGCCGGGCAGCGGCACTGCGCACGGTGCGCGCCCGCGGAGCCTCCCTCCCCGGCATCGMCGCGGGGGCCGCCGCCGAGGCGGCGGTGGTCGTCGGCGTGGGGGCCGGGTTGGGCCTCGGGCTCGGCCAGCTCGCTGCGCCGGGCGCGGTGTCGTTGCCCTGGGTCGTCGTCGTGGTGGTCGGCATCGTCGCGCCCCCCGCGTTCGCGACGGTGAAGGCTGCACGCAGCGACGCCCGCCGGGTCCCGACGGACCGGCACCACCGGCGCCTCGCGCAGCGCGTGCGCACGGTGCGGCGGGTGTCGGTCGAGGCCGCGCTGCTCGTGCTCGCGGCCGCTGCCCTGGTCGCGCTGCGTCGACGGGGTGTCGTGTCGATCTCCGGCCCGGCGGACCTGGCGCTCGCGGCGGCGCCGGTGCTCGTCGCGGCGGCCGGCGCGCTGCTGCTGTGGCGGGCGGTGCCGGTGCTGCTGAGCGGTGCGCTGGCCGTCGCCCGCAGGTCGCGCAAGGCGCCCCTGCTCCTGTCGGTCGCGCGCGCCGGTGCCACGGGGGCCGTGCTCCCGTTCGTCGCTCTCGTCGTGGTCACGACGCTCGTCGCGCTGTGCGGCGCGCTGGCCAGCACCGCGCGCGCCGGTCAGGCGGAGGGTTCGTGGGACACGGTGGGGGCCGATGTCGTGGTGCGCACAACGTTGCCCGCCGCGTCGCTGCAGGACGTGGCGGACAGACTGGCGGCCGCCGACGGCGTCGACGCCGTCGCCGTCGGCCGGGTGCAGGACCGCAGCGAGCTCTTCGACGTGCGGGGCGTCGACGCCGTGCGGGTGCTCGCTGTCGACCCGGGGCCTTACGGGGAGCTGCTCGCGAGCACGCCGTTCGGTACCTCTCGGGCGTTCGCGGTGCTGGCCGACGCCTCCGGCGCCGCCCTCGGACCGCTGCCCGCGCTTGTCCCCGAGCCCCTGCTGGGCACCCGGCCGTTGCTGCGCTGGGGCAACGTGACGATCGAGCTGCAGCCCGTGGGCGAAGTCCCCGCGCTCCCGACGCAGCTGGCCGACGGGACGCCGGCCGGTCCGACCGTCGTCGTGGACCGCGCGGCGCTGGCCGCCGTCGTCACGGCGCTCGCCGCCGCGCGAGCCGAGCGGACCGGCTCCGAGCGGGCGGCCGCGGAGCAGCAGGAGGTGGGTCCGGACACCGTGTGGGCGGTCGGCCCGGACGCCCCCGCACTGGCTGACGCGGCTGCGTCGGCGGTCCGGGGGGACGTGCTGACTCGCGCACGGTGGCTGACGGATCGCCGGTCCGACCCGCTCGCCGACGGGCTGCTGGCTCTGCTCGCCCTGGTCGCAGCGCTGTGCGCCGGGTACGCGACGATCATCGTGGTCATGGCCGCAGCGGCCTCCGCCCCGGGGCGTGCCACGTCGCTCGCCACGGCGCGGGTGCTCGGGCTGCGCCACCGGGACACGACGCGGGTCGCGGCCGGAGAGCTGCTGCCGTCGATCCTGGTGGCCGCGGCGGGAGGTGTCCTGCTCGGCATGGTCCTGGTCGGTGCGCTAGTGGCGCCGCTCGCGTTGCGGCTCGTCACGGGGCAGGCGGGTGATCCCGGGGTCGTGCTGCCGTGGTGGACGGTGGTGCCGGTCGTGCTCGTCGGCGCAGCCGTCCTGGTCGTGGTCGCCGTAGAGTCGTCCGCCCGCCGACGCGAGCGGCTGGGCCAGGTGCTGCGGGTGCGTTGAGCAGCATCGGCGTCGGTGGCCTCCCTCGGTCACCTAGCCTGTGCGCTCCTCGGCGAGCATCTGAGGATGCCGCGAGTGGACCCACCGCCGGGTGCCGCCCACACAGAGCTATGACGGTGGTGAGGCTCGTGAGTCTGCCCTGGTCCTTGTTCGAGGGATTCGAATCCCATGCGGTGCCAGGAATTCGAATCTCGAGACCGGGCACGGTCGCGGGGACGTCTGGGGGAGGAGCGACGCTCGCTGTCTCCCGGGGCCGACGGTCGAGGGCGGTGAGCGCCTGTGGCGAGCGTGCCTCGGTCCTGAACCGATGCTCCAAGCCGTGGCGGTAGCCGATCGGGTGACCTGCCTCGGGTAAGCCGATCTGCAGCGGGTCGATAGTCGATGATATGAACCGATTCACAAGCGCCGGCACGTCGTCCCTGGCGTGAGTCGCGTGACGTGATCCGATGTCGGCAAAGGAGCCATCGTTGTCTCACCAGACCGCCCCCTTCCGAAGCAGTGCGAGCGACCTCCTCTCCGGCGCCGTCATGATCTCCGGCGATGCGAGCCGTACGGCTGCCGTCACGTTCGGCATCACCGTGCCGCTCGATCGTGAACCGTCGTCGGTCCGGTCGGCGAGGTTCGTCGCGACCGCGCACGGGGTGTACGAGGCGTACGTGAACGGCGGTCCGGTGACCACGTCGGTGCTCAACCCAGGCTGGACCGCGTACGAGTGGCGGCTCCAGTACCAGGAGTACGACGTCACGCGCCTCGTCGCCGCCGGACCTCGCGACGTGGCGATCGAGGTCGAGCTGGGCAACGGGTGGTACCGGGGCGACCTGGGCTTCAGCGGTGCCAATGCCAACTACGGAGAGCGCATCGGCCTCTGCGCCGTCCTGGAGATCGCCTTCGACGACGACTCCTCACAGACCGTCGCGACGTCCCAGAGCTGGACGGCCCGTACCTCGGCAACCACCGAGAACTCGCTGTACGGCGGACAACGCATCGATGCTCGGCTCCGAGGCAGCGGCCAGGCTGTGGCAGTGCACGAGGTGCCTTTCGACCGCGCGGCGCTCGTCGCACAGGTCGCTCCGCTGATCACCCGGCACGAGGTGCTGCGCCCGAAGCAGATCTGGCAGTCACCGTCCGGTCGCACGCTCGTCGACTTCGGGCAGAACCTCGTCGGCTGGCTCCGTGTCACGGCCAGCGGCCCGGAAGGCTCCGAGGTCGTCGTTCGGCACGCCGAGGTCCTGGAAGACGGAGAGCTCGGTACCCGCCCGCTGCGCGACGCCCGCGCCACCGACACCTTCCTGCTCTCCGGTGGCGTCGACACCTTCGAGCCGACCTTCACGTTCCACGGGTTCCGCTACGCCGAGGTCACGGGCTGGCCCGGCGCGCTCACGGCGGACGACCTCGAGGCGGTCGTCGTGCACTCCGACATGCGGCCTACGAGCGAGTTCAGCTGTTCCGACCCGCTCCTGGACCGACTGGTGCAGAACTCCGTGTGGGGCCAGAAGGGCAACTTTCTGGACGTGCCCACCGATTGCCCGCAGCGCGACGAGCGACTCGGGTGGACGGGTGACATCGCGGCCTACGCGGCGTCGGCGTCGTTCCAGTTCGACACCGCCGACTTCCTGCACAAGTGGCTCCTCGACCTCGCCGAGGAGACGGCGCACGCACCGGGACAGATCGTCCCGTTCGTCGTTCCCGACGTGATGAAGCTCGGCGACCTGTCCAGGCTCGACATCGAGTTCGGTGGAACTCCGACCGCCGTCTGGGGCGATGCCGCCGTCTGGGTCCCGCAGGCTCTCTGGAACGCCTTCGGCGACGTCGACCGGCTCCGCGCGCACTACCCCGGTATGGCGATGCACCTGGAGTCCGTCGAGGCAAGGCTGTCCCCGACCGGACTATGGGACACCGGGTTCCAGTTCGGCGACTGGCTCGACCCCGACGCACCGCCGGACGCACCGGCCGACGCGAAGGCCGACAAGAGGGTCGTGGCGACCGCGTGCCTGTTTCGCAGCGCGTCGTTCACTGCAGAGGCTGCGGCGATCCTCGGCCACGCGGACGAGGCGGCCCGATGGAGCGAGCTCGCGGCCCGGACGCGGACCGCGTTCAACGCCCACTACGTCCACGACGGTCGGGTCGTCTCGGACTGTGCGACGGTCTACGCACTGGCGATCACCTTCGGTCTCCTCGACGAGCCCCAGCGGAGCGCTGCGGCTGCTCGGCTGGCAGAGATCGTCCGCGCGACCGGGTACGGCATCACTACCGGGTTCGCCGGCACTCCGTTCGTGACGTGGGCGTTGTCCGAGACAGGTCACGTCGAAGACGCGTACCGCCTGCTCCTCGAGAAGGAGTGCCCGTCGTGGCTCTATCCGGTGACCATGGGAGCAACCACGATCTGGGAACGGTGGGACTCGATGCTTCCGGACGGAAGCATCAACGCTGGTGAGATGACCAGCTTCAACCACTACGCGCTCGGGGCGGTCGCCGATTGGATCTACCAGGCGGTCGCCGGCATCCGTCCGGCCGCTCCCGGCTACCGGGCAATCCGCATCCACCCGGTCCCGGGCCCGGGAATCGACTACGTGACCGCTGCCTATGACTCACCAGTCGGCCGCATCGCCGTGCACTGGACGCAGACTGCGACACAGTTCGACCTCGACGTCACCGTGCCCGAGGGCATCCCGACCGAGGTCGTGCTCCCCAACGGCCGGGTGGAGCAGGTCGACGGGGGGACGCATCATTTCGTCGCATAGCCGCAGGAGCCCGTCGCCCCGGCGCTCCAGCGCAGGGATTCGTGTGGATACCCGACTCGATGGCGTGCGCGTGCACGTCGTGCACAACTGGTCCTGGGAGGCCACCGTGGTAGCTGTTCTGACTGACTTCGACGTTCTCGCGGCGCCGCACGGGCCCTCGCCGGCCCCGGTTCGGTTCACCGCGGGCGACACCGTCACGCTCGCCGCGTGGGACGTCCTCGTGGCGGTGACCCGGTGAGCCCGCGCTGGACGGGCCCGTGGCCCACCGAGGGGATCGCGTTCGGGGCGGACTACAACCCGGAGCAGTGGCCGGAGGAGGTCTGGCCGCAGGACATCGCGCTGATGCAGGAAGCCGGCGTGACGCTGGTCAGCGTAGGGATCTTCTCGTGGGGTCAGCTGGAGCCCGCCGAGGGACGGTTCGACTTCGGCTGGCTGGACCGGATCCTCGATCTGCTGCACGAGGCCGGAATAGGGGTGGACCTGGCGACCCCGAGCGCGGCGCCGCCCGTGTGGCTGCACCTGAAGCACCCGGAGATGCTGCCCGTCGGTGCCGACGGCCTGCGGTTCACGCACGGCAGCCGCGAGTCGTGGTGCGTCTCGTCCCCGGTGATCCGCGCGCACGCCACCCACATCGCGCGCGTGATCGCCGAGCGGTACGGCCACCACCCCGCGGTGAAGATGTGGCACGTCTCCAACGAGTTGGGCGGCCACAACGGCCGCTGCTACTGCGACGTGTCCGCCGCAGCGTTCCGCGAGTGGTTGCGAGCCCGGTACGCAGACGTCGACGCGCTCAACCTGGCGTGGGGCACCGCGTTCTGGGGTCAGCGGTACTCGTCCTTCGAGCAGATCCTGCCGCCGCGGCGCACCACCGCGTTCCCCAACCCGGGGCAGCGTCTCGACTTCGAGCGATTCTCCTCCGACCAGTTCGTCGCGCACCTGGAGGCCGAGGCCGCCGTGCTGCGCGAGGTCACGCCCCACCTGCCGGTGACGACGAACTACATGGTCATCAGCGGGTTCCAGAAGATCGACTACACGACCACGACACCGCTCCTCGACATCGTCTCGAACGACCACTACCTCTGGGGCGAGGACCCTCGGGGGTGGGCCGATCTCGCCTTCAGCGCAGACCGCGTCCGCGGGCTCGCCGGGGGCCACCCGTGGATCCTCATGGAGCACTCCACGAGTGCGGTCAACTGGCAGCCGCGCAACATCGCCAAGGAGCCCGGGCAGATGCTGCGCAACTCGCTGCAGCACGTCGCCCGCGGCGCCGACGGGGTGCTCTTCTTCCAGTGGCGGCAGTCCCGGGCGGGCGCCGAGAAGTACCACTCCGGGATGGTTCCGCACTCCGGGCGCGACTCGCAGCTGTTCCGGGACGTCGTCGAGCTCGGGGCGACCCTGGGCCGGCTCGCCGAGGTGCGGGGGAGCGAGGTCGAGCGGGCTCGCGTGGCCCTGCTGTGGGACACCCAGGCGTGGTGGGCGGCCGAGCTGGAGGCTCGCCCCACCGTCGACCTGCGCTACCTCGACCTCGCCCAGCGCATGCACGGCGCGCTCCTCGACGCGGGCGTCGCGGTCGACGTGGTGCCCGCGACGTCGTCGCTCGACGGCTACGACGTCATCCTGGTGCCGACGCTCTACCTCGCGCCCGCGGACTCGTCCGACCGGCTGTCGGCCGTCGTGGCTCGCGGCGGCCAGGTGCTCGTCACGTACTTCTCCGGCATCGTCGACGAGCAGGACAGCGTGCTGCTGGGCGGCTACCCCGGGGCGTTCCGGGACCTGCTCGGCATCCGCGTGGAGGAGTTCGCGCCGCTGGCTGCCCATGGCACGACGACGCTGAGCGACGGGAGTACCGGGGAGGTCTGGACCGAGCGGATGACGTTGACGGGCGCTGAGGCGCTGGCGACCTATCTCGACGGGCCGTCGGCGGGCGGTCCTGCGGTCACGCGCCGAGACACGCGGTCGGGCGGTGCCGCGTGGTACCTGTCGACCCGCCTCGACGGCCCGTCCCTCGCCGACCTGCTCGGTCGCGTGCTCGCGGCGTCCGGCGTGTCACCCCTCGTCCCGTCGCCCGGTGGCTTGGAGGTTGTCCGTCGGAGGAGCGCCACCGGTAGCTGGCTGTTCGCGGTCAACCACACCAGCACGGACATGCCCCTGCACGTCTCCGGGCATGACCTCGTGGCCGACCGACGTCACGAGGCGGGGGCGGACGTCCCAGCACTGGGCGTCGTTGTCGTCCGAGAAGATTGAGCCATGCTGGTTGGCGTACACCGTTGGCGTCCGCGGAGTCCGCCAGACGTGCCAGGCTTCACCGTCATAGCGGTCTGCGGCACGAAGGAGCTCGGCCCGTGCGAGGGTCGGGCCCACATCGTATGTTCGTGAGATGTCATCGCCGACCGCGCAGCTGGCGCCCGCACTCGACGTCGACGCCCGGCTCACCGAGATCGAGCGCCGCGTGAACCTGCTCGTCAACGTCACGCCACTCAACGCGGCGGAGGCGTGGGCGGACTTCGAACGCAGTGACTTCGGCACGGCTCCCACGCTGCGGCTGCGGCCGTTGGACTTCGACCCGGACCTGACGCAGCGCGACCTGTACGACCTCGAGGTCGAGAAGGTGGACGACCCGGCGCTGCACACGCTCTTCCGGGCGAAGAGAGACGAGATCGCCCGGCAGATCACCGCGTTGGAGGACCGCGACACGTCACGGTTCCTCTACGGGTCACTCCAGCTCTACGGAACGGTCGCCCCGCCGCTGGCCGCGGTGGCGGAGGAACTGCTCGAGACCATCCCCCCGCAGGCGCCCAGCACCCGGACCGTCACGGCCGGGGCGTTCGCCGACGCGGCCCGTGCGGAGTTCGAGCGCTACCGCGCTGTGTACCCGGACTTCCCCGTCCGCGTCGAGGTGCGGGACGACATCTCCGAGCTGATGGTGTCGTTCGGCCGCCTGCTCATCCCGGAGTCCGCCGCCATCCGGGCCGACCGGGTCGAGGCGTTGCTGCACCACGAGGTCGGCACCCACGTGGTGACCTACCAGAACGGTGCCCGGCAGCCACTGACGCTGCTGACCATCGGCCTGCCCGGCTACGACGAGACCCAGGAGGGCCTCGCCGTGCTCGCCGAGTACCTCACCGGCGGGTTGGACCCGCGGCGGCTGCGCGTGCTCGCGGCGCGAGTGGTCGCGGTCGGCAAGCTGCTCGACGGCGCCGGCTTCCTGGACATCTTCGAGTCGCTGCGGGCCGACCACCACATACCCGCGCGGACCGCGTGGTCCATCGCTATCCGGGTCGTCGTCGGGGGCGGTTGGGTGAAGGACGCGATCTACCTGCGCGGGATCACGCGCATCCTCGACGCCCTCGCCGAGGGCAGCCGCCTCGACGTCCTGCTCGTCGGCAAGCTCGCGTTGGACCACATTCCCCTGGTGCAGGACCTGCTCGACCGCGAGGTGCTCCACGCGCCGTGGGTCCGGCCACGCTGGCTGGACATGCCCGGTGCACAAGAGCGTCTGGAGAGGCTGCGCGCGGGCGCGACGGTCACCGACCTCTACGAGGGAGACGTCGCGGCATGAGGCTCGCATTTCTCGTCAACGACGTCGACACCGAGGTGGACGAGTACACGACCACCCGACTCGCCAGGGCCGCATCCAGGGGCGGGCACGAGACCTGGTACGTCGGCGTCGGGGACCTCGAGCTCGGCAGCAGCGACGGGCTGCTCGCGGCCAGGGCTCGCGCCGCGAGGTGGAAGAGCGACGACACCCTCGCCTCCTTCATGGAGGGGATCAAGGCGCGCGACGCCGAGCGGATCGTCATGGACGACCTGGATGCGCTCGTCCTGCGCAACGAGTCGATCGACGACCTGCAGGCGCGCCCGTGGGCCAGCCCGATGGGCGTGGTGTTCGGGCAGGTGCTCGCGGCCCGAGGTGTGACGGTGGTCAACGACCCGAGCACCCTCCAACGAGCGACCAGCAAGCTCTACCTGGAGGAGTTCCCCGAGAAGGTCCGACCGCGGTCGCTGGTGACACGAGATCCGGAGGCGATCGAGCGGTTCGTCGCCGAAGTCGGCCACTGCGTCGTCAAACCGCTGTACGGGGCCAAGGGCCGCAACGTCTTCATGATCGAGGGCCCGGGAGAGACCAACCTCGCACAGATGACGGAGGCGGTCCTGCAGGACGGCTACGCCATCGTCCAGGAGTTCATCGACGGAGCCCAGGAAGGCGATGCCCGCATCTTCCTGCTGGAGGGCCGCATCCTCGAGCGCGACGGCAGGCCGGCCGCCTTCCGACGCGTGCCCACCGGCAACGACCCGCGCGCCAACATCAGCACCGGCGGTCGGTCGGTGCCTCTCGAGGTCGGTGAGGCCGAGCTCGGCATCGTCGAGGCGATCGGCGACAAGCTCGTCGCCGACGGCTTGTTCCTCGTGGGCATCGACGTGATCGGTAGCAAGGTGGTGGAGATCAACCCGGAGAGTCCCGGCGGGTTCCAGAGCGTCGAGAGGCTCTACGACATCGACATCGCCGAGACCGTCATCGAAGCCCTGGAGCGCCGAGCGAGCCCGGGGTCCTGAGCCGTACCGCCGGTCGAGGTCGTGCTGGTCGAACGTGCGATAGCCCCCGGACGTGCGCGGTGCGCGTCGCAGGACGCCGCGACGCTCGCCGGACGTTGACTCCCGCGTGTGCGGGCCCGACGCGGCTGGTGAGCAGCCACACATTCGAACCTTGACCTTGGCTCGTGGAGCCCGGGGGACGACGTGGCTGGGTAGTCTCGCGGGCGTGAGCGCGTCGACCGCTCCGAGTCGCGCCCTCCCGGTTGCGGCGGTCGCTCCGCTCTACCTCGCGGGCTTCACGACGCGTTCGGCGCGCACGGGCTGGCCGCCGCCCTGGGGACGCAGACCGGCGACCTCGGGCTGACGCTGCGACATTCGGAGCCGTCCTCGCGGTCTACGACCTTGCCGAGGTCATCCTTGAGCCCGTCTCGGGGCACTGAGCGACCGGGTCGGTATCAAGCCCGCCGTCGTGGGAGGCCTCCTCGCGTTCGCGATCGTTTCCCTGCTCTGAGCGTTCGCCGCGCGCCCGCGATGCTCGCGTGGAGGCGTGAGTTGACCCGTGATGCAAGGCCCAGAGTGTCTCAACGCGCGTCGTGCTCGGGGCGGGCGCGCGGTGGGCCCGTGGTCTCACGGATCACGAGATGAGTAGGCACCTTCTCGACGGTGCCTTCATTCCGCCGCCCATCGAGCACCTCCATGAGCAGCTCAACGCCGCGAACCGCCGCGGCAGTGAGATCCTGACGCACGGTCGTGAGCGCTCGTGGCATGAATGCCGACTCGGGTACGTCGTCGAATCCGACGATGCTGACGTCCTCTGGAACGCGCCTGCCGGCTTCCTGCAGGGCTCGGATCAGACCGAACGCCATGTGGTCGTTCGCGGCGAAGACCGCAGTGACATCACCCCGCGCTGCAAGGGCACGGCCAACTTCATACCCCGATGCCGGCGACCAATCGCCCTCGGGAACATCTGGGATGTCGCGCCCGGCGCGTCTCAATGCCATGCGCCAGGCCTCTCGGCGACGCACTGACGAAGGCCACTCGTTGGGGCCACCGATGTGGTGCACCGTCGCGTGCCCAAGTGCGAGCAAGTGGTGGACCGCGTCCGAGATCCCGCCCGCTTCGTCGCTGTCGACCACGAGTTCGACCTCGGCCAGATTCAGCGGCCCCGACAAGCTGAGCACCGGGACCGCGAGGCCGTGGCGCCTCGAGCGAAAGGTGGACGTCGGTTCATTGACTACAAGCGCGTCGACGCCCTGATCGAGGAGTGACGACAGCCCGTTCTCCACCGATTCGGTGTCCACATCGACCGTGTTGACCAGCCGGAACCCGTATCCCGCATCGCTGACCGCCCGCTCGGTCGCGATGGTGAGCGAGGCGGGGCCGTAGGCGGCGCTCCCGACGGTGAGCAGCCCAATCGTTCGAGTCTTGCCCAGCCGCACCGATCGAGCGGCGCTGTTGGGCCGGTACCCCAGGGACTCGATCGCCTCGCGGACGCGCCGGCGAGCGTCTGGGCTCACCCGCGGATCGTCTGTGACAACGCGCGAGACCGTCCGCTGCGATACTCCCGCGGCTCGGGCGACGTCGGTGCCCGAGACTCGGCGTGTGGGGATCGCCTTGTGATCCGCACCGCGCATGCCTTGCGCCGAGGAGTCAATAGACACCCGTCGTCTCCTGCCCGAGATGTTCGTTGAAGCCGCCCGCCCCGGACTGCGTGTCGAGCGACTCGATCGACCCGATCGGGCAGCCACGGTCTACGTATACATGACGGGGGACCGGCCGCCTGAATGGTTGCACGGGCGCGAGCGTAACGAAATGGTAACGGGACTTGTCATGCCTTGGCTACGTAGACATGCTCGATCCGCACGAGTTTGGCCGTATTCACAAGGCGTCGAGGCGACACGTTGGCTGATCGGCACCGACCCACCGAGGGAACGCCGACCTCCCGACGAACGCCCCGTCACGCTGCCCACTACCCGGACAAGGACGTACCGGCATGCTCACTGACAAGTCGACTTCGGCCGCCGCCAGGCGACCTATCCGCCCTCTAGCCGTGGGGCTCGTGCTCTCGGCTGCGCTAGCTCTCCCGGCGGCCGCGCCGGCGATGGCGGCCGACCCCGTGACCTTCGCGACCCAGGTCGGCGGTACCTACGACGGGATGCCGGTCTTCGACGGCCAGCCCGTCCATCTCGACGCATATCTCGACACGCTCATGGCCTATGTCGGGATCGAAGGAGCCGTCCGTTATGCGCATGGGCAGCGCGGGAACTTCACCATCGTGTCCGGCCCGAACGTCGGCAAGGTCGTTCCCGGTGGCTCGCGCTTTGCCGAGGGCACGCAGGGTATCTCGACCGACTTCCCGAGCCAGTCGGGAATGGGCCAGACCTGGAACGAGGACCTCGTCCGGCAGATCGGGACGGTCATAGGCGACGAGGGCCTGTATCAGGACAATTACCTCAGCAGCATCAGCGACTTCAACCCGATGATCAGCGCGGCCCTCCAGGACATCCGAGCAAACCCGCTCAGCGGTCGTCTCGATGAGGGCTTCGGCGAGGACCCCCGGTTGGCGTCCGACATGATCGACGAGATCTCCCGCGGCATCTCCGGCATCGACGAGCCGAGCAACGCCGAGGGCTTCTGGACCAAGGCCATGATCGACACCAAGCACTACACCGGCTACGCCGCGCAGTGGTTCCGTCGCCCCGGAAGCAACAACATCAGCTCCCGTGCGCTGAGCGAGTACTGGTCCCTCCCGTCCCACAAGAGCATCGAGAGCGGTGCGATCGGGTCGATGCTGACGACCTATGGCCGGACCAACGGAATCCCGAACATCGTCTCCCCACTGATCGCCGAGGCGGAGCACCTGTCGCCCTGGGGTGCGGACGGTGGCTTGTACACGACGCCCGACAACGGCGCGGAGCGGGAGCTGTACACCGACAACGCGTACAGCAACGGCTTCGACGTGCGGTACACGCCGAGCCCCGACACCGCGACCGCCCTGATGGCGATCGCCAACGCCGGAAGCATCGCGGTCAACGCGGGCGGTGTGAGCCCGCTGAACGCCGCACTGCTCCAGCAGGTCGCCAACGGAACCTACGGCGTCACGACGGCCGACATCTACCGCGTAGCCAAGACCCAGGTTCTTCCGTTGGTCCGCATGGGGCTCTTCAACGAGCGCGACGCCAACGGCTACCCGAAGTTCTACCCGTTCCTCGGCAAGTCCGCGGCGAGCACGACACCACTCAACTCGACGCTGCCGGCGCACCAGCAGGTGGCCCTGCAGGCGTCCCAGGAGAGCCTCGTCCTTCTCAAGAACGACCACAACATCCTGCCCCTGAGCAAGGATGCCAAGCTGGCCGTCGTGGGGCCGTTCTCGGACACGCGGTTCAAGACGGTGTACGCCGTGGGCCAGACGCCCGTGCTGCCGAACTCCGGCCTGACCCCGGCCCAGGGGATCAGCGCGGTCTTCGGCCCGAGCGTTGCGACAGCGAGCGACGGCGACGTCGTCGCCCTGAAGTCCGTCGCCACGGGGCAGTACCTGACCCAGGACACGTCCGCGGCCCCGTTGGTGTTCGCCAATGGTGCTGACGTCACAGCCGCCACGACCTTCGAAGCATTCGACTGGGGGCAGGGCGCCTTCGGCTACCGGTCCTCGACCAACGGCCAGTGGCTGCAGTTCATCGCCAACCCCCTCGGCGTGAACGTCGGAGGCACCCAGGCTCTCGGCACCAGCTCGACCACGCTGYCGAACCGCATTCGGCCGCAGCTGAACGCCGACGGCACCGTGTCGTTCGTCGTCGACAGCTACACCGAGTCGTTCGGTGGAGGTTTCGAGACGCGGTACTACACGAACGGCCGCTACCTGACGGTGGACCCGGTAACTCATCAGCTCGGTGTCACGCCCGTGTTCGGCACCGCGGCGAACGCTGCAGCACTCAACACCGACGCCACCAAGTTCGCCCAGGAGACCGTGCAGCAGGCCGGTTCGAAGGCGGTGCAGTTCCGGGACCAGAACGGGAGCAGCTACGCCGTCGTGGTCGTCGGCACTGCAGCGCGGAACAGCGCGGGTGAGGGGGCCGACCGCTCGGACCTGCACCTCGGCTCCAGCCAGTACCGGCTCATCGAGAACGTGGCCAACGCCTACCCCGGAAAGACGATCGTGGTCGTCTCCTCGGCAACGCCGGTCATCGTCGACGACGTTCAGAAGAACGAGAACGTCGCGGGAATCGTGTACGCGCCCTACAACGGCCAGTACGGAAACTACGCACTCGGCCAGCTCCTCGGGGGTGACTTCGCACCCTCAGGACGCCTGACACAGTCCTGGTACGCGAGCATGGACGCCCTGCCCAAGCTGGACAGCTACTCGATCCCTGAGGGTCGCGACGCAATCCTCGGACTCGACGGGCTCGACCCCAGGTTCACGGTCGACATGACCAGCGCGGACCCGGTCGAGACAAAGCTCACGTACATGTACACCGACGCACCCGTCACCTACGAGTTCGGTTACGGACTGTCGTTCACACAGTTCAAGTACAAGAACCTCACGGTGCGAGCTGCCGGCCCGAACTCCTACACGGCCACAGTCGACGTCAAGAACACCGGACCGGTAGCCAGCGCCGAGGTCGTCCAGCTGTATGCGACCAACCCGAAGGCTGCGTATGGAGCCGCGGCCCCGAAGCAGGCGCTGGTGTCCTTCGCCAAGGCCACGATCCCAGCAGGCGCGACGCAGAAGGTGACGATGACCTTCGACGCCGACAAGCTAGCGCTCTGGGACACCAACGCAAACAAGCTCAGTGTCGAGGCCGGCAGGTACGACTTCCTCGCAGGGGGCTCGAGCAAGGCGATCCAGGTCAAGGCGAAGATCGAGGTCCCCGGAGTCAACTTCGGTGCCACCGACGCATTCACCGCACCGGTCAACGTTTTCGACCACAGCTTCGACGCCTCGGACGTCGTGTACCGCGAGGCCTCGAAGCAGACCACCGTGGAAGGGCTTCGCGCGGACAAGGTCGTCAATGGCTACTACGCCGTGATGTCACGAGCGCCGGGTGCCTGGACGGCCATCGAGGGTGTGAGCTTCAGCGACGCTGACACGATCACGTTGACCGCTGGTGCCAAGGCGGCGTCGACCATCGAGGTCCGGTTGGACAGCCCAACCGGTCCCAAGGTCGCACAGGCGTCATTCGAGGACACCGGGTCGACGCAGTACGTGATCCCGGGAACAAACCAAGCAGGCGACATCCCCGTCTCCGAGACGGCCTACGTCTCCAAGACCGTCGACCTGCTTCGACCGGTCAACGGCACGCACGACCTCTACCTGGTCTTCGGGGAGAGCGGCGTGCGCGTCCTGACGGCTCAGCTCGGGTAAGGCAGGTCTGACCGCCACCTCAGGACCGGTCAAGAGCTGATCTGGACCAGGAGACCTGGCGCCCGCTTCCCACGCCGGAAGCGGGCGCCAGTCGCTCGCGGACGCTGGGTGTTCGTCGAGTACGTCAGTGTTCCCCGCGCCGGCCAGCCGTTCCAAGATCGCGGGATCCGAGGTCGTCCAAATCCCACTGTCACCGAACTGTGATCCGTGTCCCTTGAMTACGAATCTATTTGGCGGTTTGGATACCTACGCACAAGGACGTGGCTACGTAGCCACACCGCCTTTCCGTCGGAATGGGGCTTCATGAGTCGGGACATCGCCAATGCCGGGCCCGGTGCGAAGCGTGCCGATCGCCCGGTCGTCGCGATGGACGTCGCCCGTGCCGCCGGGGTTTCGCCGAAGACCGTGTCCCGGGCCGTCAACGGCGACTCGCTTGTGAGCGACAACGTCCGCGGCCGTGTGCGCCACGCGATCGCAACGCTCGACGACCGACCCAACCGGACCGCCCGCGACCTCGACCCCGGACGGAGCCGGACCATCGGGGTCCTCTCGGTCGGGCCGATCGAGTTCGGACCTTCCTCGTTTCTGGTGGCCGCCGAGCACGCCGTGCGGGGCGCCCGCTATGCGATGTCGGTCATCAGCACCGCCGCGGACGAGCCGGAGAGAATTGCCTGGGCGCTCGGGGAGCTCGTGGATCAGGGCGTCGACGGCATCGTGATGAACGAGCCTGTCGGTCTGTACAACCTGGCCCCCGGCGAGGTGGGCGAGCTGCCAGTCCTGAGCGTGTCGGGGTCGTACGGGATCTCCAGCAACGAGATCGTCGTGGACGCGGACCAGTACTCGGGCGCCCGGGTCGCGACGGCGCACCTCCTGGCGCTCGGTCACCGCACGGTGCGCCACCTGGGTGGCCCGTTCGGCTGGCGCTCGACGGGACTCCGGCAGCAGGGCTGGCGGGACGCGCTCACCGAGGCCGGCGCCGAGGTCCCGGCCCCGCTGCACGGAGACTGGACTGCACAGTCGGGCTACGACCTGGGCGTGCAGCTGGCCGCTGACCGCTCGATGACGGCGGTGTTCGTCGCCAACGACCAGATGGCTTTCGGTCTGCTCCGGGCCCTCGCGGAGGCCGGCCGGAACGTCCCGGCAGAGGTCAGTGTCGTCGGCTTCGACGACATTCCCGAGGCGTCCTACCTCACGACGGCGCTGACCACCGTGCGACAGAACCTCGCGCACGTGGCGACCCTCGGCGTCGGTCTCCTGATCGATGCCATCGAGAATCCGCGCTTGCAGGACCGTAGCGAGATCGTCCCGGTCGAGCTCATCGTCAGGGAGACGACGTCCGCACCGCCGCCCGGGCGATAGCGGCACATCGACGGGCCCGTTCGGGCCATTCGGTGCGACAGGCCCCGTATCAGTCGCGGAACGCACCGCGCGAGACGTTCTACGAGGGAGTGGAGCATGTCGACGACGACGATCACCTGCGGACATCGAGTGGCGACGCCACGACGGACGCCGTGAACCAGGCGGACATCGACGAGGTAATGACGATGCCGGCCAGGAGAAGAAGGTGCGCAGCGCAATGCAGGCCGACAAGGGCGAGCCCGATGTGACGCAGCTGGAGTTCCAGCACGTCCAGTCCTTCGCGCTCGGCGACAACCTGCTCGACCCGGGGCTCGCGTCCGGCGCAGTCAAGGGCTGAACCACCACCACGACGGAGACATATCACCATGGCTGTGCAGCACGAAGGAGTGCGTTTCGGCGCCGCGTACTACTACGAGTACGCGGGKCCGGGCGACGACCCCAAGCCGGAGACCCTGGAGCGTGACCTCGACCTGATGGCCGCGGCGAAGTTCTCGGTGATCCGCGTCGGTGAGTCGGTGTGGTCCACGTGGGAACCCGACGAGGGCAGGTTCGAGCTCGACTGGCTCGAGCCCGTCCTGGACGGGGCCCTGGCCCGCGGCATCGACGTCGTGCTGGGCACGCCGACGTACGCGCTGCCGATGTGGCTGGTGCGCCGGTACCCCGAGGTCGCCGGCGAGCTGCGGACGGGCGAGCCGATGGGCTGGGGCGCCCGGCAGGAGGCCGACTTCACGCACCCGGCCTTCCGGTTCTACGCCGAGCGCGTCCTGACCAAGATCGTCGAGCGCTACCGGGACCACCCGGCGGTCGTCGGGTTCCAGGTGGACAACGAGCCGGGCCTGCACCTGCTGCACAACCGGGGGGTGTTCCAGCGGTTCGTCGACCACCTCGAGCACACGTACGGCGACGTCGAGACCCTCAACCGGGAGTGGGGCCTGGTGTACTGGTCGCATCGGCTGTCGACGTGGGCGGACCTGTGGACCCCGGACGGCAACGTGCAGCCGCAGTACGACCTGGCGTGGCGCCGGTTCCAGGCGTCGCTGACCACCGAGATGATCGACTGGCAGGCCCGGGCGGTCCGCGCCCTGGCGCGCGAGGACCAGTTCGTCACCACCTGCATCTCCTACGAGCGCCCGGCCCTCGAGGACGACGATCTCGCCTCCGTCCTCGATGTCACGAGTGGGAACCCCTACTACCGCATGCAGGACGGGCTCGCCCACCCCAGCACAGCCATCGCGCCGCAGTACTGGACGACCAACGGCACGTGGGCGCTGTTCCAGGTGGGCGACGCGATGTTCTCCAGCCGCGGCGAGCCGTTCCTGGTGACCGAGACCAACGCGCAGTCCATCGGCGGCCCGAGCA
>NZ_JBFUMP010000037.1:0-22059 GCF_054049315.1 Cellulomonas sp. P5_E12 | reverse complement strand
CCCCTGGCGCTGGGTCGCCGCCGCGGCGGCGGCCGGGCTCGTCGTCGGCGGCGGGGGCGCCTGGTGGGTGGCCAACCACGACGACTCCACGAACGTGGTGGCCACGGCGACCCTCGAACCTCTGCCCGGCTGGGACGCGTCGGGTTCCGCGGTGGTCGAGACGGCGGCCGACGGGAGCCGCGTGCTCGTCGTGGACCTCACCCACGACGCCCCCACGGGCGAGGGCTTCCGCGAGGTGTGGCTCCTCAAGCCCGACGTCAGCGGGCTCGTGAGCCTGGGCACGCTGGACGGGACGTCCGGGCGGTTCGACCTGCCCGACGGCCTCGACCTGTCGCAGTACTCCGTGGTCGACGTGTCCGAGGAGCAGTTCGACGGGAACCCCTCGCACTCCGGCGACTCGATCGTGCGCGGCCCGCTGCAGGCATGAGGACGCCCCCTCCGCTGGGAGGGGGCGTCCTGTCGTCGTCCGTCAGACCGCGGGCGGGGCCGCCGGCGGCTGCTGCTGCTGGACCGGCACCTGCTGGACGGGCTGGACGGGCTGGACCGCCACGGGGGCCGCAGCAGCCGGCGCCGCGTTCGGCGTGGTGCGCTGCTCGACCACCGCGGTGTGCGACGTGTTGCTGCGCTGCGCGTTGAGCACGATCGCCAGGATCAGTGCGATGACGCCCGCAGCCATGCAGATGTAGCCGATCACGACCAGGTTGACCCCGTCGACCGCGTCCTGGACGCCGAACGAGAGGATCGCGCCGATGACGATGAGGGCGATGCCGCCTCCGATACCCATGTCCGGTCCTTCCGTCGTGCCGGGCGTCGGTCGCCCGGCTTCGACCCGCGAGTCTGGTCCCGACCGGGCGAACCCGCACGTCGAGAGGACCGGCTACCCGAGGATCTCGGGATAATTCGGACCATCCTCACCCGTCCGGGTGAGCACGTGCTCGGCGAGGAACGCCTCGACCACCTGGTACCAGACGATCGCGTGCTGGGGGCTCAGCACCCAGTGGTTCTCGTCCGGGAAGTAGAGGAACCGGTGCGGCGTCTTGCCCTCGTCGTCGGCGGGCAGCCCGCTCTTGGCCAGCAGCTCGTACCAGAGCCGCAGGCCCTCGCCGATGGGCACGCGGTAGTCCTTGTCGCCGTGGATCACGAGCATGGGCGTGACGATCTTGTCGACGTGCAGGTGCGGTGAGTTGTCGAGAGCCATCTGCTCGGTCATCTCGCGGCCCCAGTAGAACGCCGCGTCCGTCGTCGGGCCGAACTGGTCCAGCGCCCACAGGCTCGCGTGCGTGACGATCGCCTGGAAGCGGTCGGTGTGGCCGGCCACCCAGTTGGCCATGTAGCCGCCGAACGAGCCGCCCATGGCCGCTGTGCGGCTCTCGTCGATGTCGTCCCGCTGCTCCACCGCGTCCGTGATCGCCAGCAGGTCCGTGTACGGCGTGCCGCCCCAGGCACCCCAGCCGTCCTGGACGAACTGCTGGCCGTAGCCCGTCGACAGCGCCGGGTCCGGCAGCAGCACCGCGTACCCGCGCGCGACGAGGATCCACGGGTTCCACCGCCACGACCACGCGTTCCACGAGCCGAGCGGGCCGCCGTGGATCCACAGGAGCAGCGGAGCCTTGTCCGATCCCTCCGGTCGAGCCAGCCACCCGCGCACGCGGCGGCCGTCGTCGTCCGTCGTCTCGACCTCGGTCAGCGTGCCGGGCAGCTCGGGCGTCGCGATCGGGCTCTTGAGCGCGGTCGTCTGCTTCGTCGCCAGGTCGATGCGCACGGGGTGGCTCGGCGCCTCGTACGACGTCCGCAGCGCGTACGCCGTGGTGCCGTCCGGGCTGATGCTCACGTCCGTGAACGTCGCGTCGTCGCTGGTCAGCCGCGTGACCTCGTCCGTCGCCAGGTCGAGCCGGAAGATCGGTCCGCGGCCGTCGTCGTCGGCGAGCACGAGCAGCGCCGAGCTGTCCGGCAGCCAGACGGGCTCGTGCGGCCAGCGGTCCCACGTCGGCGCGAGCGTGCGCGGCTCGCCGCCGGTCAACGCGACGATCTCGAGTGTCACGCGCGGGGCCGCGTGCGGCGTCGAGATCGTCTCCCGGCTGTAGACCACCCACTGCCCGTCGGGCGAGACGCGCGGCGACCCGAGGTCAGCCTCCGGGTCGTCGACGAGCACCCGCTGCTCACCCGACGCCACGTCGATCGCGACCAGGCGGCTCCGCATGTCCCCGCGCGAGAGCGGCAGGTGCCACCCGGTGACCACCGTCCGGCCGTCCGGGCTGATGTCCGAGGCCTGCTCGACCAGCGCCGAGCGCGCTCCCGGCGTCACGTCCGTCAGGGTCAGCTTCGGGTCCGTGCTCGACGCCAGGGGCGCGACGACGTCGTCGGACACGGTCGCGACGAACAGGTGCGGCGACTCCGGGCCGAGGTCGTGGTCCCAGTACCGGACCGGGTAGGAGTCGTGCAGGATCGCCGCGACCTTCTTGTCCTTGCGAGCCTTGCGCAGCTTCTCGTCCGTCTCGGCGTCCGTGGCGCTGGGCAGCACGTCCGACCCGACGAGCACGACGTCGGCGTCCTTGGCGACGTGCACACCACCGAGACCCGCGGCCCGGTGCGCGACCACGCGGGCCTCGGCGCCGTTCTTGGGCAGCAGCCAGAGCGCCGGGACCGCGTCGTCGTCGTCCTTGTCGCTGTCGGGGTCCGGCCGCGCGCTGGTGAACAGCAGGTCGCCGTGCGCAGTGAACGCCGCGCTGGACTCACCCTTCGCGCTGCGGGTCAGCCTTCTCGCGGGCTCCTGGTTGCTCGGGTCGACCTCCCAGAGTGCCGTCACGAACTTGGTCTTCTTGCTGTTCAGCGTCGCGACGGCGGTCACCAACCGCGTCCCGTCCGGCGAGAGCACGAGCCCCGCGAGCCGAGGGATGGCGACGTACTGGTCAAGATCGTGAAAGGGCGTCGAAGTCATGCGCTCCGTCCTACCACCTCGACCTGCCCGGCTGCTGGGCGGTCGGGTCGCGCAGGCTGCGAGAACAACATCCGACCCGCTATCTGCCTCCATGACGGGTCTGATGTTGTTCTCACGGCCGCGGAGCGCGATCGAGTGCGGCGCGGACGGTGGTCGGGATCGTGCTCGGGGTCCGGATGTCGGCTGCTGTGAAGCGCAGGAGGTCCACGCGACCCGTGTTCATCAGGGCGTTCTGCCGCGCCCGGTCCCGGAGGAGCGCGTTCGGCGCCTCGTGAAACTCGCGACCGTCGATCTCCGCGATCAGCCACCGGCTGCCGTCGAGGCGCCAGCCCATGTCACCGCGACCGATGAGCCGTCCACTCGATGCCCTGATCTCGACCTGCAGCTCATCAGGCGGCACTCCGCCGTCGACGCAGGCGAGTCGCGCGAACGACTCGAGCGGCGACTCGGCTCGACGATCGACCAGGCCGATCCAGTCCGCCACCTTGGCCGACCCCCGTCGGCCGCGCATCCGGGCTGTCACCGCGGACAGTCCGGCGTCCGTGAGCAGGCCCCGGTGAAGCGTGTCGTCGAGCACGGCAACGGCGTTGTCCCGCGGCAGCTCGGGCAGGGAGAGGGCTAACGCCGGCACCATGCCGGCAACCATTCCTGCGCCGAACCGTGTCGGCTCGAGGGCCTCGACCTGGCGGACACGCACACCCTCCCGCGACCGGCCGAACCTCCCGCCCGGCATCGCCACCTCGGGGTGGATGTCCGACGGCAGGCCTCCGACGCCGAGAAGCGCCAGCGCGCACTGCCCGACGGCGATCGCGCCGGGACCAGCCGCGAGCATCCCGAGCCACGCGGCCCGCCGACGTCGGTGGTCCGCGTCCCGGCGACGGTCCCGCAACGGCTCCACGTCGAAGACACCGCGCACGACCCGTTGCCACGTCGATGTCGCGACCAGCCGCCCACGCTGGTTCGATCCGAGTCCGGCTTCGTCGCACTGGACCGACGAGAGAAGCCCCTCTTGCCGATGGGCGAGTGTCAGCAACGACCGGGGTGGCGGCTGCACGGGACGCATTCCGCGATGACACCAACGTCGAACGACCGTCAAGCGACGTGGAGGTCGACCGGTGAACTCACTCCAGATCCGCCGCGCTGTGGGCGGCTCACGTACCGGCGCTGTCGTCGCACGCGTGATGTGTCGGCTGCCGACGGTCGACTGGGCCACGGTCATAGGGGTTGTCCACAACCGGGTGAACGGTCGTGACGCGGGCCGTCCGCTTTCGGTACGTTCGCCCGCATGTCCTGGCTGACGAGCTCTCGCCGCGGTGCCCGGCTTGTCGCGCCCGTGACCGGGTTGCTGCTGCTGGCGGCGTGCACCGGCGGGACGCCCGAGGCGACGGAGTCCTCGACGCCCGCCGTCGTGGTGACGCCTTCGCCGACGCCGACGTCGACGCCGACCGAGTCGCCCAAGGTGGACGTGAGCGTGAAACCGTCCCGGCCCGCGGCGCTGGATGAGCCACCTAGCGCGGATGGCGCGGTGGCTGCTGCGGAGTACTTCCTCGGGCTCTACCCCTACATCTACGCGACGGGCGACCTCAACGACTGGAACGCTCTCAGCCACCCTGAGTGCGTGTTTTGCTCGAGCGCAACGACGAACGCCCAAGCGATGGCCGGTCGCGGAGAACACAGTCAAGGGGGCGCCTTCGAACTCGTCGATCGCTCAGTTCTTGAGGTCAATCCCGGGGCGTGGTACACGGTCAAGATCGACCTAATCCAGGATCCGTCAGCGACACTCAACGGAACCGGGGATGTTGTGAAGAGCTTCCCGGATACGAAGAGGATCCACGTCGATCTCGCCGTTGTGTGGAACAACGGATCGTGGGCTGTTCGGGAGGCGACTCCGACAGAAGAGCCATCGTCGTGAGAGAGCGCCCTTGGCTGATTTGCCTCCTGACGCTCGCGATAGTCGTGGTCGGCCCTACGACCAGCACCCAAGCTGTGGACATCCTCGGGGATTCGTCAGGGGACGCACTACGACTGTCTGCGTTCGAAGGTGAGCAACTCGCCCGCGCCCTCCGCGCCAAAGCCGGAGCGCCCGAGGTGCTGCTGCGCGAGTACCAGCGTGCGGTCTTCTGCAACACCAACAGCGCCGAGCTGACCACGCCGCTGAACGGCACCTGCCCCCCGGCCGATGGCGAGGCCGGCCTTAACAACTGCGGCGAAGCGACGCCCGTGCTCCCGCTGTGGACCAGGACGCGCGCGACACCCGTGGACGCCTGGTCCGCGTGGACGATCGTCGCGGACGGTGGCTGCCCGGACGACCTGCTGCCCACGTTCACGGCGGCGGACTTCCGCCTCCTGCCCATCGCGCCGCAGGTCGTCCAGATGCAGCCGGACCGCGGCTGGGTGCTGGTGAACAAGGAGACGATCGTCCTGACCGACGCCGCCGAGCAGACGTTCCGGACGGACCTGTTCGGCTACGGCATCGACGTGATCGCCACGCCGACGCACTTCACGTGGGACTTCCAGGACGGCTCGCGACACCTGTCGACCACGAGTCCGGGGCACCCGTACCCGGCGTTCGACGTGTCCCACGTCTACACGGATCCGGACCCGGCGCAGACGATCACGCTCACCACCACGTGGTCGGGCCGGTACCGGGTCGACGGGGACGACGAGTGGCGCGACGTGGACGGCACGGCCGAGACCGCGAGCACGTCGGCACAGTTCGAGGTGGTCGAACGCCGGTCGCACCTGGTCTCGCAGGACTGCGACGCGGACCCCGACCAGCCCGGGTGCGGCTGAGTCAGTCGCGGGTGTCGCGCTCGGCCAGGCCGGCGAGCATGGCGTTGTACTCGTCCATCTCGACGTCGCCGTCCCGGTCGACCTGGCGGTCACGCCGGCGGGCGGTGCGGTCGTCGTCGCGGGACCACGCCACAGCAACGCCGATGGCCAGGGCCAGGGTCGGGATCTCGCCGATGCCCCAGGTGATCGCGCCGCCGGCCTGCTGGTCGGCGATCGCCGACGCTCCCCAGGGGCGGCCCATCAGGCCGAACCAGTCGGCGACGAGCAGGACGTCGCCGGTCACCATGGTCACGCCGAAGAAGGCGTGGAACACCATCGTTGCGAAGAGCAGGAGCAGCCGCTGCGGGTAGGGAAGTCGCTTGGGACCGGGGTCGATGCCCACGAGCGCGTTGACGAACAGGTACCCGACGGTGGTGAAGTGGACGACCATCGCGAGGTGCCCGACGGGGCTGCGCAGCGACCACTCGAACAGGCCGGAGTAGTAGAAGAGCAGCATCGAGCCGATGAAGTTCACGGCGGCCACGACGGGGTGCGCGAAGAACTGCCCGACCCGGCTGTGGACGATGACGAGGATCCACTCGCGAGGCCCGCGCGAGGCGTCGTCGCGCAGCTGCGTCGAGCGGACGGGCAGCGCGCGCAGGGCCAGTGTCACGGGCGCGGACAGTGCGAGGAACAGCGGCACGACCATCGCCAGAGTCATGTGCTGGACCATGTGCGCGCTGAACAGGACGTGCCCGTACAGGTTGGGTGCGCCGTTGGTCGCCCACAGGAACAGGATCATGCCGACCGACCAGGACCCGGCCCGGAGCAGCGACCACGAGTCGCCGCGGCGCCGCAGCCGGAGCACCCAGCGCCAGTAGACGATCAGGCCGGCGACGGCCGCCGACGCCAGGACGAGGTCCCAGCGCCACTCGGTGATCCACCGCAGGGCGGTCGGCTCGGGCGGCAGGGGGTGGCCGGTCAGCTGGTAGGCGGGGGACTGGTCGAGCGGCGGCTCCTCGGACACGGGCGGCGCGGTCTCGCCGAGCGCGACGGCGACGCCCGACACGGCACCCATGACGGTCAGCTCGACGAGCACGAGCCGCCAGAACAACCAGTCGCTCGAACGCGTGGCGAGCTGCGGCAGCACCGCGCGCCGGTGCGCCAGGCCGAGCAGACCGAGGATGCCGAACAGCGCCGTCTTCACCAGCAGCAGGACGCCGTACGGCGTCGTGAGGTCGTCCCAGCCGCTGGTCCGGAGCAGGCCGTTGACCAGCCCGGACACGGCGATCGCGGCGTAGCACCACCCGGCGATCACCGAGTAGCGCGCGACCGACGCGGTCAGGTCGGTGCCGATCCGACGGACCAGGAGCGCCAGCGCGGCGAGGGCACCGATCCAGACGGCGGCGCCGACCAGGTGCACCACCATCGACGACGTCGCGATGTCGTGCCCCGAGGCACCGGCGGCGTGCCCGAGCTGGGCCTGCTGCCAGAGGGCGACGAGCACGAGGACGGTGGTCCAGGCGGCGCCCGTAGGCGTGGCGACGACGAGCGCGAGAGCGGTGACCACCGCCGCGACGGTCGTGATCAGCAGCAGAGTCCGGCCGAGGTCGATCTGCGTGACGAAGACGCCGAGCTCCGACCCGAACGTCGCGGAGTCGAGTGGCCGGCCGGCGACGCTCGCGTAGGTCAGGACCAGGTGCACGACCGACAGGAGCGTCCAGGTGCCCGCGGCGAACCCGGCCAGCAGGGTGCTGCGCGGGTACGCGGTGCCGTCCGCGGTGCCGATGCCGGCGCGGATGGTTCGCGTCGACGCCGTCGCGGCGCGGCGCGGCAGCACGCACACCGCCAGCACGAGGGCGCCGAGCGTCACGGAGCCGGCCAGCTCGGTCAGGGTCGCCGTCGCTGGCAGGCCCCAGCGGACGACGACACCCGGGTCGCGGAGCAGCGCCGGCAGCGCCGCGCCGGAGAACGCCACGCCGAGCAGAGCCGCGACGACCGCCGCCACCGCGAGCACCAGGACGCGCCACGGGCTCGGGGTTCGACGCACACCGGCGCCCGATCCCCCGGCCTTGGTCACCGGCGCAGTCATCGGACCAGCGTAGGTCGCTGCTGGGGCAGATCCGTCACGCTGCCGGCCGCCTCCGCAGCAGCGCCCAGGCGACGACCCCGCCGACCACCACGAGGACAGCCGCGATCCCGATCAGCTGTCCCGCAGAGACGTGCCGCTCGGCGGCCGCGGGGGCGACCGACGCGGAGGTCGTGGGCGTCGGGGCGGCGGTGGGAGCGGAGGCCGTGGGCGTCGGAGCCGCGCTGGGAGCGGAGGTCGTCGTCGGCACGCCGTAGGCGACCCCACCGGAGGCGGTGAACGCGAACTGGCCCTCGATGGGGTGGCCGTCGTCCGAGGTCACCCGGTAGACCACCGTGTACACCCCGGCCGGCAGCTCCCCGGTGACCTCCTGCGTGATGGTGTTGTCGACGAGCACGGGCGCGCCGGTGCTGACCGTCCGCTCGTTCGGGTCGCGCACCACGATCTCGGTGCCGACGAGGAGCGCGGGCTCGGTGAACGTCAGCGTGACGTGGTCCGGAGCGACGGGGACGGTCGACCCGTCGGCCGGGTCGGTGCCCTGCAGCACGTCGTGCGCCTGTGCCGCGGACGCACCGGCCAGGGTCCCGACGAGCGCGAGCGCGAGGCCGCCGAGCAGCGCCGAGCCGCGTCGGAGCACCGTCGTCGCGAGACGAGCACGAGCGCCGTCTCGTCGGGCACGCGGAAGGTGAGAACCGCGAAGTGGCGCCTCCCGGACGTGGGCGGACGCGGCAGTCGCGGGCAGGGCGGCGAGAGCGAGGGTGGCGGCGGGGGTCGCGCCGGCACGGGTCGAGGGCATGTGGGGTCCTTGAGGGGTCGTCGATGGCGGGCGCGCGGTCCGCCCGGCCACCGGCTCAACCGGTTAGCGCACGGAGACCACGGAGGATTGCCAGGCGGGCGGACCCCGCAGCGGCACGACCGCGCGCCACCACTCGTCCCCCGACGACGGCGCCTCGACCGGCGTCGGCAGAACGGCACGGGGCACGACGACGACCGGGGCGGCCGAGTCGACGAGCGGCCGCAGCCACGCCGCGAGCCACCACAGGGCGCGGTCGGCGCCGACGATCACGAGCGCGGCGGCGAGGGTCGCGGCGACGTGCAGCACGAGCATCGTCGACCCACCGAGCAAGGGCTGCGCCGACCCGGCGTCGGCGGCAGTGCACTGCATCGCCGTCCCAGCGTGGTGCGCGGAGGGTGGGCCGGACATGCAGGCCATCGAGGTGAACAGGCTGAACGCCGAGTGCAGCGCGAGCTGGCCCACGCCGAGCAGGGCCACGGCCCCGACGGGACCCAGCGTGCGCGCCGTCAGCACCGCCGCCGCGGCCAGCGCGAACGCGGTCAGGGCGATGAGGACGACGACCGGAGGCAGGCCGCCGCCGGCGAGCAGGTGCGCGAGGGTCGCGAGCGCGACCGTCACCACGGCGACCATGCCGGCGCGCACGAGGCGCAGCGGGCCGGTCGCGGGAGGGGGCATCCCGCCACGGTAGCCGCCGGCACAGGCGTCGCCCGCACCTGACGGATTCACCGTGACCGGGAACACATCCCGGTGGCACGGTTGTTGCGAACTTTCATGCGGGATGGTTGTCCTGCGCAATCACCTGAGGGTGTCGTACCCCTCCCGTAGCGTCGCCCGTCAGTGCAGTCGCCTCACGCGTCCCCCGTCTGCCGAGAAGGTCCGATGTCCCAGCAGAGCACCACCGAACCCCCCACCCAGAACGCCTCGACGTTCGTCCCGCCGACCCACCGCGAGATCCTCACGATCCTCGGCGGCCTGATGCTCGGCATGTTCCTCGCCGCGCTCGACCAGACCATCGTCGCGACGTCCATCCGCACCATCGGCGACGACCTGAACGGGCTGTCGCTGCAGGCCTGGGTGACCACGGCCTACCTGCTCACGGCCACGATCTCCACGCCGCTGTACGGCAAGCTCTCGGACATCTACGGCCGCAAGCCGCTGTACATGATCTCGATCTCGATCTTCGTGCTCGGGTCGCTGCTGTCCGGCACCGCCGACTCGATGTACCAGCTGGCGGTCTACCGCGGCATCCAGGGCCTCGGCGCCGGTGGCCTGATGGCGCTGGCCATCACGATCCTCGGTGACCTGGTCGCCCCCCGTGAGCGCGCCCGCTACCAGGGCTACTTCCTCGCCGTGTTCGGCGTGGCGTCCGTGCTC
Organism: Cellulomonas sp. P5_E12; assembly: GCF_054049315.1. Classification (NCBI taxonomy): domain Bacteria; kingdom Bacillati; phylum Actinomycetota; class Actinomycetes; order Micrococcales; family Cellulomonadaceae; genus Cellulomonas; species Cellulomonas sp. P5_E12. The sequence goes on along the minus strand of NZ_JBFUMP010000037.1, from coordinate 12,090 downwards.
GGGCCGGTCGTCGGCGGCTTCTTCGCCGGCGCGGAGACCATCCTCGGCATCGACGGCTGGCGCTGGGTCTTCCTCATCAACGTGCCCATCGGCATCATCGCGATCCTCGTGATCTGGCGCGTGCTGCACCTGCCGCCGCTGCGGCGCGTCGACCACAAGATCGACTACCCCGGCGCGCTCGCCCTCATCGTCGCCCTGGTGCCGCTGCTGGTCGTCGCCGAGCAGGGCCGCATCTGGGGCTGGGACTCCCCGCGGTCGATCTCGTGCTACGTCATCGGCGTGCTCGGCATCGCGGCGTTCATCCTCGCGGAGCGGTACGCCAAGGCCGACGCGATCCTCCCGCTGTACCTGTTCCGGAACCGCACCTTCTCCGTCGGCGCGGGCGCCAACACCGTCATCGGCCTCGGTATGTTCGGCGGCCTCGCGACGCTGCCGCTGTACCTGCAGATCGTGAAGGGCCAGAGCCCCACCGAGGCCGGCCTGACGCTCATCCCGTTCACGCTCGGCATCATGGCGGGCTCGATCGTCGCGGGTCAGACCACCTCCCGGACCGGCCGCTACAAGATCTTCCCGGTGGCCGGAACGATCCTCATGGGCACGGGCGCTCTGCTGTTCTCCCGCCTCGAGTCCGGCACGACCCTGCCCTTCGTCTTCGCGGTCTCGGTCCTGTTCGGGCTGGGCCTCGGCTTCACGATGCAACCGCTCGTGCTGGCCGTGCAGAACGCCGTCCAGGTGCGGGACATGGGCGTCGCGACGTCGTCGTCCCTGTTCTTCCGCCAGATGGGCGGCACGCTGGGGACCGCCGTGTTCCTGTCCGTGCTGTTCTCGACGGTCGGGGACAACATCGCGTCGGCCTTCCGCGCCGTGGCCAAGACGCCCGCGTTCCAGGCGGCTCTGGCTGATCCCGCGGTCCAGGCCGACCCGGCGAACGCTCCTGTGCTGTCGATGCTGCAGCCGGGCGGGGGCGCGACGGTGCCGTCGCTCGACGACTCGTCGTTCATCAACAACCTCGACCCGCGGCTCGCGCAGCCGTTCCTCGACGGGTTCGCGCAGTCCGTGGACACCGTCCTGCTGCTGGCGGCCTTCATCATGGCCGCCGGTGTCATCCTCACGGTCATGCTCCCCGAGCTGCCCCTGCGCAACGTGTCGGGCATCCAGGGCCGGTTCGACGACGACGCCGCAGCCGCCGCGGGCACGCCGCCCACACAGGCGGCCGCGGCGACCGCCGTGGGCGGTGTCGCGGCCATCGTCGCCGACGACGCCGCGGTGACCCGCGCGGAGGCGTCGACCGACGCAGCCGAGGAGGGCGCCGACCACGCTCGACGGGGGGAGTCGGTCCGCGCCGACTGACGCTCCACCCTCACCGACGACGGCCCGGCACGCACCTGCGCGCCGGGCCGTCGTCGCGTTTCCGCACCTACACGGCAATCACCAGGCAGTCTTGGCCCGAAGGATCCGTCGGAACAGTTCGAGAACGGTTGAACCTCGACGGTCCCCGGATCGTGACACAGGTGACAGCCCCGAGCAGGTACCCCACGGAGGTGGAGATGTCCGCGACGACGCAGGAGTCCCCGGCAGCACCGATCAGCGCGCACACCTGCGACGGGTGCCTCGACCGCCGACAGATGCTGGCCAGGGCGGGCCTCGTGACGATGGGCGTCGCGGCGGCGGGCGTCCTGGCGGCGTGCGGCGGTGGCGGCTCGGACACCCCGGAGGACGCGCCGGCACAGGACGCGCCCGCGGCGGGCGAGCCCCTGGCGCAGGTGGCCGACATCCCGGTCGGCGGCGCGCTGTCCGCGACCGGCGCCGACGGCAAGCCGATCATCCTGCTGCAGCCCGAGGCGGGAACGGTCACGGCGGTGTCGGCAGTCTGCACGCACCAGGGGTGCACGGTCGCACCCGACGGCGACCAGCTCAAGTGCCCGTGCCACGGATCGGTGTTCGACCTCACCGGCGGCAACGTCTCCGGCCCGGCGCCGTCACCCCTGCCGGCGGTCGACGTGCACGTCAGCGACGGCGCCGTGCTCGCGGGGAAGGCCTGAGCCGTGGCCGACACCCGGCGCCGGACGGCCACGCTGCTGCGGGTGCTCATCGCGATCTGCGTCGTGACCTCGGCGGTCGTGCACCTCTACCTCTGGCAGGACGGGATGAAGACGCTGGACGTCGTCGGTCCCGCGTTCCTGCTCAACGGGATCGGCGGCCTCGTGCTCGGCGTGCTCGTCCTGGTCTGGCGGCACTGGCTGCCGCTGCTCGGCGCCGTCGGCTTCGGCGTCGCGACCCTCACGGCCTTCCTCATCTCCACGACGCCCGGTGGGTTCTTCGGGGTGCACGAGCGGTGGGTGGGCTGGGCCGTGTGGCTGTCGGCGATCTCCGAGATCGGCGCGATCGTGCTCGGCATCGCGGCGCTGCTGGCGGAGCGAAAACGCTCCATCGTCAGCGCGACGCGGTGACGTGGTCGAACCGCTGAGTACGCCGTGCGCTCACGCGCCCGGCTGCCCGCCGGGTCGCCCATAGCGTCGGTAGAAGTCCTCGGTCGCCTCCTCGACGGTCCAGCTCTCAGCCTGCACCTCCGCGCGCGACTTCCGACCGACGTAGGGCCCGCGTCCCCGTGGGCCGGCCAGCCAGCCGAGCTCGTCCAGGAACCGCGCCCGGGCGACGGCGAAGTCGTCGGTCCTCAGCAGGAGTCGCTGCGTCCCCATGTCGCGGTAGGACACCGTGTAGCTGTCGCCGTCCAGGCCCAGGACGATGAGCTCGCTGCTCAGCTCGGCAGGGATGTGCCAGATGAAGTAGTCCAGGCCGTACAGGTATCCGAGCCGCAGGCACTCGTCGTGCAGCTCGACGAACTCGGGCGGTGGTGCGGGCACGCTCATGGCTCGACCACGACGAGGATCTTGTGGGCGATCAGGTCTGCCTGGGTCATGACGTCTCCATTGGGCGCGAAGAACCGGTACTGGACGGCACCGCCCGGCTGCCCGAACCACGGTGCGATCGTCGAGGACTCGATGTCGATCGAGCCGTTCCGGACCAGCGGGTGGCTGGTGTCGATCCGGTAGTCCTGGCGGGAGAAGTTCAGCCGGTCGGGTGGGAGGGCACGTTCGCCGAACGGCGTGTCCTGGGGCGAGAAGTACGTGCCGCCGTCGCCGCCGATCCGGTCGAGCTGGATGTCGTCCGACGGCGTGAGCGCGCGCCGCACCTCGGAACCCGGAACGGCGCCGTCGTTCGGGGGCCACCGCCAGTCCAGTCCGCCCGGGACGCCCGGATCGGGCCGCCCGTGGTACTGCTGCATGAAGTCCTCGGACGAGTCGAACCCGCCCAACGGGTCGTATCCGGGTTCCACGACGTCGACGTTGTCGGGGTGGATGTGTGGGTCTTGGACCTGCTCGTACGTCGCCCGCCTCGCGCCGTCCCCGACGGGCAGCCCGCTCGGGTGCCGCGGCGGCACGTCGGGCGCCTTGGCGCCGGGGAGCTTGCCGCGCACCCCGGAGGCCAGGCGGCGCAGCACGTCCTGCAGGGCTTCGAGCAGGTTCTTCAACGACTTCGCCGACGAGATGACGTCGGTGACCGAGCGTCCCACCTTGGCGGCCAACGACGAGACGCGGGTGGAGACTTGCCCCACGATCACCGGCGTGGCCAACCCGAGGGTGAACACCGCCTCGGCCGCCCAGGAGATGATCGACCCGACCAGCGACGCCAGCGTGTCCCGCACCAGGTCGTGCACCACCTGCACCACCATCGCGCACGTCTTCAGCGCCCCGCCGATGGCCGACGCCGAGCTGCCCGTGGCCCGGATCCGGTCCGCCAACCCGTCCGCGTACGCGCTGTACGCCTCGATCGACGACCCGGTCATCGCCTCCAGGTCCGCCCGCACGACCCGGGTCAGCTCATCGCCGGCGGCACCCATCGCGTCCGCGACGTTCTGCCACGTCCCGGCGAACCCGAGCACTGCACCGGGATCCCCGGTCAGGTCGTCCAGCCAGCCCTTCAGCGGCTCCAGATGCTCCATCAACCAGCCCAGCCCGGCGCCGATCAACGACCCCAGCGGGTCGATCACAGTCGCCGCGACATCCAGCGCGGCACCGACCCCGGCCAACCCGATCGCGACCCACGACCCCGACTCCAACGACGAGCACAGGTCCGTGACGGACTCCAGCACCCCGGCACCACCGAACGCGGTGGACGTGTCGACCTGGCCCGCGACCAGCGGGTTCGCCGTCACCGGTCGAGGACCTTCCCGATGCCGTGCAGCAGCTGCTCCACGCGCTCGTCGACCTGCTCGAACGACCGGGCCATCGACCCGAGCTCGCGGACGACGCCGTCCGACGCCTCGTGCATGGCGGCCAGCGCCTCGCGTGCCGCCGAGTCCACGCCGCCGACGATCGCGGGCAGGAACGAGCAGAGCACCCCGAACGCCCCGCCGTGCAGGTCCGTCGACCCGGTGGCGGACTGCGCCGTGCGCACGTCGCTCGCCACCTGCTCCACCCGTGCGCCGTGCCGACGCAGGATCTCGGTGTCGACCTCGAAGCCCCCGCTCATGCCCAGCGCGCCTCGATCTCGTCGCGGAGGTGCGTGCTGATCGGCGAGCCCTCGCCGTACGCGTCGTCGGTCACCGCGACCGCCCGCCGGCCCGCGTCCCGGCCGGCGGCCTTCACGGTCTCGCGGATCAGCGTCGCCAGGTCGGATGGGCGCAGGCTCATCGCGGCGTCGTCGATCACGAGGTCCGTGAGCTGCCCCGTCGCATCGACCTCGACGTCCACCTCGCCGCGCGGGCTGCGCGCCCGGCCGCGGACCCGGTCGATCGATGCCCTGACCTCGGCCGCGCGCTCGGCGCGCTCTTGGGCCTGCGCGATGTCCTGCTGCACCCGCGCCAGGGCGGCGTCCGGGTCGTCGTAGAACGCTGTCACGCCCGGCAGCCTAACCACGAACCGGACGGGCCGACGGGGCTTCCACCGATCGGCTCATCAGGGTCAGACGCCCTCGAGCAGCCGCCGCTCGTACGCCGCGACCACCTGCGCGGGGCTCCAGTCCTCCGTGCCGACGGCCTGGGCGCGGCCGACGTAGGGCCCGCGCCCGCGCTCGGCGCCGAGCCAGCACGCCTCGTCGAGGAAGACGGCCCGCGCCTGCGCGAACGACGGCGACGCGAACAGGGTCCGGGTCACGCCCATGTCGGTGTAGAGCACGAGGAAGCCGTCGGGCGAGCCGTCGAACAGGATGCACTCGGACCCGTGCTTCGGGCTGACGAACGCGACGGCAAAGTCGACGCCGTCCAGCAGGTCGTTGTCGAGCGCGTCGGCGCGCAGCTCTTCCGCCTCGCCGTTCACAGCGACTCCTCCACGAGGATCCGGAACCGACGCAGGTCGCGGACGGTGATCGACGCGCCGTTGGTGTCGAGGAACCGGTAGACCGTCGCGCCGCCCGGCTGCCCGAACCAGGGCGCGACGACGGACTCCTCGAGCTGCACGAGTCCGTCGACCACCAGCGGGCTCGTGGTGTCGACGCGGTACGCGTGCCGGGCGGTCTCCCGCTTGTCCGGCGGCATCGACCGCGTGCTGAAGCCCGAGTCGCGGGCGTGCAGCTGGTCCCCGCGCTCGTAGCCGATCCGGTCGAGCCGCAGGTCGTCGTCCACGGTCAGCCGCCGCACGGTGACGGGGACCGGGTCGTCGGGCCATCGCCACGTCGCAAAACCGCTCATCCCCGGAGTGTCACACGCGAGGACGCCGTCAGCCCCACACCAGCCCGTGCGACGGGTCGTGCAGCACGCGCGCGACGTCGGCCAGCACCTGTGAGCCGAGCGCGCCGTCGACCAGGCGGTGGTCGAAGCTCAGCGCCAGCTGCGTGACGTGGCGGATCCGGATCTTCCCCTTGTGCACCCACGGCTGCTCGCGGATGGCGCCGAAGGCCAGGATCGCGGCCTCGCCCGGGTTGAGGATGGGCGTGCCCGTGTCGATGCCGAACACCCCGACGTTGGTGATCGTGATGGTGCCGTCGGACATGTCCGCGGGGCTGGTGCGGCCCGCCCGGGCGGTCGACGTGAGCTCGGCCAGGGCGCCCGCGAGCTCCTTGAGCGTGAGGCGGTGCGCGTCCTTGATGTTGGGCACGACGAGCCCGCGGGGGGTCGCCGCCGCGATGCCGAGGTTGATGTAGTGCTTGTAGACGATCTCCTGCGAGCCCTCGTCCCAGCTGCCGTTGATCTCGGGGTGCCGGCGCACGGCCAGCATGAGCGCCTTGGCGGCGATGAGCAGCGGAGTGACGCGCACGTCCGAGAACTCGCGGTCCGCCCGAAGTCGCTCGACGAGCTTCATCGTCTTGGTGACGTCGACCGTGTGGAAGACCGTGACGTGCGGGGCGGTGAACGCGCTGGTCACCATGGCCTCGGCGGTCCGCTTGCGCACCGACTTCACGGGCACGCGGGTCTGGCGACCGTCGGAGGACACGGTGCCGCTGGCCAGCCAGGGCGCGTCGTCGCCGGGGTACGTGGCCAGCGTGCGGGCCTCGGCCTGGGCCGCACGGCCGAGCACGTCCTCGCGCGTGACGATGCCGCCGGGACCGGTCGGCGTGATCGAGTCGAGGTCGACGCCCAGCTCGCGGGCGAGCTTGCGGACGGGCGGCTTGGCCAGCGCGTGCCGGGTGGCCTCGCGCTGCGACGCGGTCGCGGCCGCGGCCGTCGGTGCCGACGCCGGTGAGCCGTCGGCGGTCCGGTCACGCCGGCCCGCGCCGGTCTCGGCAAGCCCGTAGCCGACGAGCACCGCCTCCCGCGCAGCGGGCTCGGCGGGTTCCGCAGGCTCAGCAGGCTCAGCGGGCGTCGCGGGCTCGTCGACGACGCGGCCCGGCCGGGCCGCCGCGATCTCGTCGGAACCCCCGGGCTCGACGCCCGCGTGCCGGTTCCCGCCGCCGCGATGTCCGCGATCGATGGCGCCACCGGTCGGCGCGGCGGGCTCGGACGCCGCCGGCGCCCCCGACGGGTCGGTGTCGACCTCGATGATCGGCGTGCCGACGTCGACGGTCTGCCCCGGCTCGACGAGGATCCGGGTCACGACACCGGCCCACGGGCTCGGCAGGTCGACCAGCGACTTCGCGGTCTCGATCTCGACGATGGTCTGGTTGACGGCGACCGTGTCACCGACGGCGACATGCCACGCAACGATCTCGGCCTCGGTCAGGCCCTCGCCCGCGTCCGGGAGCGGGAACTGCTGGAAGGTCGGCACGGCGGGTCTCCTCAGAAGGCCAGCGAGCGGTCGACGGCGTCGAGGACGCGGTCGAGCCCGGGCAGGTAGTCGTGCTCGATCTTGGCGACGGGGTACGGCGTGTGGAAGCCGCCGACGCGCAGCACGGGCGCCTCGAGGTGGAAGAAGCACTCCTCGGTGATGCGCGCGGCCACCTCGGCGCCGGTGCCGTACAGCACGGGCGCCTCGTGCACGACGACGCAGCGACCGGTGCGGCGGACCGACGCGGCCACGGTCGCGGTGTCCAAGGGCGACAGGGTGCGCAGGTCCACGACCTCGATGCTGGTGCCCTCGGCGGCGGCCGTCTCGGCGGCCCTGAGCGCGGTCTGCACGGTGGGGCCGTAGGCGACGACGGTGACGTCGGTGCCCGGGCGGAGCACCTTGGCGGTGTCGAGCGCGGGGTGCGGGGCGTCGATGGCGGCGTCGACGTCGACCTCGCCCTTCTCCCAGTACCGGCCCTTGGGCTCGAAGAACAGGACCGGGTCCGGCGACGCGATGGCCTGCTGGATCATCGAGAACGCCTCGGTCGGCGACGACGGGCTGATCACCCGCAGGCCAGCGGTGTGCGCGAAGAGGGCCTCGGGCGACTCGCTGTGGTGCTCGACCGCGCCGATGCCGCCGCCGTACGGCACGCGGATGACGACGGGCAAGGTGAGCCGGCCGTTCGAGCGGTAGTGCATCTTGGCCAGCTGCGTGGTGATCTGGTCGAACGCCGGGAAGATGAACCCGTCGAACTGGATCTCGCACACCGGCCGGTAGCCGCGCAGCGCCAGGCCGATCGCGGTGCCGACGATGCCGGACTCGGCCAGCGGGGTGTCGACGACCCGGTCGCCGCCGAAGTCCTTCTGCAGCCCGTCGGTAACCCGGAACACGCCGCCGAGCGCGCCGATGTCCTCGCCCATGAGCAGCACCTTGGGGCTCTGCTCGAGCGCCTTGCGCAGGCCCAGGTTGATCGCCTTGGCGAACGTCATGGTGGTCATCGGTGGCTCGCCTCTCCATCGAGGAACGACGCTTCATACTTCTCGAACCACGCGCGCTCGGACTCCACGACGGCGTGCGGCGTCGCGTAGACGTGCTCGAACATCGACGCCGCCGACGGCCGGCCCATGCCGCGGACGGTCGTGCGGATCCGCTCGCCCAGGGCGTCGCCCTCGGCGGCCAGCTCGTCGAGGAACGTCTGCGGCAGCTCGCCGCGCTCCTCGAGGTGCAGGCGCAGGCGGTCGATCGGGTCGCGCTGGCGCCAGTACTCCTCCTCCGCGGCCGACCGGTACCGGCTCGGGTCGTCGGAGGTGGTGTGCGCGCCCATCCGGTACGTGTAGGCCTCGATGAACGTGGGTCCGCCGCCGGACCGGGCCCGGTCGAGCGCCTCGGCGGTCACCGCGTACGTGGCCAGGACGTCGTTGCCGTCGACGCGCACGCTCGGGATGCCGAAGCCGGCGCCGCGGTGGGCCAGCGGGACGCGGGACTGCCGGCTGGTGGGCTCCGAGATCGCCCACTGGTTGTTCTGGCAGAAGAAGACGACCGGCGCGTTGTTGACCGCCGCGAACACGAGCGCCTCGTTGACGTCGCCCTGCGAGGTCGAACCGTCGCCGAAGTACGTGACCACGGCGGAGTCGCGCGCCGGGTCGCCCGAGCCGACGGCGCCGTCGCGCTGCAGGCCCATCGCGTATCCGGTGGCGTGCAGGGTGTGCGAGCCGATGACCAGCGTGTACAGGTGGAACCCGTGCGCGAGCGGGTCCCAGCCCCCGTGGTCGATGCCGCGGAACAGCCGCAGGACCTCCGCCAGGTCGACGCCGCGGGTGTGCGCGACCCCGTGCTCGCGGTAGCTGGGGAACACCTGGTCCTGGGGCGCCAGCGCGCGTCCGGAGCCGATCTGCGCGGCCTCCTGGCCCAGGCTCTGCGCGAAGAGGGCGAGCTCGCCCTGCCGCTGCAGCGACGTCGCCTCGTTGTCGAAGCGGCGGACCAGCACCATGTCGCGGTACAGGCCGCGCAGCGCCTCGGCGTCGAGGTGCGCGATCCGGGGGTCGTAGTCGGGGTGGGCCGTGCGCTGACCGGCGGGGGTCAGCAGCTGCACGAGACCGTCGTCGGTCAGGGGGCCGTTCGGGACCACGCGGTTCTCCTTCGCGTGCAGCGGCGGTGCCGCTCGGGGGTGGTGGCAAAGTCGGTCGTTCGTAACCTACGTTAGCGTAGGCTACGGCACCGTAGGTTGGCCGGAAGGACCTTGACAAGCCTGAGCGAGCGCCCTTGTCGACTGTCTACACCCGCAGCCGCCGGCGCGGGACGCTCAGCGCGCGAGCCACTCCGCGGCCACCTCGAGCAGCAGATCGGTCGCCTCGGGTTCCCCGACGCTCACCCGCACACCGTCGCCCTGGAAGGGCCGCACGAGCACGCCGGCGCGGCCGGTGCGCTCCGCGAACGCCGCGGCGTGGTCGCCCAGCGGGAGCCAGACGAAGTTCGCCTGGCTGTCGGGCACGTCCCAGCCCTGCCTCCGGAGGCCGGCGAGAAGGCGGGCGCGCTCGACGACGATCGCGTCGACCCTGGTCATCAGCTCGGCGGTCGCGCGGAGCGACGCGAGCGCGGCCAGCTGGCCGACGTGCGAGACGCCGAACGGTGTCGACGCTGCCCGGATCCCGGCGGCCAGGCGCGGACGCGCCACGGCGTAGCCCACCCGCAGGCCGGCCAGGCCGAACGCCTTGGAGAACGTCCGCAGGAGCACGACGTTGGGGTGGTCGGCGAACACCGCCAGACCGTCGGGGACCTCCGGGTCGCGGACAAACTCGACGTAGGCCTCGTCGAGGACGACGAGCACGTCCTGCCGGACCGCGTCGAGGAACGTGGCCAGCTCGTCGGCGTGCACCGCCGGGCCGGTCGGGTTGTTCGGGGTGCACACCAGCACGACCTTGGTCAGCGGCGTCACGGCCGCGGCCATCGCCTCGAGGTCGAGCCGCCCGTCGTCGCCCACGGGCACGTGCACGCCGACCGCGCCCGCCAGCGTGACCGCGATCGGGTACGCCTCGAACGAGCGCCAGGGCACGACGACCTCGTCGCCGGGTTCGCACACCGCGGAGAGCACGTGGCCCAGCACGGCGACCGAGCCGCAGCCTGTCACCACGTTCTCGGGGGCCACCCCCAGCGACGTCGCGATCGCGCCCGTCAGCTCGGTGGCGTACATGTCCGGGTACCGGTTGATGTCCTCGGCGGCGTCGGAGATCGCCAGCACCACGGAGGGCAGTGGTGGGTACGGGTTCTCGTTGGACGAGAGCTTGAACGCGGCCGCACCGACCGGGACGCGAGCCCCGGGGACGTACGGCGGCAGGTCGGACAGGGCCTGACGCAGGGGGACGCGAGTCACGGGCTCAGCATGCCACCGCCCGGTGGATCCACCGGGTCAGCGGGTCGATCGAGCGGGACCAATCCCGCTGCGCGCCGTACTCCGCCCGCACGGTCGGTGGCAGGATCGACGCATGGCCTTCCTCGTCCGCGTCCTCATCAACGGCGTCGCCATCTGGCTCGCCACGCTGATCCTGCCCGGCCTCTCGATCGTCGGCGGCGACACCGGCTGGCAGCAGCTCGCGATCATCCTGCTCATTGCGCTGGTGTTCGGGATCGTCAACGCGATCGTCAAGCCGATCGTCGCGATCCTGTCCATCCCGCTCTACATCCTCACGCTCGGACTGTTCACCATCGTGGTCAACGCCCTCATGCTCATGCTCACGGCGTGGATCACGGAGGCGACCAGCTGGGGCCTGCGGATCGACAACTTCGGGGTGGCCTGCTGGGCCGGCATCATCATCGCGATCGTCAGCCTCGTCCTCTCCGTCCTGGTCCCGGGCGGCAGCCGGGTCCAGTACACGTCGTCGTCGACCGAGATCACCTACTAGGCCAGAGTCGCGGCGGCTGCTCCGCGACGAGAGCGACGTCGCGCGTGGCCTGGAACTGCCGCGTCACCGCGGTCGTGCCGGGCGGACCGAGCACCGACCCGGCCGCGGCGTCGAACGACCGCATCCCGGGGCTCCCCACGAGCTCGCGGTCCGCGAGCGCCGCCGTCTCGGCGTAGCGCGCCACGGAGTGCGCCTCCAACGGCGTCGGGACGACCGGCCCGCCCGTCGACGCGAGGTCGCGCGTGACCACGGTGACGTGCGCTCCCACGGCGTCGGGCACCCCGTCCAGCTGCGGCACGGCGTCCTCCCGGTGCCGGTAGTGCCGCACCTCGACGCCGGCGGGCGCGGGCCGGGGGATGTCCGGGGTACCCGCGGTTGCGATCGCGCGGACCGTGTACGCGCCCCCGACCGCCGCCGCCACCGACATGGCGACCATGCCGCCCTGGCTGTGGCCGGCCAGCATCACGGGCTCGTCCGCGCCGATGCCGGACAGCCGCATCACCTCCAGGACGGCATCCGTCATGTCGTCCGGCAGCCCCCCGAGCAGCCTGCCGTTGGTGGTGAGGTCCATCGGCGTGCTCGCGTCGAGGTTCCAGCTCTCGGTGCCCGGGATCTCGACCACCCACGCCCGCGAGCCGTCGGGGTGCGTCAGCTGCTGCACCGAGATGACGCCCTGCGGTGTGCCGGGCAGCCCGGTCTCGGTGGTCCCGGAGTAGCTGCGCGCCACGTTCTCCAGCACGTCGGCGGTCGTCCGCGGGGCGGGGAGCTGCGGCGGCGCGGCGYGGACGAGCACCGCCGTCGGCCGGGCGGCCGGGAGCGGGCCGAACAGGGTCGCGGCCCCGCCGGCCACCGGCCGCAGCGTCGGCGCCTGCGTGCCCCGATGGAGMGAKCGGACGAACCCACCGACCGCGAGGATCGCCAGCTCGGCCCGACCGTCGGCGGTGAGCCGGCCGGGCAGGTCGGCCACCGCCAGCCGCGCGGCCCGGACC
>NZ_JBFUMP010000036.1:0-23318 GCF_054049315.1 Cellulomonas sp. P5_E12 | reverse complement strand
CGTCCTGCGAGACGACGTACTCCGGTCCGCCGTTCTACACGTCGCCGGCGACCGTGGGCGGCGACGGTTCGAACGGCAAACTGCCACCCGAGGCGCTGACGGCGATCTCGTGGGACGTCGACCCGCACGGCACCCCCTACTACCTGAAGAACGCAGCCGCGGCCGCGCTCGAGCGGCTCGACGCGGCGTTCCGCGCCGCGTTCGGTCACCACCTCGACCTCGACCTGACGTACCGGGACTACGACACCCAGGTGGCGATGCGGGCGGCCCTCGGCACGGTGGCCGCGCAGCCCGGGACGTCGACGCACGGCACCGGCCTCGCGCTCGACGTGCCCGAGCTCCCCTGCGAGTACGGCTGGGACACCCCGCAGCGCAGCTGGCTGATCGCCCACGGTCCGGCGTACGGGTGGACGTCGCCGTCGTGGGCCGGCCGCAACGGCTCCAACCCGGAGTACTGGCACTTCGAGTACGTGGGCTGACCAGGGCTTTCGTCGTAGCCCCGGCCGTGGGACGCTGCCGCTACCAAAGGGAGGTGCGGCGTGGGAGTCAAGGCGTGGTGGGTCGTCACGGCCGTGGTCGCGCTGCTCGCCCTGCTCGTCTGGTCGATCCTCAGCGGCGCCGCGCTCGCGACGTTCGTGGTCATCGGCCTCTACGCGCTGTTCGGCGCAGCCCTGGTGTGGCGCCTGGTGCTGGGCGCCCGCCGCTCGATCCCCGTGTCACGGACGTTGGCTCCCGGGCTGCAGGGGCTCGGCACGGTGCAGGACATGTACCTGGGACGCCAGGAGGTCCCGCCGGTGACCTACGGCGATGCCGCCCCGACGGTCCCGACACTCGTCGTCGACCGGACCGACCCGCTCGACGAGCCCGTCTGGAAGGTCTGAGCAGTCAGCTCACGGTCGCCGGCCGCACCGCGTCCGCGGTCGACGGCACGGTGATCAGCGAAATGACTCCGCCGGCGGCCAGCAGGGCGGCGCAGACGAACATCGCGGTGCGGTTGGCGGGCTGCAGGGTCGTGTCGTCGGTGAGCGACGAGCCCACGCCGGCCAGCAGGGGCAGGACCGCGATCGCGAGCAGGCCGGCGACGCGGGCGACGGCGTTGTTCACGCCGCTGGCCACGCCGGCCAGGTGGTCGGGAGCGGCGGCGAGCGCGGTCGTCGTCAACGGCGCGACGGTCGCCGAGAGCCCGAGACCGAACACCACCACGCCCGGAAGCACGTGCGTGAGGTAGGGGGAGTCGGTGCCGATGCCGGCCAGCATGACCGCGCCGACCGCGCACACCAGGGGACCGATCGTCATCGGGAGCTTCGGGCCGATGATCGTGCTCAGCTCCCCGGCCCGCGGCGACAGCAGGAGCATGAGCACCGTGACCGGCAGCGGGGCCAGGCCGGCGGCGAGCGGCGAGTAGCCGGCGACCACCTGGAGGGTCACGACGAGGAAGAAGAACAGCCCCGAGATCGCGGCGTAGATCAGCAGGGTCGCGGCGTTGGTGCCCGCGAAGGGGCGCCACCGGAACAGCGCGGGGGGCAGGAGGGGAGCGGCGGCGCGCGACTCGGCCACGACGAAAGCGACCAGGGCGACGACGCCGAACGTGAGCGCGCCGACGACGAGCGCGTCCGGCGTGCCGCGCTCGGTCCACACCGTGAACCCGTACGTCAGGCCCGCCAGGCCGAGCGCGCCGAGCACCGTGCCGGCGATGTCGAGCTTCTTCACCGCGTTGGGGTCCGAGCTCTCCGGCACGTGCCGGGCGGTCACCGCGACCACGATCGCGGCGAGCGGCAGGTTGATGCCGAAGATCCAGCGCCAGGTGGTGACCTCGACGATCCAGCCGCCGAGGAACGGCGCGAGGGCACCCGCGATGCCGCCCAGCCCCGACCACGCACCGATCGCGCGCCCCCGGTCCGGTCCGCTGAAGGTCGACTGCAGGATGGCCAGCGAGCCCGGCGTGAGCAGCGCGCCGCCGACCCCTTGCAGCGCGCGCGCCACGTTGAGCGTCCCGATCGTCGGCGCCACGGCGCAGAGCAGCGACCCCACCGCGAACCAGACGACGCCGACGAGGAACACCTTGCGCCGGCCGAACCGGTCCCCGAGCGAGCCGCCGAGCAGCAGGAACGCGGCCAGCGTCAGGGCGTACGCGTTGACGGTCCACTGCAGGTCGGCCGTCGACGCGTCGAGGTCCTCCGCGATCGTCGGCAGCGCGATGGTGACCACCGTGGCATCGATGAACGCGATGGCCGACCCGAGGACGGTCGCGAAGAGCACCCAGCGGCCGCGCCCGGACGCGTAGACGATGGCGCCCGCGGGCTCAGCGGGGGCGGTCACGGTCCTTGCTCGGCTGCACGCGCTTGGGCTCGCCCGGCATCTTCGGGTACTCCGGGGGATACGGCAGGTCGCCCTCGCCGTGCTCCGACTCCTGGCGGTCGCTCAGCTCCAGCAGCGACTCGATCGAGTACCGCGGTGCGGTGCGCGCCACCAGCGGGGCGAAGAGGTCGCCCACCTCGGCGAACCGGGCCGGCATCGTCGTGACGTCGAAGTCGTTCGGGTGCACGTCGGCGACCTCGTCCCAGCGCAGCGGTGCCGACGTCGTCGCGCGCGGGTTGGTGCGGATCGAGTACGCCGAGGCGATCGTGCGGTCGCGCGCCATCTGGTTGTAGTCGACGAAGATCTTGGCGCCGCGCTCCTCCTTCCACCACTTCATCGTGACCTCGGAGGGCATGCGCCGTTCCAGCTCGCGGCCGAACGCGATGGTGGCGCGTCGGGCGTCGACGAACGACCAGCGCGGCTCGATGGGCACGAAGATGTGGATGCCGCGCCCGCCCGACGTCTTCGGGGTGCCCTCCATGCCGTGCTCCGCGAGCAGCTCACGGACGCGCGGCGCCACGCGGGCGGCGTCGGAGAAGTCGGTGCCGGGCTGGGGGTCGAGGTCGATGCGGATCTGGTCGGGGGCGTCGACGTCGTCGCCGAGCACGGGCCACGGGTGGAACGTCAGCGTGCCCAGGTTGGCGGCCCATGCCACCACCGCCAGCTCGCTCGGTGCGACCTCGTCCGCGGTGCGGCCGCTCGGGAACGAGATCCGGGCGGTCTTCACGTACTCGGGCGCGCCCTGCGGCACGCGCTTCTGGTAGAACGCGTCGCCCGTGGAGTCCATGCGGGTGGCCAGCTTGGCGCCCTCGAACACGCCCTTGGGCCAGCGCTCCAGGGTGGTCGGGCGGTCGAGCAACGCGCCCAGGATGCCGTCACCGACCGCGACGAAGTACTGGACGACGTCGAGCTTGGTCAGCCCGCGTTCCGGGAAGTAGATCTTGTCCGGGCTGCTCACCCGGACCGTCCGGCCGCGCACCTCGAGCTCGACCGCGGGCGTCTTCGACGGAGACATGCAGATCAACCTAGGCGCTGGTCAGGGCTCGTGCCCATGGGCCGTATCCGCTCAGCCCGCACCGATCAGCCCTCGCTGGTGCGCGACGGACACGGCCTCGGCGCGCCCCGAGACGCCGAGCTTGGCCAGCAGGTTCGAGATGTGCACCGAGACGGTCTTTCCCGAGATGAAGAGCTTCTCGCCGATCTGCCGGTTGGACAGACCCTGCGCGACGAGGGCGAGGACCTCGGCCTCCCRCGCGGTCAGCACGTCGGTCCCCCCGACCCGGACGCCCGGCAGGTCGAGTCGTCCGCGCCGAGCGAGCCCGCGCACGGCGGTCGCGAGCGGGACCGCGCCCATCGCGTCCGCCTCGCTCAGCGCGAGGCCGGCCTCACGCAGGGCCGCCTCCCGGTCGCCGCCCTCCAGCAATGCCTCCGCGAGCCGGAACCGGCTGCGCGCGACCTCGTAGCGGTAGCCGTAGTCGAACTCGGTCACGGTCGCCCGCCAGAGCTCGGTGTCGTTGACCCCCGTCAGCCGCGAGTGCTCGGCGTGCGCCCGCGCCAGCCACGCCCGCCCCTCGGGCCCGAGCCGCCCGCCACGCGGACGTCCTCGCTCGGCCGTGGTGGAGGCGCGCTCGAGCAGCCGGTCGCCCAGCGCGATGCGCTCCGAGACGTCCCGACCGAGCAGCCGTTCCTGCGCGGCCGCGTCCGCGAGGGCGCCGAGCGCGAGCGCGACCAGCCAGATGCCGCCGAGGAAGTAGTCGGACCACGCCCGCCAGAGGTGCTCCAGGAGCCGCAGCGCCAGCGTGATCGCCTCGTCCAGCTCGCCGCGCCAGGTGTGCGCGTCGATGGTGCAGCCGCCCGAGACGAGGGCGATCAGGCCGTCCCGCGGCCAGACAGGCTCCAGGGCGTGACCGCGTTCGGCGGCGTCGTCGTCCCCCCGGGCCACGGCCGCGTACAGGCTCACCGCCACCAGGGTGTGGGCGAGCTCGTCCGGGACCGCACCGATGGGCGCCGACGTCAGGTCGCCCGAGACGTACCGGATGAGGTGCGTGAACATGTGCAGCTCGACGCCGTAGACGCTCCAGGTCATGCCGAGCGAGCGCGCACGCTCGATGCCGTCGGTGGTGACCTGGGTCGCCCCGTCGAGGTCGCCCGCGTAGTAGCGGTTGCTCGCCAGGTTGAACGTGGTGCGCAGCTCAGTGACGTAGTCGCACGCCTCCCGGGCGCGCGCCAGCGCGGTCTTCAGCAGCTCGGCCGCGCGGCTCTCGTCGTCGACCACCAGCACCGCGAGCGTGGTCAGCGCGTCCGACTCCGCGTCCGCCGCGTCCGCCGTGCGGGCGAGCTCGACGGCCTCCGTCGCGGCGGCCTCCGCCTCCGCGTCGAGGTCCGCGTTGAGCGCGCTGCGCGCATACGTGGCGAGCGCCCACGCCCGAGCGGGGGATGGTGTGTCGGGCAGGTCCGCCAGCGCGCGCGACGCCTGCTCGAGGGCGTCGTGGATGCTCTCGATGCCCAGCAGGTACCGCGCGAGACCGGTACGCAGGTTGGCCTGGCGGGGCACGTCTCCTGCGGTCTCCTCGACCGCCGACCGGGCCAGCTGCACGGCGCGGTCCACCTGACCCGCGCGGCTCGCCGCGGCCGCGGCCGCAACGAGGATGTGGATGTGGTCCAGGGGCGACCCTGCAGGGGTGGCCTCCCCGGTGGAGGAGCCCGCGTGCCCCGGACGCTCACCGCGCCCCAGCGCCGCCGTGACGTCGGGCACCGCCTCCCACAGCCGCAGCACGACCTCGAGGTGCCGCAGCTCCTCGGCGGGGGCCAGCACCTCGTGCGCCTGCTCGGCCGCGTCGAGGGAGGCCAGCAGCGCGGTCGGCAGGTCCGGCGCGCGCAGGGCGTGCGACGCCAGCTGGGACGACGGCCCGAGCGACGGGTCGTCGCGCAGCACGCGCAGGTAGGCACGGTGCAGCGACGACTGCTCGCCCGGCAGGAGGTCGGCGTACACCGCCTCGGCCAGCAAGGCGTGCCGGAAGGCGATGAGCGAGTCCTCGCCGACGAGCACGTGGTGCGCGACCGCCTCCCGCAGCGCGGCGTCGACGGCCCCGGGAACGGCCAGCTGCGCGTCGCCGTCGGCGGCCACGGCCGCGCGGAGCAGCGGCTCGGACACCCGCCGGCCCGCCGCGGACGCGATGCGCGCGAGGCGCTGGACCGACGGGTCGAGGAGCTCGAGCCGCGCGCGCAGGACGTCCGCGAGCGACCACGGCAGCTCGTCGGCCTCGGCCCCCGCCTCCAGCAGCTCCTCGGCGAAGTACGCGTTGCCCTCGGAGCGGTCGATGACCCGGCGCAGCGTGGTCTCGGTCAGCGGTGTCCCGCTGAGCGCCGTCGTGAAGTCGCGCAGCTCGTCGTCCGTGAAGGGGGCGAGGTCGAGGCGCTCGACCCGCGGGTGGCGCGCCAGCTCCGCGGCGACGGGCCGCCACGGGTGGCGCCGATGCAGGTCGTCCGTTCGGTAGCTGGCGACGACGAGCAGGTGCTGGTCGCGCAGGCGCGAGACCAGGAAGCGCAGCACGTCCCGGCTCGACGCGTCCGCCCAGTGGAGGTCCTCGAGGACCAGCAGGAGCGGGTGGCCCGGGCCGCCGACCGCGCCGAACGCCTCGACCAGCCCGTCGAAGAGCTGGAGGCGGTTCGCCTGGTCGTCGGGGGCCGTCGCCGAGCCCGACGGTCCCGGCAGCAGACGGGCGAGCGCGGGCCGGTTGCCGACCACCGCGTCGACGGCGTCCGGGTCGAGCGCGCGGAGCTGGGAGAGCGCCTCCGCGAACGGCAGGTACGGCAGGCCGATCTCGCCCAGATCGACGCAGTGGGCCACCACGACCGTCGCGCCGGCCGCGTCCGCCAGCTCCGCGACGTGCCGCAGCAACCGGGTCTTGCCGACGCCCGCGTCCGCCCCGAGCAGGACGGTCGAGGGCTCGCCGACGCCCGCGCGCTGCAGCGCCAGCATCAGCTGGCCGACCTGCAGCGCGCGGGCGACGAAGGGTGTGCTCATCGAGCCACGTGCCATGCCCCAGATCCTCGCAGGAGCCACCCACGAGCGGCAGTGGCCAGCGGGTGCGCCGGGCGCACGGGCCGCAGCGAGCCGTCGGGACGGGCGGTCGCCTCCAGGCCCTCGGTGGGCTCGGCGACGGCGAACGCCTCGTGCGTGGCGTCCCGCTCCGGGATGCCGCGGAGCGCGGTGAACAGACGCTCGTGACGGTAGGCGAGCTCGGCGTCGAGGGCGGGTCCCCAGAAGTCAGCCATGGTGTCCTCCTCATGTACGCCGGACGACCTGCCCGGCTCTCGTTGACAAGGACGACTCTGGTCGTGAGGCGGGGGTCGGCGGATCGGGAGGGTCACCTGGTTATGAGGAGCAGTTCGACCCAGGGGGCCCCTGAGGTGGGGTCGTGGGCGTCTGAGGCCTCCGGGTAGCGGTCTGAGGTACCTCAGATGTGGCTCGACCTGCGGCGATGCTCGCTCGTGCGGGGGTCCTCGGCACTGGCGGGGGGCTGCCGCCGGGCGGCGGCAGGGTTCAGGATGTGGACATGGCACTCGTGCAAGTTGCGCAGCACGCGGAGGACCTCGACCGCGCGGCGGCCTTCTACGCCGACCTCCTGGGCGCTCCACCCACCGCCCGCTTCGACCCGCCGGGCCTGCTGTTCTTCGACCTCGACGGAGTCCGGCTGCTGCTGGACGCGGGTGCGCCGTCGGCCCTCCTGTACCTGCGGGTCGACGACATTGGCTCCACCGTCGAGCGTCTCCGCGCCCAGGGCGTCGTCGTCGAGTCCGAGCCGCACGTGATCTTCCGGCACGAGGACGACACCCTCGGACCCGCGGGGACCGACGAGTGGCACGCGTTCGTGCGCGACTCGGAGGGCAACCTTGTGGGCCTCGTGAGCCAGCAGGGCTGAGCGGCGGCCGCGGTCCAGCCTCCGTGACGCCCCGCTGAGGCCCCGTTCACCCGGACGCGCCCACGGTCCCCCCGGGCACGACCGGTCGCAGTCGGGCACCCTGGTGAGGTGGGCGACGTGCGAGACCTCCGGAGCGCTGCGAGCGTGCGTCGTCGAGACGCGCAGGCTGTCGACGGCGAGCTCGTCGTCGAGGCCGAACGCTCGGCCCCCCGCACCGCCCGGCACTGGGTGATGCGGACCATCGCCGACGCCGGGGTGGGCGGCGCCTCCAACCAGGTCGTCGAGCTGCTCACGGGCGAGCTGGTGTCGAACGCGGTCGTCCACGGCCCCGAGGCCGGAGCGGTGCGGATCCAGGTCCGGATCGACGGCGACACCGTCCGGGTCGGTGTCCGCGACACCGGCGGCGGCACCCCGACCGTCGGGCACCCCGAACCCACCGCGCCGAGCGGGCGCGGCCTCGCCCTCGTCGAGGCGCTGTCCTCGGCCTGGGGGACGCAGACCCATCGCGACGGCAAGACCGTGTGGTTCGAGGTCCGCACCGACGAGTGACGCGTCCGCCGTCCGGTCGTCACGCACCGGGTCACCACGGCCGCCGACACGCCCGGGTTGTCCGAGGGTGCCCGATGTCACGTCCGAGAGGATTCGACTCCGTCCGACCCTGCTCAGGGGTGACGAGCCGGATCGTTGCCGCGTCCGCCAACGCGCTGGCCTGCGGTTCCACGATGCACGGATGGCCCGCGCAGCGTAGTTTCGGGGGCGGACGACTGGGAGCGAGGGGCAACGAGACCATGAGTGACAATGAGTGACGGCACCGGCGGGCCGAACGCGTCGACGACGACGACCCGGCTGCCCGACATCCGCGCCGAGGTGCGCGAGGACGGGACCGGCGAGATCTCGGTCGACGGCGTCATCGAGCGCGTCCGCATGGCGAACCTCGCCGAGGCCGGCGCCGCCATCACGAGCCGCATCGCCGAGCTGGCGGGGACCGTCGGTCGCCCAGTGCCCGTGCAGGTGCGCGACCCCGACGGCGTCTGGTCCCTGCTGATCCACCCGGACGGCCTCGTCGACGAAGCGCCGGGGTCGCCCGCCGACGAGCCCGGCGAGACGCCGGACACCACGAGCGGCTCCTCGGCCGACGCATCCTCCGGCGACGGCGCGCCCGAGGTCGACGCCGCGCGAGCCACCTCCCCGGACGAGGAACGCTCCGGCCCGGGCTCTGCACCGACCGCTGCCGCCACGGCCGCGGCGTCGGGCCGCTCGGGGGCGGACCGATCCCCCGACCCGGTCTCGTCGACACCGTCGGGCGGGACCCTGGCGACGCCGCCGTCCGGCGTCGACTCGGCGACGTCCGCGAAGGCGCCCGAGCACCCTCCGACGACGACGTCGTCCGCCACGCGCGGGCCCGCAGCGACGCTGGGCTCCGGCGCCCGGCCGCAGGACAGCTCCGCGACCGACGCACCGCCCGTCGCCGCGGCCGAGCTCACGGGAGCCCCGCTCGCAGCGCCGCCCCAGGGCTCCGCGCAGCAGCTCCCGACGCTGGACGACCTCCTCGCCGCGCGTCACCCCGCCGCGTCCGGCGGACCCGCCGAGCACGGCTGGCAGGCGGGCGTCCGGCGGCTGACCTTCGGCGGCATCTCCCCGAAGCCCGGTCGGGTCGAGCGTCGTCGGCGCATCGCCTCGGCGTCGGTGCGTCGCACCCTCGACGGCCCGAAGACGATCGTGATCATCAACCCCAAGGGCGGGGCGCACAAGACGACGGCGACGATGCTGCTGGCGGCGACCTTCGGGCTGCAGCGCGGCGGCTACACCCTCGCCTGGGACAACAACGAGACGCGTGGCACTCTCGGGTGGCGCTCGTCGCACGCCGACCACACCAAGACGGCCGTCGACCTGCTCAACGCCCTGCCCGCGCTCGGCACCTCGGGCACGGTCCGGATCGGCGACCTCGACGGGTTCGTGCGCACGCAGCCCAGCGAGCAGTTCGACGTGCTGGCGTCCGACGAGAACTCCGCCTCGGCCTCCTCCGTCGACGCGCGCTCGTTCACCTCGCTGCACCAGGTCCTCTCGAGGTTCTACCGGGTCCTGGTGATCGACACCGGCAACAACATGCGGGCCTCGAACTGGCAGGCCGCGGTCGCGGCCGCCGACCAGATCGTCGTCGTGTCGACCGTGCGCGAGGACACCGCGCAGTCCGCCGCGTGGGCCCTCGACGCCCTGCGTGCTACCGGCCACGACGACGCCGTGCGCCGCGCCGTGACGGTGCTGTCCGCGCCGGAGCCGAAGGTGGACAAGGACCTGCAGAAGCGGCTCCGCTCCCACTTCGGGGCGCTCACGCGTGCGGTGCTCGACGTGCCGCACGACAAGGCCCTCGTCGCCGGCGGACCCATCGACTACGACGCGCTCAGCACCACCACTCGTGACGCCTGGCTCCGCGTGACCGCCGTGGTGGCCGACGGACTCTGAGGTCGGCGGCAGCGCCCCGGCGCGGCCGTGCCGTGCGCGCGCGGAATCGGTCGCCCGGGGGTGCAAGATCGCGGCGCCTCGCGACAGAGTGCAGGTGTAGGCCTTCGCCCGACCACCATCACCTGGGAGCACCGTGCCGTCGCGGACACCGAGTACGCCGGACCTCGAGCCCGACGACCCGCCCGTCGACGAGCGATCCGACCAGGCCGGCGACACGGACCCCGGCCGGGACGCCGCCTGGCTCGAGGCGGTCGTCCGTGAGCACGCGTCGGCGGTGCACCGGTTCATCGTCCGGCGCGCGGGTCGCGACGAGGCGGACGACCTGACCGCGGACGTGCTCGCGACCGCGTGGCGCCGCCGCGCCGACGTCCCCGCGGGTGCCGAGCTGCCGTGGCTGTACCGGACCGCGGGGTTCGTCGTCGCGAACCACCGGCGCAAGGGCCGGCCGGTGCCGGTGGGCGACGTCCCCGACGAGATCGTTGCCGACGACCCCGCCGTGCGCGCGGTGCAGGACGCGCAGGTGCGCGAGGTGCTCGGTGCTCTCGGTGCCCGCGACCGGCAGATCCTGCTGCTCAACGCGTGGGAGGGCCTGACGGGCGAGGCGCTGGCCGAGGTGCTGGGCATCGGTCGCGGCGGCGCCGACGCGGCGTTGAGCCGTGCGCGCGCCCGCCTGCGGGAGGCCTGGGCCGCGACGGAGGCCTGATCGCGCGTGCAAGGTGCCGCGCCCTCGGCACACAAGAGGGGTAGAGGGCAGCGCACGCCGACCAGGAGGCAGGACCGTGGACGACCGCACCGAGCACGAGACCAGCGACAGCGCACCCGAGGCCGACGTCGCGTTCGCGCGCCTGCAGGCCGCCGACCCGGCCGCGGGCACCGAGCCCGACCTCGCGAGCGTGCTGGCGGCCGTGTCGGCGCGGACGGAGGTGGAGCTGGCGACGCACCCTGCCGACGAGCTCGCCGCCCGCCGGAACCGCCGAGCACCCCGCTGGCTCACGGTCGCCGCGGCGGTCGCGGGCGTGGCCGTGGTCGCCGGCGGCAGCTACGCGTACGGGCTCAACAGCTCCGCGGACCCCGAGACGATCACGGCGGCGCCGCCGATCTCGCTCGCGGGCGCGGACGACGGCCGGGGCGCGGTGGCACCCGAGACCGCGTCGATGGCCGCGGGCGCCGCGGACTCGGCCAAGCTCATGTACCCCTGGTACGGCGGCCGCACGGTGTTCACCGCCAGCGGGCTGTCGACGGACGGCGGCGCGGGCGACGCGTGGGGCTTCGACGCCGCGGGCACGTTCTCGCAGGAGACGATCGTGCAGGCGGCGGCTGTCCTCGGGGTGCCGGGGCAGCCGCGGCAGGAGTACGGCTCGTGGTCGGTCGGCACCAACGACGGCACGGGTCCGTCGGTGTCGTTGTCGCCGGACGGGCTGGCGAGCCTCTCGTACTACGACCCGACCCGGGACCCGTGGAACTGCGTGCGCTCGGCGCCGGACAGCATCGAGACACCGGCGAGCGACGCGGCCGGCGGGGTGGCGATGCCGGAGCCGGCCATCGACAAGGGCGAGTGCACGACCTCCGACCCGGCGCCTACCGGCGACACGGCGATCGGGCAGGCGAAGGACACCTTCGCGGCGCTCGGCCTCGACACCGCGGCGTTCCAGTACGCGGCCTCGACGGACCCGGCCAGCCCGCAGGTCACCAACGTCACCGCGAGCCTGGTGGTCGACGGCCAGCAGACGGGCGTCACCGCGAGCGCCACGATCGTCGCGGACGGGGTGCAGTCGCTGTACGCCCCCCTGGCGCCGATCGTCGAGCTCGGGTCGTACGACGTCGTCAGCCCGACGGCGGCCGTCGCCCGGCTGGGCGACCCGCGGTTCGGGATCACGGGCGGGGGTGGTGTGATGCCGCTCGCGGCCGAGGGGATGCGGGCCACCGACGACTCCGTGGCGTCGGCCGGCCCGTCGTCGGACCCCACCGTCCCGGCCACCCCGGCCGCGGGCGACCCGATCGCCTGGCCCGTCCAGCAGGTCACGCTCGTCTCGGCCCGCTTGGGCGTCGCGCTGACCACGCTGCCGACGGGGGCGTCGGTGCTGGTGCCCACGTACGAGCTGGCCGACGCCGACGGGGTCACGTGGAGCGTCGTCGCGGTGGTCGACGAGCAGCTGGACTTCTCGGCCGCGGGCTGATGCGCGCGTAGAGCGCGAAGGTCGGCCGGCGTCGGAGGGCACGTCGACCGGCCTTCGTCATGCCCGCCCTTCCTGCCAGACTCGCCTCCATGGCCGAACGCTCCGAGAAGCTGCTCCTGCTGGACACCGCGTCGCTGTACTTCCGCGCGTACTTCGGGGTCCCCGACTCGGTGAAGGCGCCCGACGGTACGCCGGTCAACGCGGTGCGCGGCCTGCTCGACATGATCGCCACGCTCGTCACCGCGCACCGCCCGACGCGGCTCGTCATGTGCTGGGACGACGACTGGCGGCCGCAGTTCCGGGTCGACGCGATCCCGTCGTACAAGGCCCACCGGGTCGCGGTCGAGGTGCCGGGCACCACGGGCGTCGAGGAGGTGCCGGACACCCTGTCGCCGCAGGTACCGATCATCGTCGACGTCCTGGCGGCGCTGGGCATCGCGCGCGTCGGGGTCCCGGGCTACGAGGCCGACGACGTCATCGGCACGTTCGTCGCGCGGGAGGTCGCGCGCACGGACCGGGTTCCGGTCGACGTCGTCACCGGCGACCGGGACCTGTTCCAGCTGGTCGACGACGACGCTCCCGTCCGCGTGCTGTACACGATCAAGGGCATCAGGGACCTCGGGGTGATCGACCAGGCGTTCCTGCAGGAGAAGTACGGCGTCCCGTCGGGACCCGCCTACGCGGACATGGCCGTGCTGCGAGGGGACCCAAGCGACGGGCTGCCCGGCGTGCCGGGGATCGGGGAGAAGACGGCCGCGCAGCTGATCCACCGGTACGGGTCGCTGCCCGGGATCCTCGCCGCGCGCGACGCCGGGGACACCGGGCTCACCGCCACGCAGCGCAGGCGGCTGGTCGAGGCGGCGGCCTACCTGGAGGTCGCGCCCGCGGTCGTCCGGGTGGCCCCGGACGCGCCGGTCGGGGACATCGACGACCGGCTGCCGAGCGTCGTCGCGGACGCCGGGGCGCTCGTCGCGCTGGCCGAGCGCTGGGGGCTGTCGTCGAGCGTGAAGCGGGTGGTGGACGCGCTCGCGCTGGGCTGAGGCCCCGTCACTCGATCGGGTGAATACGCCGAACGGGTGGAAGTCGGGCGTATCAGACATCGGTACCTGTGCTCCTGCTGTGACGTGCGCTACCGACCGGTGGCCACGTCCCCGCCGGAGACCACCGGCAGCCGCGCCCCGACACGGGGTCCGACCGGAAAGGTACGTCCATGTCCTCCGCCCCCACCCTGACGTCCACTGCGCGACCCGCGGCGACGACGTCGGCTCCCGTCCCGAGCAACACCCTCGCCCTCCCGGCCGCCGTGGCTCGGGTCGAGGCGGGGCTTGCCGAGGTCCTCGCCCGCCACTCGATCACCGCGCTGCGAATCAGCCTCGGCCTCGTGTTCCTCGGCTTCGGCGTCCTGAAGTTCTTCCCCGGCATGAGCCCGGCGGCGGAGCTGGCCGAGCGCACCATCGGCGCGCTGACCCTGGGCCACGTCGGCCCGACGGCCGCGCTGCTGCTCACCGCGATCATGGAGACCGTCATCGGGCTCACGCTGATCACGGGGCTGTTCCTGCGGACCGGCCTGGTAATCCTGGCCGGGGCGCTGGTCGGCATCATGTCGCCGATCGTGCTCTTCTACGGCGAGCTGTTCCCCGCCGGCGGGCCGACCCTCACGGGCCAGTACGTGCTCAAGGACATCGTGCTCGCCTGCGCGGGTGCCGTCATCGGAGCCGCGGCCCTCGGTGCCCGGCTGCGTCTCCCGCAGGAGTGAGTGTCGTCAGTCCTTCAGGTACACCTGGGGACCCGCCTCGTGCCAGCCGTCCGCGGCGGCCGGGGCGGGTCCTCTTGTCACGACCTTGAGCGTGTCGTCGACGGTGAGGTCGGCCCCGGCGGCGCTCGTGGAGGTGCAGCTCGTGGTGGGCAGCTCGCCCGTGGTCACCGCGAGCACGCAGAGCAGGTGGGTCCGGGACACCCCGGCGTAGTAGCGGGTGTCCGCGGTATGGGCGACGAGCCGCGTGGTCGCCGGATCGATCATGCTGCCGGCCAGGTCGTCGGCGGCGACCACGTCGACCGAGCGCTGCGGGTCCGCGAACGCGGTGAGCGTCGTCGACGGGTCGACGAGCGCGGCCGTGTGCTGAGCCAGCTTGACCCAGACCATCCCGCCGGCGACCAGGGCCGCGGCCGCGACGAGCACGAGCGCGGTCAGCCAGCCGGAGCGGCGTCGGGCGTCGCCGACGCCCCGGAAGTCGTGGAACGCGTCGGTGAAGAGGTCCGTGTCGTCGAACGTCGTCATACCGTGCACATCGGCCGGATCGACGGGTCACGTGAGCACCTGTGCACCGATTGACCCCGTTCGGGTGCAGGACGGCCTCGTCGGCAGGGCAGAATCACGTCCCGTGATCACGGTCAGCACGGACGGCTCCTGCCTGCGCAACCCCGGCGGGGCCATCGGCTGGGCGTGGGCCAACCACGACGGCACCAGCGCCAGCGGCGCCCACGCGTCCGGCACCAACCAGATCGCGGAGCTCATGGCGGTCCTCGAGGCCGTCCGCTCGCACCCCGGCGACGAGCCTCTGGTGATCCAGGCCGACTCGCAGTACGCCATCAAGTGCTCGTCCGAGTGGATCCACGGCTGGAAGCGCAAGGGCTGGCGCACCGCCGCCGGCGGCCCCGTGCAGAACCTCGCGCTCATCCAGTCCATCGACCAGGCCATCGCCGAGCGCGCCGGGCCGGTCACGTTCGTGTGGGTGCGCGGGCACCGCGGCGACCAGTTCAACGAGCGTGCCGACGAGCTCGCCGGCATCGCTGCCCGCGGCGTGCGCGACGGCGCCCCCGCGAACGCGGCGCCGGTGGCGGCCACCCGGGCGGTCGCGTCGCCGGCACCCGTCGTGGAGCCCGACAGGCTCTTCTGAGCGTCCCGCGTCGCCGATCGGCCGCGGCTCAGTGCGTCTGGCGTTGCCTCGCCAGGACCGCGAGCGCCTCGCCCGACGCGTCATGGACGTACTCGGACACCCAGCCGACCGGGGCGTGGCCCCAGCTGGTCGCGACAGCGGTGAGCGGGAGCACGACGAGATCGTGGTCCGAGTGCGTCAGGACCAGCTCGGGGGCGCCGTTACCGTGCGCGGACCCCCATACCAGGCCGGGGACGCGCTGCGCGACGAGATCACCGACCGAGACCCCGAAGGCGTGCACCAGCGACTCCGGGTCCGTGCGGTCAGCGGACTGCAGCCAGATCGCCTGGACGCGGTCGAAGAGGTCCCCGAGCGACTGCGGGTCCACCGTCCCGGAGCAGAGGCCCGTGATGATCTCGCGGTGCTGGGMCGCCCAGACGGTCTCGGCGGCGTTCAGCGGGTCGACCCGCACGGAACGGTGGTCGTCCTCCGGCATGTGCGGGTGCGGAACCTGCGACCCGTCGGAGGGCCGCGCAGCGCGTCGGAACATTGCCATGCCCCCTTATCGACGGGGTTGCCGCGGGCCTTGACCCGAGACGCGGCTGAATCGGCCGGACGCGCGAGGGCCGCGCCGACCCGGAGGTCGACGCGGCCCTCGTGGCGTGCGTCAGCGCTTGACGGTCAGCGCGTGCGCGGCGACGGAGGGCAGGTACCCGCGGTCGCCGTTGTAGGTCGCCAGCACCACGGCGGACCGCTGCGCCGCCGGCAGGGTCACCGTCGCGCTGCCGTTGACGAGCGGCACGACGGCCACCCGCTGCAGGCCGACGAGGACCGCCACCGAACCGGTCGGCGTGGGCGCGCCGGCCTGGCCCGTCACGGTGACCGTCACCGACGCCTTCGTGCCCGGGGTGACCGTCCACGACGACGCGGAGAGGGACGTCGTGGACGCCGCCGGTGTGACCCGGAAGGATCGCTGGCTCTGCGAGCCGGCGACGTCCGCGCTGCCCGCGTACACGGCCGTCAGCTGATGCGTCCCGGCGGAGAGGTCCGTCGGCAGGGCGATCGTCGCGGTGCCCTTGAGCCCGGCGACGGTGAGGGGTCCGGACGCGATGGTCACGCCCTTCTCCTTGATGTCCACGGTCCCGGTAGGCGCCGCCGACGAGCCCGTGACCACGACGGTCGCAGTGACCGCCGTGCCGTAGGGGGCCGAGTTCCTCGACAGCGTGATCGCCGTGGTCGAGCCCGACTTCGCGATGTCGACCGGCACGGCCGCCGACGTGGACGCCGCGAACTGCGCGGTGTCGGGCGCGAACGACGCGGTCAGCGAGTGCGATCCGCCGCCGAGCTTGACCTTGACGCTCGCCGTGCCGCCCGAGACGGGCGACGAGCCGATCGCCGTGGTTCCGTCGAGGAACGTGACGGTGCCCGTGGCAGCGGAGGGAGCGACGGTGGCCTGGAGCGTGAGCTCCTTGCCGGCCGTCGTCGGGCCGCTGACCGCGAGGGTCGTGGTCGTCGGCGTCGCCACCGGGACCGTGACGTCCACGAGCTGCACCCGCGAGACCGGGTCGGCGTTCTGGTGCTGGAACACCAGCACCTGGCCGTCGGCGGCGCCGGTGCCCTTGTGGACCGGGATGGTCGCGCCGTCGGCGCCGAGCGAGGAGAACGAGCCCGCGATGTCGTTGTCGAACCAGAACGGCGGGTCGTACGGGTTCACCGTGAACGACGGCGCCGTGTCGGCGACGCCGGAGTCGGCCGCCGCGTAGTCGGACACCGTGTAGACGTCGATCGTCGGGGTGGACCCGACGGGGATGCCCGCCCAGTCGAGCCCGATCGGGGCGACCAGGACGTTGCTGTCGAACACGCCCGAGTCGACGCTGCCCGAGAACCCGTTGATGAGCTGGACGTCGAGGTTCTCGCCGGTGTTGTAGTCGAACGTCGCGGCGATCGTGACGTCAGCGGCGGCGTTGTACTTCTGCACCACCGTCTCCAGGTCGTACTTGCCATCACCGTCGATGTCGATGTCGATGACGGGGATCACGTAGCGGCCGAGCGTCGCCCACTCCCCGTCGGTCGCGATGCCGATGCCGAGGAGGCCCGTGGTCGGGTCGCCGCCGGCTGCGGCGATCGCCGGTGCCGTCGAGGCCCAGCCCACGTACCGGATGTCACCGGCGGCGGTGGCCGACGGCGAGGTGACGAGCCCCGGGACGTCCTCGAGCTTGGGGCTCGTGGCACCCAGGATCAGCGGCGAGGTCAGCGAGTACCAGCCGCCCGACGCGACGCCGCGACCGGAGATCGCGAGGCCGGCCGTGGCGGCGCCCGGGTCGGCGAAGACGACCGGGGCTGCCTTGAGGTCGCTGACCAGCTTGGGCGCGGCCTGCAGAGGCACCCGGAGCTCATGGGTGCCCGATGTCAGGACGAGCCGCCCCGACACCTCCGCGACGTACTCCCGCGGGATGCCCGCCTGGATCGCGGCGGACGTCGGGTCGAGGTCGCGCTTCAAGGTGGCCGGGTCGGCCGTGAGCGTGAGCGTGACGACGGCCGACTTGCCCGCCGCGAGCGTGACGGACTCCGGCGAGGCGGTGATGGTGGCGCCGCCCGCGGTCGACGACTTCGACACGGAGGTCTTCCACACCGCGCTCGTCGTGCCGAGGTTCTTCACGGTGACGGTCTTCTTCTGGACGACCGTCGTCGCGCCGACCGGCACGACGCCGAACGTGACCGAGGTCTGCTCCGGGTCCTGCGTGTTGTACGCGATGGTGTCGGTCGACACCGCGTCGAGCGCGTCGACGCGACCCGAGCCGACGCGCTCCGGCCCGTAGGCCGTGCCCGTCCCCTTGGGACCCGTGAACACGTCGTGCGTGGCGGTGTTCACCACGGCCGACTTGACCTGCGCGGCCTCCCAGCCGGGGTGGGCCGAGCGGACCAGTGCGGCGATGCCCGCGACGTGCGGGGTGGCCATCGACGTGCCGCTCAGGGACTGCGGCTCGTTGCCCGTGCCGGACGCGGCGGAGAGGATGCCGGTCCCCGGAGCAGCGACGTCGGGCTTGCCCGTGCCGAGCGAGCCGTGCACGCCCCGCGACGAGCCGGAGTTGAGCATGTCTCCGGCGAGGTCCTGGACGACCGTGCCCGCCAGCGACGGGCCGATGTGGACCGTGAGCGTGCCGGCGGTGATCTCCGGGAGCAGCTCGTCGGTGGTGGGCGCCGTCATCTGGAAGCCGGGGATGGTGGCGTTGCCCGCGATGCCGGCCGAGAACGGGGTCTTCTCGGTGGGCAGCAGCACGCCGACGGCGCCGGCCGCCTGCGCGTTGTTGAATCGCGCGGCCGAGCCGCACCGGCGGGCCGTGTCGTCGTCGTTCCACCAGAGGTAGGCGATCTTGCCGGAGACCGCGGCGGCCTGGGCGGGGGTGAAGGCGGTGCAGCCGTCGAAGTTGCCGCCCGGGTTGCCTACGGGCGCGGTGACGTCTTTGCCGCCCGCGTAGTTGACCGAGTTCTGGCCCGAGTGCAGCCCGACCAGGGCCGGGTTCGACGCGGCGGTGACGTCGACGCCGTCGTAGGTCTGCGGGGCGCCCACGGAGTTGGCGACGGTGAGCGCGCCGGCCGCGTTGCCGGGGCCGCCGCCGATGTCGGTGATGTCGCCGGCGTTGCCCGACGCGATGACGACGACGGTGCCGAGCGCGGTGAGCTGGTCGACCAGCAGGTTGTCCGGGTCGTCGGCGGGGGTGCCGTCGGCGCCGAGCGACATGTTGACGACGTCGAGGTGGTCGTTCAGGTCGCCGTCGCCGTTCGGG
Source organism: Cellulomonas sp. P5_E12 (assembly GCF_054049315.1). NCBI lineage: Bacteria > Bacillati > Actinomycetota > Actinomycetes > Micrococcales > Cellulomonadaceae > Cellulomonas > Cellulomonas sp. P5_E12. Next base: position 4,731 of record NZ_JBFUMP010000036.1, on the reverse strand, counting down.
TCCGCGGCGCGGTCGAGTGCCAGCGACGTGAGGTTGGTCGAGCCGCCGATGTCTCCGAAGACCTTCAACGAGTACAGCTGCGCGCCGGGCGCGCTGCCGGGGCCGACCTGCCAGTCGGAGACGTTCGTCAGGCTCGCGTAGTCGCCCCTGAACGTCGTGCCGTCGGGCAGGACGCCGAACCCGGCTGCGGTGCCGGAGACGTGGGTGCCGTGGCCGACGTTGTCGGACAGGTACGTGGAGTCGATCGGGTTCTCGTCCGGCGTGGGGACGTCGGTCGCGCCCGGGAGCGTCGAGGCCGGGTCGGCGTCGTACAGCGGGCCGGCGAAGTCGTAGCCGCCGATGAACTTGGCCGGGTCGAACAGGCCGGCGGGGATCGGGCCGGACCCGTCGGTGCCGTAGGCCGCCTTGTACGCGGCGACGGTGCCGGGCCCGCCGAAGTCGGCGTGGGTGTAGTCGAGGCCGGTGTCGATGACGCCGATCCGGACCCCCTCGCCCGTCTGGCCGGTGTCCTGCCAGACCTGGAGGGCGCGGGTGAACGCGACGGTGTTGGCGTTGGTGGCGGTCTTGGGGGTCACCCGGTAGACCGCGACGACGTCGGGCGAGTCGGCCAGTGCGCGGACCTGCTCGGCGTCGCCGGTCACGAGCGTGCCGGCGACAAGATTGGTGAGCGTCGCGATCTGCTTCGGCGCCGCGGACCGGGCGGAGCGCGCGGTCAGCTGCTGCGGGACGACCTCGTCGGCGAGCGCCTCGGTGTCCGCGGCGGCGGCGTTGACCTCGGCCGGGGTGCCGCCGTCGGCGGTCACGTCCGTGCCGGACTTCGCGTCGAGCTGGACGAACGCGGTGATGGTCCCCGACGCCTTGACCAGGTCCTTGGCGAGCTTGCTGTCCAGCCTCCCGGCGAGGGCCTTGGCGTTGCCCGCGGTCGGCCCGTCCGTCGGTGGTGGTGCCGCCGATGCCCCTCCCGCGCCCAGGAGTGCGGTGCTGACCGCGACGGAAAGTGCCGTGAACGCGGCGAGGACGGGTCGACGTGGCATATGCGCATCCCTGGTTCGAGGTGGAACGACAGACAGGTGCGGCTACGTGACGGTGGTCACAAAGCCGCATGCCGTGTGCACGTTACTGGCAGGTACGGGATTCGTCACGTTCTCCCCCGATTGCACGGTTCGCCCGACTGGCGGCCGGCCTCAGCGCAGCGGTACGAAGGAGTACGAGCCGTGCGTGGTGATCGTCGTGCGCCCGCCGGTCCGGACCACGAGGTGCATGGTCGACCGGACCGGGATCACCAGGCGCGCGTCGTCCCCGAGCTGGTCGACCAGGGACGGGGGCAGCTCCCGCGGCGCCGCGGACACGAGGATCCGGTCCCAGCCGCCGTCGACCGGCCGGCCGAGGACGCCCGGGGTCGCGGGCTCGAGCGTCGCCCAGGGCATGTCGCAGGCGGCCAGGTTGGACGACCCCCAAGCGGCGAGCGACGGGTCGAGCTCGAGGCCCAGGACCAGCCCGGCGGGCCCGACGAGCCGCGCCAGCAGCGCCGTCGTCCAGCCCGACCCGGCGCCGACGTCCAGCACGCGCGACCCGACCGGCACCTGCAGCAGCCGCAGCATGGCCGCCACGGTGCTGGGCTGCGAGCTGGTCTGCCCGTGCCACAGCGGCAGCGGGTGGTCCTCGCCCGCGCGGGCGCGCTGCTCCGGCGGCAGGAACCGATCACGGGCGAGCTCTCGCATCGCGTCGGCCACGTCGGCGGCGCGCTCCGGGTCCGCGACACCCCTGCGCATGGGTCGAGCCTACGATCGCCCCCAGATCTCGAGGAGGACGCATGGCCGAGTACGACGTCGTGGTGGTCGGCTCCGGGTTCGGCGGGTCCGTGGCGGCGCTGCGGCTCGTCGAGAAGGGCTACCGCGTCCTGGTCCTGGAGGCCGGTCGTCGGTTCACCGATGACATCCTGCCGCGCACCTCGTGGGACGTGAACCGCTTCCTGTGGGCGCCGCGGCTGGGCTGGCTCGGGATCCAGCGCATCCACGTGCTGCCGGACGTCGTCGTGCTGGCGGGCGCGGGGGTCGGCGGCGGGTCCCTGGTGTACGCCAACACGCTCTACCGGCCGTCGTCGGACGCCTTCTACGCGGACCCGCAGTGGGCGGGCATCACGGACTGGCGCGACGAGCTCGCCCCCTACTACGACCAGGCGACCCGCATGCTCGGCGTCGTCGACAACCCGACCTGCACGCCCGCGGACGACGTCGTGCGCCGCGCCGCCGACGACCTCGGCGTCGGGGCGACGTTCCGGCTCGCCCCCGTCGGCGTGGTGTTCGGGACGCCGGGCGCCCGCGTGCCCGACCCGTTCTTCGGCGGTGCCGGACCGGAGCGGCGCGGGTGCCTGCAGTGCGGCGAGTGCATGACCGGATGCCGGCACGGCGCCAAGAACACGTTGCCGACGAACTACCTCTGGCTGGCCGAGCGCGCCGGCGCGCGCGTGGTCGCCGAGACCACCGTGACGTCGATCCGTCCGCGCGGTGACGAGTGGGAGATCAGGACCACCCGGACGGGGCGGCGCGGGGGCGACCGGACCGTCACCGCCTCCCAGGTGGTGGTCGCCGCCGGGACGTGGGGCACGCAGCAGCTGCTGCACCGCATGAAGGCGGACGGCACGCTGCCCGCGCTCTCGGACCGGCTCGGCGCGCTCACCCGGACCAACAGCGAGTCGCTCGGCGGCGCGGCGACGCGCTGGCGCGGCTGGCGACGGCGGCCCGACATGACGCGCGGCGTCGCCATCACCTCGTCGGTGTACCTGGACGAGCGCACCCACCTCGAGCCCGTGCGCTACGGGCGCGGGTCCAACCTCATGGGCCTGCTGAGCACCGTGCTCACCGACGGCGGCGGGCGCGTGCCCCGGCCGCTGCGCTGGGCAGGCAACGTCGCTCGGCACCCCGGGCAGGTCGCGTCGCTCCTGCTCGGCCTGGGCAGCTGGTCGCAGCGCACCGTCATCGGGCTGGTGATGCAGACCGGCGCGTCGTCGATCACGGTGCGCCCGCGCCGGACGTGGCGGGGCGCCGTCCGGCTGACGTCGGTGCCCGGAGAGGGGGAGCCCAACCCCACGTGGATCCCGGCGGCCAACGCCGCCTACCGACGGATGGCGGCGCACGTGGGCGGGTTCGCGGCGAGCAACGTGGGCGAGGTGGCGGACGTGCCGATGACGGCGCACTTCCTCGGCGGCTGCACGATCGGGTCGTCGGCGGCGACCGGCGTGGTCGACGCCTACCACCGGGTGTTCGGCTACCCGGGCCTGCACGTGGTGGACGGCTCGACCGTCTCGGCCAACCTCGGCGTCAACCCGTCGCTCACCATCACGGCGCAGGCGGAGCGGGCGCTCGCACTGTGGCCCAACGCGGGCGAGCCCGACCGGCGGCCGGGGCTCGGGGAGCCGTACCAGCGGCTTCGGCCCGTGCGGCCGATCCGGCCCGCGGTGCCGTCGAGCGCCCCCGGCGCGCTGCGGCTGACCGTCCTCTAGCTCGGCTGCTGCGTCGTCATCGCGGAGACCACCGGGATCATGCCGGTGCGAGGCACCCCCGCCGCCGACGGGTCCGGGACGAACTTGGGCTTGCGGCCCGGCCGGCCACGCTCGCGGCGGATCTCGATGCCCTCGAGCGTGCTCGCCCGCCACACCGCACCGCCGTTGAGGCGGCCATCGGGCTGCGGGAGCCACGGCACCTTGCGGGAGAGCCAGACGCGGATCGTGGCGTGCTCGACCCCGAGCCGCTCGGCCAGTCGCGCGATGTCGTAGAGGTCGTCGAGGCCGCGCACGGGCGGCTGCGCCGGGGGCGACGGCGGCAGCTCAGCGGGGGGTGGTTCGGGGGGCACGGCGGAATCGTAACGGGCCGAAGCCTATGAATTGTGTGACGGAGCCGTGACGAGATCCACACGAGATCTCCCCCGCCAAAAGGGCTCAAGTGTCCTGGACGCTCGTCCGATGAACTTAACGTGTTACGCGTGAGTAACAAGATTCAGTCCCGAGGTCGGCCCAGCAGTGGCCGGCACGCTGCCGCGCGCCCTGCGCCGGCACGCGCCGCTGCCCGCCCGGCCCGCCTCGCACAAGGTGGCGTCGTCGCGGCTCTAGCCGTGAGCATGTGCGCGATCGTGGCGGTCTCGGCGAACGCCGACGACCGCGTCGGCCCGTTCGTCGCGCTCCCGTCCTCGAGCGCCGCCCAGGTGGAGAAGGCCCGGGCCGGCGCGGTCGACGTCGCGACGGACGCGCTCGAGGTCGCGCAGACGGTGCAGACCGAGGCCACGCAGGCGCAGGTCGACGCGACCGAGGTGGCCGCGCTGCAGGAGGCAACCGCCAAGCTCCACGAGCTCGTCACCGCCGCCGCGGCGGACGGCGACGCGGTCGACCGAGGCGCCGCGACCTCCCGCTCGGCAGATCGCGCGGACACGGCCGACACCGCGGCGCCCGCCGACGCCGCCGCACCGGCGGAGACGACCCCCGCGGCCACCCCGGCAGCGACCCCCGAGCCCGATGCGACGCCCGACCCGGCGACGGTGTTCGAGACGACGCCCGCGCCGGTCTCGGTGCCGACGATCCCGCGGAGCACCGGCAAGGAGGACGAGACGACGACCAAGCTGCGCGAGGCTGTCGCCACGGTCGCCACCCTCGCGAGCAGCGTGCGCGAGAGCGCCGACGCCAAGAAGGCCGCCGACGCCGCCGCCGCGCAGGCAGCGGCGCAGGCCGCCGCCGACGCC
>NZ_JBFUMP010000035.1:0-23409 GCF_054049315.1 Cellulomonas sp. P5_E12 | reverse complement strand
CGCCGGGCCCGCGTGTGCCGTCCGGCGCCGGCGCGGCGGCGCGCGTCGTCCAGCCGGCGACCTCGGGCGGCAGGCGCCGACGCAGCTCCTCGTGCAGGTCGTCCCCGTGCGCGGCGCGGTCCGGCTCCGACAGGAGCAGCTGGAGACGCGGCCCCCAGTCGTGGTCGGTGGAGGTGGCGTCGTCGTACCCGAGCACGTCCGAGCCGGGGCCGACGAGCGCAGCGGTGTGGGCGAGCCCCCGGGCGACGAGTGCAGGTCRGACCGCGGCGTAGAGCATCCGTGCCAGGTCGATGCCCGGCACGAAGGTGCTCACCGCGCGAACACCGGCAGGTCGAGCACCGCGTCGAGCCGGTCCCGGACGACCGCGTCCGCGGCCGCGCAGACCAGGGGCTTGGCGTTGAACGCGATGCCGAAGCCGGCGGCCGCGAGCATGTCGAGGTCGTTGGCGCCGTCGCCGATCGCGATGGTCCGCTCCATCGGGATGCCGACGGTCGCGGCGTACTCCCGCAAGGTGTCCGCCTTGGCCGGGCGGTCCACCACGGCTCCGCTCACCCTGCCCGTGAGGTGCCCGTCGACCACCTCGAGGGAGTTCGCCCTGGTCAGGGTGATGCCGAGGGTGGCCGCGAGCGGGCGGACGATCTCGATGAACCCGCCGGACACGAGCCCGACCGGCCAGCCGCGAGCGTGCAGCTCGGCGACGAGCTCCCGGGCGCCGGGGGAGAGGTCCACCGCGGCGAGCACGTCGGCCAGCACCGAGACTGGCAGGCCGGCCAGCGTGGCCACGCGCTCGTGCAGGGACGCGGCGAAGTCGATCTCGCCGCGCATGGCGCGCTCGGTGATCTCGGTGACCAGCTCCTCGGTGCCCGCGTGCGCGGCGAGCATCTCCACGACCTCACCCGTGATGAAGGTCGAGTCGACGTCCATGACGACGAGGCGGGGCTGGGGGACGCTCACGGAACCGCAGGGTAGTGCCGGGCACGGGGTGGGCGTGCCGGTGGCTCACCCCTCGATGATCGTTCCCTTCGGGACGACGGTGATGCCCGACTCCGTCACGGTGAAGCCGCGCGCGCGGTCGTGGTCGTGGTCGAKCCCGATGCGGACGCGTTCGGGGACGACCACGTTCTTGTCGATGATCGCGCGGTGGACCTGCGCGTAGCGGTTCACGTGGACGTCGTCCATGAGCACCGAGTCCGTGACCTGCGCCCACGAGTGCAGCCGCACGCCCGGCGAGAGGACCGACCCGGAGACCGTCGCGCCGGAGACCAGCACGCCCGGTGAGACGACGGAGTCCACGGCGTGACCGAGCCTGCCCGCGCCGGCGTGGATGAACTTGGCGGGCGCGAGGCTCGTGTAGCCGCTGTAGAGCGGCCACTCGTCGTTGTACAGGTTGAACACCGGCTCGATGGAGATGAGGTCGATGTTGGCCTCGTAGAACGCGTCGATCGTCCCGACGTCCCGCCAGTAGTCGCGGTCGCGGGGCGTGGAGCCCGGCACGTCGTTGCGCAGGAAGTCGTAGACGCCCGCGGTGCCGCGCTCGACGAAGTAGGGGGCGATGTCGCCGCCCATGTCGTGACGGGAGTTCACGTTCTCGGCGTCGGCGGTCACCGCGGCGACGAGGGCGTCCGCGTTGGCGACGTAGTTGCCCATCGACGCGAGGATCTCACCGGGGGAGTCGGCCAGGCCCACCGGGTCGGTGGGCTTCTCGAGGAACGCCTTGATGAGCGTCGGGTCCGCGGGGTCGACCTCGATGACGCCGAACTGGTCGGCCTCCTCGATCGGCTGGCGGATCGCGGCGACGGTGAACTCGGCGCCGGACGTGATGTGGGCGTCGACCATCTGGGAGAAGTCCATGCGGTACACGTGGTCGGCGCCGACCACGACCACGATGTCGGGGCGCTCGTCCTCGATGATGTTGAGGCACTGGTAGATGGCGTCGGCGCTGCCGAGGTACCAGTGCTTGCCCACCCGCTGCTGCGCGGGGACGGCGGCCACGTAGTTGCCGAGCAGGGGCGACATGCGCCACGTCTTGGACACGTGCCGGTCGAGGCTGTGGGACTTGTACTGCGTCAGCACGATGACGTGCAGGTACCGCGAGTTGATGACGTTCGACAGGGCGAAGTCGATGAGCCGGTACAAACCCCCGAAGGGCACCGCCGGCTTGGCACGGTCGGCGGTGAGGGGCATCAGTCGTTTGCCCTCCCCACCTGCGAGGACGATAGCGAGGACGCGCGGCGCTGCCATGGGTACGACCCTAGGCCCCAGGCGCGGTCCCAGCGAGGCCTGCGTGCCCTCACGCGCTAGCGTGTCGACGGGAGAACCGGTCGTCGGGGCCGGTGGCGAGGGGATGGTTCGCGTGCGTGTCGACCTGTTGACCCGGGAGTACCCGCCGTTCATCTACGGCGGCGCGGGCGTCCATGTCGCGGGGCTCTCCCGCGTCCTCGAGCGCACGATCGACGTGCGCGTGCACTGCTTCGACGGCCCGAGGGAGGACCCGCGGGTCACCGGGTACTCCGTGCCGACGGAGCTCGCCACGGCCAACGCCGCGCTGCAGACCTTCGGCATCGACCTCGAGATGGCCGACGCCGTCGGGAAGGTCGGTGCCGACGGCGTCGCGTCCGACCTGGTGCACTCCCACACCTGGTACGCCAACCTCGGCGGGCACCTCGCCGGGCTGCTGCACGGCCTGCCGCACGTCGTCAGCGCCCACAGCCTCGAGCCCCTGCGGCCGTGGAAGGCCGAGCAGCTGGGCGGAGGCTACGCGCTGTCGGGCTGGGCGGAGAAGACCGCCTACGAGGGCGCCGCCGCCGTCATCGCGGTCAGCGGCGGCATGCGCGACGACATCCTGCGGGCGTACCCGAAGGTCGACGCGGACCTGGTCAAGGTCGTCCACAACGGCATCGACCTCGACCAGTGGCAGCGGCCCACCGACGACGAGGCGGTGGCGAAGGCGGACGCCACCGTGCGCGCGCTCGGCATCGACCCGTCGCGCCCCGCCGTGGTGTTCGTCGGCCGGATCACCCGGCAGAAGGGCCTGCCCTACTTCCTGCGCGCGGCCGAGCTGCTGCCCCCGGACGTCCAGGTGGTGCTCTGCGCCGGCGCGCCGGACACCCCGGCGATCATGGCCGAGGTCACGGGCCTGGTCGACTCGCTGCGCACCAAGCGGTCGGGCGTGGTCTGGATCGAGCAGATGCTGCCGCGGGACGAGCTCATCGCCGTCCTCATGCACGGCACGGTGTTCGCCTGCCCGTCGATCTACGAGCCCCTCGGCATCGTGAACCTCGAGGCCATGGCGGTCGGCCTGCCGGTCGTCGGGACGGCCACCGGCGGGATCCCCGAGGTCATCGACGACGGCGTCACCGGGCGGCTCGTGCCGATCGACCAGCTGCAGGACGGCACCGGCACCCCGGTGGACCCGGGGCGGTTCGTCGCGGACCTGGCTGCGGCCTTCACCGACGTGCTCGACCACACCGCGCGGACCGCGGAGTGGGGGATCGCGTCGCGGCGGCGGGTCGAGGACCACTTCACGTGGGAGGCGATCGCCGACCGCACGCTCGAGGTGTATCGGGGGGCGCTGGCCTAAGGGGTCAGCTGCGACGAGGCGGCCGCCATCGCACGGCGGGCCATCCGGTCGACGTCCCGCAGGGCCGTCGAGCGCTGGTCGGCCTGCCACAGGTTGACCGCGGCGCCGTCGTCCTGCGCGGCCAGCGCGACGATCGCGCGCAGCCGGGCCGCGCTCGCGAGCACCCGCAGCCGACGGCCGTCGAGCCCGTCCGGCAGCCGCCAGGCCGGCAGCTCCAGGTCGCGCAGCACCGCGACCTGCTCTGCCGCGTCCGGCCGCCACCGGGCGACGTCGAGGCGGACCAACGCCTCGGTCGCCTGCAGCAGACCCTGACGCAGCTCGCGCTCGGCGTCCTGCAGCGAGCCGGTCCGGGCGTGCGCGACGTGCCGCCAGTCGGGCACCTCCGAGACCTCCCAGGTGACCAGGTGCCCCGGCTCGAGCGCCGACCCGAACCGCTGCACGACGGGGACCGCGACGAGGCACGACTGCGGGGTCCGCACCAGCACGGCCTCGCCCGCATCGGTCGCCGCCGAGCTGACGGCCGCGGGCGTGGCGCCGGGGTCGCCCGGCACGGGCAGGACGGCGGCGACGTCGCGCGGCGACCCGGCGCAGGCGTCCAGCAGGGAGCCGAGCGGCTCGTCGCTCACGTCGTCGCGGAGGGGGTCGTCGGCAGCTGGTCGGCGCTGCACGGTGTGCGGCTCGTCGTCGGACTGGACGGCGTCCATCAGCACCGAGCGGTCGGAACGGTCGTCGGCCAGCCACAGGGCGAGGAGCACGGAGCGGGGGAGCTCCAGGGTGAGGTCCACCGGACAACCGTAGGACGTGACCGAACCCACCGACGAGCGGCCCGTCGTGGGCGCCCGACGTGCGGCTCGACGGTTAGGGTCGTGCCCATGACCGACGTGCTCGACCTGCAGGCCGTGACGATCCGCCGGGGAACGACGACGATCCTCGACGAGGTGACCTGGACGGTCCGGGAGGGCGAGCGGTGGGTCGTCCTCGGCCGCAACGGCGCCGGCAAGACCACCCTGCTCCAGGTGGCCTCGGGGCGCATGCACCCCACCAGCGGGACCGCGGACCTGCTGGGCTCCCGGCTGGGTCGGGTCGACGTCTTCGAGCTGCGCCCGCGCATCGGCCTGTCGAGCGCGTCATTGGCGGACCGCATCCCGGCGAGCGAGCTGGTGCGGGACGTGGTCCTCACGGCCGCGTACGGCGTGACCGGTCGCTGGCGCGAGGAGTACGAGTCGCTCGACGAGTCGCGGGCGACGGACCTGCTCGCCGCGTTCGGGGTCGCGCACCTGTCCGACCGCTACTTCGGCACCCTCTCCGAGGGGGAGCGCAAGCGCGTGCAGATCGCCCGGTCGCTCATGACCGACCCCGAGCTGCTGCTGCTCGACGAGCCCGCTGCCGGGCTGGACCTCGGGGGCCGCGAGGAGCTGGTCGCGGCCCTCGCCGAGCTTGCCGGTGACCACAAGTCGCCCGTGCTCGTGCTGGTCACGCACCACGTCGAGGAGATCCCGCAGGGCTTCACACACATCCTCCTGCTGCGCGCCGGCAAGGCCTTCGCGGCCGGCCCGATCGACGAGGTGCTGACCGCGCAGACGCTGTCCGGGGCCTTCGACCTGCCGCTCGTCGTCGACAAGACGGACGGTCGCTGGTCGGCCCGGGCAACTTCCTCTCAGGGCTGAGAGTTTCCCCAGGTTTTCGCAAAGAAAACGCCTACTATCGGCTGTACAGCGGGAGCCGACGGCGGAACCTGCCGGACCGGAGGAGTGGACCCTCATGGGTTGGCTGTGGTGGATCGGTGCGGCGCTCGCCTTCGGCATCCTCGAGATGCTGTCGCTGGACCTGGTGCTCGCCATGTTCGCCGGCGGCGCCATCGCCGGGGCGATCGCGTACTGGCTCGGCGCCTCGGTGCCGGTGCAGTTCATCGTCGCCGCGCTCACGTCCGTCGTGCTGCTCTTCACGCTGCGACCGTGGTTGCTGCGGCACCTGCGGGCCCGGATGCCGCTGGTGGAGACCAACGCCGCGGCCCTCGTGGGCCGCGATGCCGTGGTCGTCTCGACGGTCACCGTCGAGGGCGGCCGCGTGAAGCTCAACGGCGAGGTCTGGAGCGCGCGCGCCGACGCCGCGCAGGCCATCCCGCCCGGCACCGAGGTCCGCGTGTCACGGATCGACGGCGCCACCGCGGTCGTCGTGCCCGTGCCCGGCGCCTGACCCCGGCGTGACCTGAGAACCCCCGCGTGCACCTCGCCCGCGTGAACCTCCTGGAGGATCCATGGACCTGAGCGGTGGGCAGATCGCCCTCTACATCGTGCTGGGCCTGGTGCTGCTGTTCGTCATCATCGCGCTGGTGCGGTCGGTCAAGATCGTCCCGCAGGCCGTCGCGATCATCATCGAGCGGCTCGGCCGGTACTCCCGCACGCTGGACGCCGGCCTGCACCTGCTCATCCCGTTCGTCGACCGCCCGCGCGCCAGCGTCGACCTGCGCGAGCAGGTGGTGTCGTTCCCGCCGCAGCCCGTGATCACGTCCGACAACCTCGTGGTGAGCATCGACACCGTCATCTACTTCCAGGTGACCGAGCCGAAGTCGGCGGTCTACGAGATCGCCAACTACATCCAGGGCATCGAGCAGCTGACGGTGACCACGCTCCGCAACGTGGTCGGCTCGATGGACCTCGAGCAGACGCTGACCAGCCGCGACCAGATCAACGGCCAGCTGCGCGGGGTGCTCGACGAGGCGACCGGGCGCTGGGGCGTGCGTGTGAACCGCGTCGAGCTCAAGTCGATCGACCCGCCGGAGAGCATCAAGGGGTCGATGGAGCAGCAGATGCGCGCCGAGCGCGACCGCCGCGCCGCGATCCTCACCGCGGAGGGCTTCAAGCAGTCGCAGATCCTCACGGCCGAGGGCGAGAAGCAGGCGGCGATCCTGCGGGCCGAGGGTGGCGCGCAGGCGGCGATCCTCACGGCCGAGGGTGAGGCGCGGGCCATCCTCCAGGTGTTCGACGCGGTCCACCGCGGCGACGCCGACCCCAAGCTGCTGGCCTACCAGTACCTCCAGATCCTGCCGAAGATCGCGGCGACCCCGTCGAACAAGATGTGGTTCCTGCCGTCCGAGCTGACCAGCGCGCTGGGGGTCTTCGCCAAGGGATTCGGCGGGCCGTTCACGCCCGACGACAGCGGGCGCCCGGCCGGTACCTCGCCGTTGGGCGACGACCTGCCGCCGACGACGCTCACCGACCCCGCCGAGGCGCTCGCGGAGGCCCGGCGCGAGTCGGCCGCCGCGACCGCGGACGCGACGGCCTCCGGCACCCTGAKCGGCCTTCCGTTCGACCCGTCGGTCGAGCTGGGCCAACGGCCCGGCGGGGGAGCGGTGCCCCCGCGCGCCCCGCAGCCGCCCGCACCCGAGCCGCCGCAGGACGCGCCGACGCAGTGAGCCGTGGAGGGCCGGATCCCCTAGGGGTTCGGCTCTCCACACGTTCGCTCACAGTGAACAACGCTTGGGAGTGAGTGCTCACTCAGTTACATTCGCCGCGTGGAGATGATCACCGGGGTCGCACGTGCGGGTCGGGCCGCGCCGCTGCCGCCCGACGAGCGCCGCGCCGCGATCCTGCTGGCCGTGCGTCCCGTGCTGCTGGCCCGTGGCGCCGCCGTCACCTCCCGGGAGCTCGCCGAGGCCGCGGGAGTCGCGGAGGGGACGCTCTTCCGGGTGTTCACCGACAAGGTCACCCTCATCCGCGAGGCCGTGCTCGCCGCGGTCGACCCGGCGGACGCGATCCCGGAGATCGCGGCGATCGACCGGACGCTCCCGCTGCGCGACAAGCTGCTCGTCCTGATGACGCAGGCACAGGCCCATGTGGGCGACTCGATGCGCTGGATGGGCCTGCTGCACGAGGTCGGGCGGCTGGAGCCGGCCGGGCCGACCCCGGAGAACCGCGAGGCGGCCATCCGGCAGTGGGGTCGCCGCCAGCAGGCGGGCACCGAGGCCGTGACGGCCGTGGTCGCGGAGCTCCTGGAGCCCGACGCGAGCGACCTGCGCCTGCCCCTCGCCGACGTCATCGACCTCTTTAACACCGTGCTCCTGGGCGCCACCATCCGTACCGTCGACGCTGGTCGCCGCGGGCTCGACACCGGCCCGCCGGACCCGGAGAAGCTGGTCGACCTCCTCCTCCACGGCGTCCTCGCCCCCACCCCGACCGACAGGAGCTCGTGATGCTGGTCAAGCTGCTCAAAGAGCATCTCAAGCCGTACCAGGGGGCGGTGATCGCGGTCGTCGTGCTCCAGCTGATCCAGACGATGGCGACGCTCTACCTGCCCAGCCTCAACGCCCGGATCATCGACGACGGCGTGGTCAAGGGGGACACCGCCGAGATCATGCGCCTCGGCGGCGTGATGCTCGCGGTCAGCTTCGTGCAGATCGTCGCGGCGATCATCGCCGTCTACTACGGCTCGCGGACCGCGATGGCGTTCGGCCGCGACGTGCGCAAGCGGCTGTTCGGCCAGGTGCAGACGTTCTCGGCCCAGGAGGTGGCCAAGTTCGGGGCGCCGACGCTGATCACGCGCACGACGAACGACGTCCAGCAGGTGCAGATGGTCACGATGATGACCTTCACCATGATGATCATGGCGCCGATCATGCTGGTCGGCGGCGTGATCATGGCGATGCAGGAGGACGTGGTGCTCTCCGGCATACTGCTCGTGTCCGTGCCGGTCCTCGGCCTCGTCATCGGCCTGATCATCTCGCGGATGGTGCCGTACTTCCGGTCGATGCAGAAGCGGATCGACGCCATCAACCGGGTGCTGCGCGAGCAGATCGCCGGCGTCCGCGTGGTCCGGGCGTTCGTCCGCGAGCGCCGCGAGTCGCAGCGGTTCGACGGCGCGAACTCGGACCTCTACGACACGTCCCTGCGCGTGGGCAAGCTCATGGCGCTGATGTTCCCGTCGGTCATGGTCGTGCTGAACGTCACGAGCGTCGCGGTGCTCTGGTTCGGTGCGTACCGCGTCGACTCGGGCGCCATGCAGATCGGTCAGCTCACGGCGTTCCTGTCCTACATCGCGTACATCCTCATCGCCGTCATGATGTCGACGATGATGTTCGTGATGGTCCCGCGGGCCGTCGTGTCGTCAGAGCGCATCGGGGAGATCCTCACGACCGACACGTCCGTGGTGCCGTCGCCGCACCCGCGGGGGCTGCCGGGCAAGCGCCCCGGCCTGCTCGAGCTGCGGGCCGTGGAGTTCGGCTACCCGGGCGCCGAGCGCTCGGTCCTCCACGGCATCGACCTGGTGGCCGAGCCGGGCCGGACGACGGCCATCATCGGTTCCACGGGTTCGGGCAAGACGACGCTCGTGAACCTCATCCCGCGGCTGTTCGACGTGACGGGCGGCGCGGTGCTGCTCGACGGCGTCGACGTGCGCGACCTCGACCCGGACCAGCTGTGGACGCAGATCGGGCTCGTCCCGCAGAAGCCGTACCTGTTCGCCGGCACCGTCCGGTCGAACCTGGAGTACGGCAAGCCGGGGGCGTCCGACGCGGAGCTGTGGCACGCGCTCGAGGTCGCCCAGGCCTTGCCGTTCGTCGAGGCGCTGCCCGAAGGGCTGGACGCCCCGATCTCCCAGGGCGGCACCAACGTGTCGGGCGGCCAGCGACAGCGGCTCGCCATCGCCCGGGCGCTGGTGCGCAAGCCGTCGGTCTTCCTGTTCGACGACTCGTTCTCCGCGCTCGACTACGGCACGGACGCCGCGTTGCGCGCGGCCCTCGTCCCCGAGACGCAGGACGCGACCGTGCTGGTCATCGCGCAGCGGGTGGCCACCATCCGCCACGCCGATTCCATCGTCGTGATGGAGGACGGCCTCGTCGTCGGCGTCGGCACGCACAGCGAGCTGCTGGAGTCGTCGGAGACGTACCGGGAGATCGTGTACTCGCAGGTGAGCGTGGAGGAGGCGGCATGAGCACCGACGAGCGACCGGCACCCGCCCAGCGGATGCCCCCGCAGCGCCGCGGACCCGGCGGCGGCGGTCCCATGATGAACATGGGCATGCCCGGCGAGAAGTCGATGAACTTCCGCGGGTCGGCCCGCCGGTTCCTGGGCGAGATGCGCGGCGAGCGCTGGCCCATGCTGGCGATCGTCGCCATGGGCACCGCGTCCGTCGTCCTGGCGGTCACCGGGCCGAAGCTTCTGGGCAACGCGACCAACGTGATCTTCGCCGGCGTCATCGGCAAGCAGCTGCCCGCGGGCACCACCAACGCCCAGGCGGTCGAGTTCCTCCGCTCGCGCGGCGAGACGGCTCAGGCCAACATCGTCGAGTCGTCCGGCGCGATCCCCGGCGTCGGCATCGACTTCACCCAGCTGCGCAACATCCTGCTCGTGGTCCTGGTGATCTACCTGGGGTCGTTCCTGTTCGGGTGGCTGCAGGGCCGGATGACGGCCGTCGTGGTGCAGCGGGTCGTCTACCAGATGCGGCAACGGGTCGAGGCGAAGCTGTCCCGGCTGCCGCTGAAGTACCACGACGGCCAACCGCGCGGCGAGCTGCTCAGCCGGGTGACCAACGACATCGACAACGTCGCCCAGACGTTGCAGCAGACCCTCTCGCAGCTGATCACGTCGGTGCTGACCGTCGTCGGCGTGCTGGCCATGATGTTCTTCATCTCGCCGCTGCTCGCGGTCATCGCCCTGATCACGGTCCCGCTGTCGATGTGGATCGCGGCAATGATCGCCAAGCGGTCCCGTCCGCAGTTCATGCAGCAGTGGGCGGTGACCGGGCAGCTGAACGCCCACATCGAGGAGATGTACACCGGACACTCCCTGGTCACCGTCTTCGGTCGCCAGAAGGAGGCCGCCGAGGTGTTCGCGGAGCGGAACGAGAGGCTGTACGAGTCGAGCTTCAAGGCGCAGTTCATCTCCGGGATCATCCAGCCGGCGCTCGGCTTCGTCGCCAACCTCAACTACGTGATCGTCGCGGTCGTCGGCGGCCTGCAGGTGGCGTCGGGGGCCCTCACGCTGGGCAGCGTCCAGGCGTTCATCCAGTACAGCCGGCAGTTCACGCAGCCGATCACCGCGATCGCGTCCATGGCGAACCTGCTCCAGTCGGGCGTCGCGTCCGTGGAGCGGGTGTTCGAGCTGCTGGACGCCGACGAGCAGGAGCCCGACCCGGTCGACGCGGTGCAGCCGGACCAGCCCATCCAGGGCCGGGTCGCGTTCGAGAACGTGGCGTTCAGCTACTCGCCGGAGAAGCCGCTCATCCGGGACCTGTCGCTGGTGGCCCAGCCGGGCCAGACGATCGCGATCGTCGGCCCGACCGGCGCCGGCAAGACGACCCTGGTGAACCTGCTCATGCGGTTCTACGAGGTCGACGCCGGCCGGATCACCCTCGACGGTGTCGACGTGCGGGACATGACCCGCGACGCGCTGCGCTCGCAGATGGGCATGGTGCTGCAGGACACCTGGTTGTTCGGCGGCACGCTGGCGGAGAACATCGCGTACGGCGTGGAGCACGCGACGCAGGAGGAGATCGTCGAGGCCGCCGTCGCGACCCACGTCGACCGCTTCGTACGCACCCTGCCGGACGGCTACGAGACCACGGTCGACGACGAGGGCGCGAACGTCTCGGCGGGCGAGAAGCAGCTGCTCACCATCGCCCGCGCGTTCCTGGCCGACCCCGCGATCCTCATCCTCGACGAGGCGACCTCGTCCGTGGACACCCGCACCGAGGTGCTGGTCCAGCAGGCGATGAACGCGCTGCGGCACGGGCGGACCTCGTTCGTCATCGCGCACCGGCTGTCGACGATCCGTGACGCCGACATGATCCTCGTGATGGAGGACGGCGCGATCGTGGAGCAGGGCTCGCACGACGAGCTGCTCGCCGCCGACGGCGCGTACGCGMGGCTGTACGCGAGCCAGTTCGCGGCGGCGGTGGCGCCGGTGGACTGACGCGGTCGACGCACGGGCGTCCCGCGACGTCGCGCACGTGCAGGTTGCGGGGGACGCCACTGGACGACCTGATCGAATCGATGTGATCGACCCGTACGCTCGGCCCATGCCCACCCTTCCCGACGCCGAGCGCACCGGGTTCACGCGCGATCGGATGACGATCGCGTTCTACGGCTGCTTCGCCGTCTGGGGCTGGCTCCTGTACAGCTTCAACCCGAGCGTGCCGCTGCTGGCGGAGGAGCTGGGCGTCAGCGACGCGCAGGCCGGACTGCACGGGACGGCCATGGCCGCAGGCGGCATCCTCGCGGCGTTCGTCGCACCGCGGCTGGTCCACGCCCGGGGTCGGCGGGCCGCCATCCTGCTCGCGTGCGCGGTGGTCGCCGTGGGTGCGTGCGGGCTCGTGGCTGCGCCCGCGCTCGGGTGGAGCCTGCTGGCGATGGTGGTGCTCGCGCTCGGCGGCAACGTGATGATCAGCGCGGCGCAGGCGGGAGTGGCGCTGCGGCACGGGGCCAAGGCCTCCGCGGCCCTCACGGAGGGCAACGGCGTCGGCTCCTCCATCGGGCTGGTGGGGCCGTTGGCCGTCGGAGCGTGCGTGGCCATCGGGTGGGGGTGGCGTCCGGCCGTCCTGGTGACGGCCGCCCTCGCGCTGGTCACCGCGGTCCTGATGTCGCGGATCCCCGACGGCGGCGCGATGACGCCGGCGCATGTCGCGGGCTCGTCGCACGCTGCCGCGGCGCCGGTCCGCGCGGTGAGCCGGCTGCCCGCGTGGTGCTTCCTGGTCACGCTCGTCGCCGGCATCTCGCTGGAGTTCGCCACCACCTACTGGTCGACGAGCCTGATCCTGCAGCAGACCGGTGCGGGCGCCGGGATCGCCGCCGCGGCGACCGCCGGGCTCGTGGCGGGCATGTCCGCCGTGCGGTTCGTCGTCGGCCCCCTCTCGCTGCGCGTCGCGCCGACCATGCTGCTGGCCGTGGCGTTCGTCGTGGCCATCGGCGGCTGGGCGATCCTGTGGACCGCGACCACCCCGGCGACGGCGATGGTCGGGCTGGTGGTCGCCGGGTTCGGGTACGGCGCGCAGTACCCCCTGTCCATCTCCCTGCTCCTGGCGACGGCGCCAGGACGGACCGACGCGACGCAGGCCCGCGCGACGTTCGTCGGCAGCCTCGCCATCGGCATCGCGCCGTTCGCGCTCGGCGCGCTCGCCGACGCCGTCGGCACGCACCAGGCGTTCCTCGTCGTGCCCGTCGTGGCTCTGGTCGGGGTGGCGGCCGCGCTGCTCGGAGGGCGTGCGCTGCGCAGCTCCCGGGTCTCCGCGACGCTGCTCGCCGCCGGTGTGGCGGGGGATCGATAACGTTTTCCGTCGTGGCACGCTGGGCGCATGCCCTCGCTCGCTCATCGACGCGCCGACGCCGTCGTCACGGTCATCGGCCCTGACGGCCGCCCGCTCACCGACACCGAGGTCGTCGTCGCGCAGGAGCGGCACGCGTTCCTGTTCGGCAACATCGGGTTCGACTTCCTCGACCCGTCGGGCGGTTCCGCGTCGCTCGCGTCGCTCTGGTTCGACGTGTTCAACGCCGCCACCCTCCCGTTCTACTGGGGCACCTTCGAGCCCGTGCGCGGGCGGCCCGACACCGCGCGCCTGCTGACGGCGGCTCGCTGGTTCGCGGACCGCGGCGTCGCCGTCAAGGGCCACCCGCTCGCGTGGCACACCGTCGGCGCGCCCTGGCTGCTCGACCTCACGACGGACGAGATCGCCGACGCCCAGGACGCGCGGATCCGCCGTGAGGTCGCCGACTTCGCCGGCGTCATCGACACGTGGGACGTGATCAACGAGGTCGTGATCATGCCCGTGTTCGACAAGGAGCCGAACGGCTTGACCCGGCTCGCCCGGGACCGCGGGCGCATCCCCACGATCCGGCTCGCGTTCGACGCCGCGCGGCAGACCAACCCGTCGGCCACCCTGCTGCTCAACGACTTCGACATGTCGACCGCGTACGAGTGCCTGATCGAGGGCGTGCTCGAGGCGGGCATCCAGGTCGACGCGATCGGCCTGCAGAGCCACATGCACCAGGGCTACTGGGGTGAGGAGAAGACGCTCGCGATCCTCGACCGGTTCGCGCGGTACGGGCTCCCGCTGCACCTCACCGAGACGACGCTGCTGTCGGGCGACCTCATGCCCGCGCACATCGAGGACCTCAACGACCACCAGGTGGCCTCGTGGCCGTCGACGCCCGAGGGCGAGGCGCGGCAGGCCGACGAGCTCGAGCGGCACTACCGCACCTTGCTTGCGCACCCGGCCGTGCACGCGGCGACGTACTGGGGGATCACCGACGAGGGTGCGTGGCTCGGTGCGCCGGCCGGCCTGGTCCGCGCCGACGGGACGCCGAAGCCCGCGTACGACGCCCTGCGCAGGCTGGTGAAGGACGAGTGGTGGGTGGCGCCGACGACGGTGCGAACCTCCTCGTCCGGGCGGGTGCCGGTCAGCGGGTTCCGCGGGACGTACTCCGTCGACGGGGTGCCGTTCTCGCTCGACCGGGACGGGGAGGTCGTCGTCCGGCTGGAAGGATGAGCGCGTGCCCGTCGCCTCCCTGCAGCCCGTCACCGACCCGTCCGACGACCGCCTCGCCGACTACGTCTCGCTGACCGACGTCGCGCTGCGCTCGCGGCAGGAGCCCGCCAAGGGCCTCTACATCGCGGAGAGCTCCACCGTGCTCGGCCGCGCGCTCGCGGCCGGCCACCGGCCGCGGTCGATCCTGCTGTCGCCGCGCTGGCTGCCCGACCTCGAGCGGCTGCTGGCGAGCCTGCCCGCCGACGACGTGGTCGTCCCGGTCTACGTCGCCGAGGAGCCCGTGCTCGAGGCCATCACCGGGTTCCACGTCCACCGCGGGGCGCTCGCGGCCATGCACCGGCCGCCCCTAGCGCCCGTCGCCGCACTGCTGGCCGGCGCGCGCCGGGTCGCCGTGCTGGAGGACATCGTCGACCACACCAACGTCGGCGCCGCGTTCCGGTCGGCCGCCGCGCTCGGTGTCGACGCCGTGCTCGTCACGCCCCGCTGCGCCGACCCGCTCTACCGGCGGTCCGTGCGCGTGTCGATGGGGACCGTGTTCCAGGTGCCGTGGACGCGCATCGACCCCTGGCCCGAGGGCATCGGCGTGCTGCGCGAGGCCGGGTTCGTCACCGCCGCGCTGGCCCTGTCCGACGACTCGATCACGCTGGACGCGCTGGTTGCCGACCCGCCGGAACGCCTGGCGCTCGTGCTGGGCGCCGAGGGCCACGGGCTCAAGCCGGTGACCGTCGCCGAGTCCGACCTGGTGGTGCGGATCCCGATGGCGGGCGGGGTGGACTCGCTGAACGTGGCGGCCGCGGCCGCGGTGGCGTTCTGGGCGACGCGCCGGTCCTGATCTCGGATGACCCGTTGCGACCGGCGCCCGACGGCCGGACGCTGATCCCCGGCCGGGGTCGCCTGCGACCTCACCGAGCAGATGGGCCCCCCGGCGGACCCGCGATCTCCCGCGGAGCGTGGTCGACGTGGCTCGCCGCGGCGAGTGTCGGGGCGCCGTGCGACGACGACCGTGTCTCGATGCTCGTCGACGCGCGGGCACCGTGCCGGGCGCTCGTCCCGCCGTCGCTCGACGAGGCTGGGCGCCGTCGCGTCGCCGCGTTCGCGTGAGGCTGCTCGAGCCTGTGCGACCCATCGACCGCCCGGCTCCTGATGTCGCGTCAGCAGCGGCGGCGTTCTCGGCGACGCTCTGACGCGACCGCGCGCACTGCCACCCTGGACGTCCGGCTCGTCCCCGAAGTTCGCCTGGAGGGACCGCGATCTTCACCCGGACCCTCACCCCATCCCAGCGAGCAGCGGTCGCACGCTCGGGCGTAATGTCGGATTCGTCGGATGTGTGAGACGAAGGAGCAGGGGGGCGCGGCTCGGGCCGCTCGCATCACGGCACGTCGACCGCGGGTCGATCTTTGTCAGCGTTGCGGCGCCCTGGGGCGCCTCCGACCGGCTTCCAGAACCGTCCCGGTCGTCGAGGAGCGGCTGGTCCGTGGCGGCAGATCTCAAAGGAGAGAGAACCGTGAAAAGAATGAAGTGGTGTGCGGCGGCGACTGCCGGCGTGCTCGGTGTGGTCATGTTCGGCGCTCCTGCCTTCGCTGTTCCAGCGTTCGCCGACGACGCCGCCCCGGTGGTGGCTGAGGAGACAGTTGCGGCTCCTGCGGCAACGGACCCCGTTGCGGAGCCCGAGGCCGCACCTGCGGCTACGGAACCCGTTGCGGAGCCCGAGGCCGCACCTGCGCCGGCGGAGCCCGCTCCCGAGCCGGTGGTCGAGGCCCCGGCCGCCGAGCCTGCCCCGGAGCCCGCTGCGCAGGAACCTGCCCCCGCTGAGGCTGCCCGGGTGGCCCCCCAGACCACGTCGACGCACAGCGACGGCGTGATCCTCTCCGAGTGGCACACCTGGAAGTCGCCCACCTACGCGCCGAACGCCCACAACAAGGACGACGTCGGCTGGCCGCAGACCTACGTGGGTCCGGGCAAGATCGCGCCCACGACGTGCGGCACGACCTACCAGCAGGATCTCTACAAGGGCACCCGTGCCCAGATCGACACGATCCTCGCTGATGGCAAGCTGACGGGGCCGAACCCCCCTGAGGACGCCAACTTCGTGAAGCAGTGGTACTTCGTCTCCTCGGCTCCGTGCGTGCCGACGCCGGTCGCTGTGCTGTTCGACGTGGCGCCCGTGCCGCCGACCTGTGAGGCGGCCGGTTCTCTGAACACCTCCGTGTTCCCGATCGACCGCGTGGGCTACGTCCTCACCGTGGACCGGGCGTTCGACGGTCCGGGCATGTACACCATCACTGCCACGGCGAAGGCCGGGTACCAGTTCAGCGGACCGGGCAACCCCACCGTGCGGACCGCGACAGTTGCCGTTCTGGGAGCTACCGGCTACCAGTCCACCAACCGTCACGCTCCGTGCTACACCCCGCCGCCAGAGTGCGTGGACGGTCGCGTGCCGGTGTGGCACACGTGGACCGGTGGGCCCGTCACGTCTGCCCCGGCGGTCAACGCTGCGGGCTGGCACGCCACCAGCGGCAACCCGCAGTCGGCCAACCACGTCTTCGCCAACCACGAGGCCGGCGTGCCGTACTTCGTGAGCCACGGCAGCCACGGCAAGGGGGACTGGTTCCTCTGGACCTACAAGGACTGCCCGCCGACGTACGGCACGGCGAGCGCGTCGTGGACGACGACGCCGCCGACGTGTGAAGACCGCGACGGCTCCGGCCTGCTCGCCTTCGATCACGCCACGCTGACGGCCGCCACTCTCAACGGGGCGAACTACCCGAACCTGGGTGACTTCCCCGAGGGTGTGCACCCGAACCCGGCTCCCTCGGGCAGCCACTGGACGCTGACCTTCACGGCGGACGCCGGCTACCGGTTCGCCGGGAACGCCACCACCAAGACGATCTCGTTCGACGTGCCCGCCTACAAGACGGACGCGGACTGCACCACCGTCTACCCGGTCCCGGCGCTGTTCAACGCCGAGCCCACTGGTCCGAGCTGCACGGCACCTGGTGCCCTGCCGACGGGGCTGGACGGCGTGTTCGCCAACATCACCGTGGCCGTCACACCGACCGGAGTTGCCGGTCAGTTCACGATCACAGTGACGGCGAAGCCGGGTGTCACGCTGGCTGGTCTCGACGCGACCAAGTGGACGATCAACGAAGCCAAGACCGTGGCGACGAGGACCATCACCCTGGCCGCTGCGACCGGCTACCAGGACGCCAACCCCGGGGCCCCCTGCTTCCAGAGGGTCTTGTCCCAGCCGCCGGCTCCCCAGTTCACCGACGTCTGCGGAACAGCGAACGACACGACCACGCTGCCCGCTAACACCGCCGACTACCGGTACGACAAGGTGACGAGCGGGAACACGGTGACAGTCACCGTCGTGCCGATCATCGCCGGGGACGTGTTCCCGGAGGGCACCCAGACGGTGTGGACGTCCACGTTCACGGATGTCCCGTGCCCGACGACGACGACAACCAGCACGCCGCCGACGGTGACGCCCGCCAACCAGGTCCTGGCCGCACCGAGCCAGGTGCTGGCCGCGCCGACGACGTCCTCGTCCGGTGAGGTCCTGGCCGCAACCGGTGCCGGCAACCCGCTGGCCCTGGCTGTCCTCGCACTGCTCGTGCTGCTCCTGGGTACGAGTGGTCTCGTGGTCGCGCACCGCCGCTGACCGCACCGGGAGCGGGGGATCGGGCCTCGGCCCGGCCCCCCGCTCCGTCATGTCGGCAGCAGATGGTGCATGCGCGATCTGAGGACCGGGACACCCCCACCCGCGTGGCCCTGCGACCTCCCGAGGAGCCACACAGGCGTCGATCGGTTCGTGGGTCGAGGGCGCCACATGCCGTGGACGCGCATCGACCCTGGCCGGACCCCGACATCACGCGCGCAGGTGGTCGAGGAACGCGCGCGCGGCGGGGCTCGGCGCGGAGCGCCAGACGATCTCCAGTCRTGATCGGGGCGTGGGCGTCGCAGATCGGGATCCGGCGCAGGTCCCCACGGGACGCTGTGGCCTCGCTGACGATGCCGACGCTGCGTGGAGCTCCACGAACCTCCCAGCGCGGGACGACGGTGCGCCCGACCCGGTGCATCGCCGCGGCCAGCGCATCGCGTGCACCTGGATGACGGGCTCACTAAACGATCCGCGTGGCGTTCGAGCCGCGGACGTTGGCCCCGCGCTGACGGCTTGCGGACGGCGTGACCCTAGGGCCGCCCGGAGGTCACGCCGGGTCATCCCGGGGCAGCGTGTAGCGCAGGAAGCCCGTGGTCCTCGCCCACGTCTCCCCGCGCACCCGGGCGGTGATCACCGGGTCGCCGCCGTGCCGGAAGGTGACGCCCGGCCCGGGCCCGAGGCTGGTGGAGACGCCCCCCGGTGGTCCGGCGATCATGTGCCCGACGTGGTCGAGCACGACGTTCGCCCACGGGTACGGGTKGTCCGCAGCGCGCAGGCGGTCGGCGGCGACGCGGCTGTACGCCGGTGAGTCCCACATCTGGTCGTCTCCCGCGGCCACGAGCAGGACGCCGCCGCGGATGCGCTCGACCGGGATGCTCACGCGGTCGAGCGCGTCGGGATCCGTCGGCAGCGCGGCGAACCCGTCGCGCAATGCGACGGGTTCGTGGCGCTCGATGGCCTCGACCAGCTCGGGGGTGACGTCGTAGGGCAGGAAGGGCAGCGGCTCTCCGTCGACGGTCCAGGCGGGGCCGGACGTCTGCAGGATCGCGTCCAGCCGGCCGGCTCGGTAGTCGATGCCCTGTGTGACGACGCCGCTGCCGACCACGCTGACGACCGACCCGACCCGGTCGTCGCGGCTCCCGACCAGCAGCGCCGCCTCGCCGCCGCGGGAGCCGCCGAGCAGCCCGATCGAGCCCGGCGCGAACCCCTGCGCCTCGAGCAGGTCGAGCGCGCGGGTGAAGTACTCGAGCGGCACGTCGACCAGGACGGACGGGACCCCCGGTGCGCCGAAGTAGGCGAGGGCCAGCGTGGCGAAACCCTCCTCCGCCAGCGCGACGGCGTCGCGCTCGTGCAGCCCGCCCTCGGACCCGCCGATCACGACGACCGCGCGCTCGGCACCCGCCGCGGGCCGGGCCAGCACGCCCGCGATCCCGTGCGCACGGCAGATGGCACGGTCGCGGATGACACGGCTCGTGGTCCGGCTCATGCCGCGCACCCTAGCGGTGCTGACCCCCGTGGACTCTGGGCAGGCGGCAGGTGCGCGCCCGCGCGGGGGAGCCAGGCGCCGCACGCCGTCCCGACCGGGTCGAGCGCGCCGACGGGGACGTCGACACCCGCGTCGACATAGGCCGCCATGCCCGGCTCCGCCACCAGGCCCAGCAGCTCGGTAGCGACGTAGACCGTGCGGGTGCGGTCCGGGTTCTTGTCCGGATGGAGCACACGGGCGCCGGTCAGCGACACCAGCGCGTTGCGTGCGGCGTCGTCAAGTTGACTCCGATGCTGCTCGAGGACAGTTCATCGGCGGTCAGCCCAGGGCGAGCCCGTCGACCACCTCGACGCCCGGCGCACGCGCGAGGAGCGCGCCGGGCAGCGCGATCTTCGACCGGCGCACGCCGCTGCCGATGATCACCGTCGGCCCGGCGTCGAGATCGTCCGCGGCGACGCGGGCGTCGACCAGCACGCGGTAGCGGCCCGGGAGGCCGAGCGGGGTGATCCCGCCGTACTCCATGCCGGACTCCTCGACGGCCCGGTCCATCGGCAGGAACGACGCCTTCCTGACGTCCAGCAGCCGCTTGACCGCGTTGTTGACGTCGGCGCGCGTGGTGGCGCGCACGACGGCGGCCGCGACGCGCTCCTCGCCCTCGCGGCGGCCGGCGACGAGCACGCAGTTGGCCGACGCCGCGGGCTCCAGCTGGTACGCCTCCGTGAGCGCCGCCGTGTCCGCCAGGTCGGGGTCGATCTCCGTGACCAGGACCGCATCGGCGACGTCGGGGTCGTGCGTGGACCAGGCCGTGATCGCGGCGAGGGTGGAGCTGGCGAGCAGGTCGGGGTGGTCGAGCGCGCGCACCCAGGTCAGCGTGCCGAGGCTCACCGCTGGTAGGTCCCGACCAGGACCGCGCGCGCGAGCGTGTGGAAGACGACCGCGGTGTTCACGGCGCCCGGCATCGTGTCCGGCCCCAACCCGAGAGAGGGCACGTCGAGGGCGTGCACGACGAAGAAGTACCGGTGCACCTGGTCGCCGGGCGGGGGAGCGGCACCGACGTAGCGGGCCTCGCCGTCGTCGCCGCGCAGCGCGAACGCCCCGGCGGGCAGGTCGGCTCCGGTGGCCAGCGAGGTGGTGGTCGCGGGAACGTCGACGGCCGTCCAGTGCCACCAGCCGGCGGGGCCGGGGGCGTCGGGGTCGAAGCAGCTGACCAGGAACGACTGCGTGCCCTCCGGGAAGCCCTCCCACGACAGCTGCGGGGAGACGTTGCTGCCGGCGTCGGTGTTGGTGTGCGCGTCGGGGAGGCGCTCGCCGTGCCGGAAGTCGTCGCTGGTCAGCGTGAAGTCGGGGACCGGCGGGAGCAGCGAGTAGGGGTCGGGGGCGACGGGACGGGTGAGGTTCACGGCCATGGCGACATCATTCCGCGGGGACCAGCGGTGCGCGCGGGGTCGGCTCCGGCACGCGTCGCCCGATGACCGCCTGCGCGGGCAGGACACGGTCGATGCCGACGAGCACGAGGCCGAGGACGAAGAAGCCCACGCCGTAGATGAGCACGTTGAGCAGCAGGCCGCCGTAGCCCAGCTCGGAGACGTCGATGAACCCGTACGGGTAGTCGCTTCCCGGGCTCAGCACGCCGCGGACGGTGGTGAACGCGCAGTACGCCACCGGGTAGAGCAGCCAGTACGCCGCATTGCGGATACGCAGGCGGCGGTGCGGGACCATCAGCAGGTAGTGCACGAACGCGGCGATCGGCGTCAGGCGGTGCACGAGCTGGTCGTGCGTGAGGCCGAGCGCGATGACCTCCTCGCCGGGCGGGGCCGGGTCGAGGATGAGGTACGACACCAGGCCGGTGATGAGGATGAAGAGCGTCACCGCGCCGAACAGCCAGGGCGCGGGCTCCGTACGCCGGGCGAGCACCGCGATGCCGCCCCAGAGCATGACCACGGCCAGCAGCAGGTTCGACTGGTTGGTGAAGTAGACGTAGTCCTCGAGGTCGAACGTCACACCGGTGCTCGGCGCCCAGAACAGCGCGAGGAACGTGATGGCCGCCAGTGCGAGGCGGTAGATCCCGACGACGACTCCCATGGTGCCTCCGTGCTGATGGTGTCCCAGCCGGCCACGCTGCCGGGCGACGAGAACATAGCCGAGACCTGCGACATCGCGCCCGCGGGCACGCCGCTCGGCCCGCACGAGGGTGACCTGGATTGACACGGTCCCGGAGGTCAGCGTGTACTGAGATACTTCGAACAGATGTTCGATGGAGGTCTCGAGACACCCTCTCATCGGCCGCTCGAGGGGAGGTTCGCATGACCGTCGACACCATGTCCCGGGAGGACCGGGTCATGCTCGCACGGGCCGCCCTCGCACGCGCCGAGCAGCGCACCGGGGCACGCAGCGTGCTGCCGCTCGGCGGGCTCGCGACGACCGTGCGCGCGGCTCCGGAGGTCGTCACGGCACCAGCGGCACCCGCGGTGGTCGCGTTGGTGCCGGACCTGCCGGACGAGGCCCCGGAGCCGCCGACCACGGGGATCATCACCAGCGAGCGGCCCCCGATGGCCGTGCCGCCGCCCCTGGTCCCGATCATGCCGGAGGGCCTGCGCCGCGGCGGCACCACGGTGGTCACCGGGTCGACGTCGCTGGTGCTGGCCATGCTCGCGCACGCGTGCGCCGGCGGGGCGTGGGCGGCCGTCGTCGGCCAGCCCACCATCGGCCTGCTCGCGGCGTCCCAGGCGGGCGTGTCGCTGGACCGGCTGGCCGTGGTGCCGCGGCCGGGTCTCGAGGCGCCGACCGTGGTGGCCGCGCTGCTCGACGGGGTGGACGTGGTGGTCGTCGGCCCCGAGGTCACCCTGTCCGATGCCGAGCGCCGCAAGCTGTCCGCGCGGGCACGGGACCGCGGGTCCGTGCTGCTGTCGACCGCCGACTGGCCCGGCGCGGGCGTGGTGCTGACGGTCGAGTCGGGCCGCTGGACGGGGATCGACGCCGGCGAGGGCAGGCTGCGCACGCACGAGATCCGGCTGGTGCGCACCGGCCGGGGGAGCGCGGCGGTGCCGCGCGCGCTCGACCTGACTCTGCCCCTCGGCTCGACGCCCCTGCCCCTCGGCTCGACGCCCCAGCCGCAGGTCGCGGCGCCCGCACCCGGTCTGAGGCTCGTCGGATGAGCACGCGCACGACCGTCCTGTGGGTCCCCGACTGGCCGGTGGTGGCCGCGGCGACGGCCGAGGAGGTCCCGCCGCACCAGCCGACCGCCGTGCACGACGGGCGGCAGCTCACCGCGGTGTCGGCCCTCGCCCGCGCGGAGGGTGTGCGCCGGGGGATGCGGCGTCGGCAGGCGCAGGGCGTGTGCCCCGAGCTGGTGCTGCTGGCGGCGGACGACGCCCGCGACGTGCGGCTGTTCGAGCCGGTCGCGGCGGCGGCCGAGACCGTGGTGGCGGGCATCGAGGTGGTCCGCGCCGGGATGCTGCTGCTGCCCGCGGGCGGCGCCAGCCGGTACCACGGCTCCGAGGACGCCCTGGCGGAGAAGCTCATCGACGCGGTCGCCACCGGGTCGGGGCACGAGTGCGCGGTCGGCACGGCGGACGGGCTGCTGGCGGCCGTGCTGGCCACCCGGACCGGTGCGGTGGTGCCGCCCGGCGCGTCGTCGGCCTACCTGGCCCCGCGCGGCGTGAGCGAGCTGGTGCACGCGGCGGTCACCGACGAGGCGGCCTCCGCGGTGGCGGAGCTGGTCGACCTGCTGCACCGCCTGGGGCTGCGGACGCTCGGGCAGCTCGCTGCGCTGCCGCCCACGGACGTGCATGCCCGCTTCGGTCGGCTCGGCGCCTGGGCGCAGCGGCTCGCCCGCGGGGACGACGAGCGGCCGCCCGCGCGCCGTCGGCCGGAGGCGGACCTCGAGGTGGCCGCCGACCTCGACCCGCCGCTCGACCGGGTCGACTCGGCGACGTTCGCGGGGCGCCGCCTGGCGGAGGAGCTGCACGCGCTGCTCGTCCAGCACTCGGTGACCTGCGGGCGCCTGCAGATCGCCGCGCGCACCGACGAGGGCGCCGACCTGGTGCGGACCTGGCGCACGGACCTCGGCGGGTGGGGCGGGCTGACCCCGGCCCGGATCACCGACCGGATCCGCTGGCAGCTGGAGGGCTGGCTGGCGTCGAGCGCGGTCGAGACCGCCCGGGCGCGGGCGGCCGACGACCCCGCCGCGCGTGCCCGCGCGCGGGC
>NZ_JBFUMP010000034.1:0-24828 GCF_054049315.1 Cellulomonas sp. P5_E12 | reverse complement strand
GTCCATCGGCGGCCCGAGCAGCAACTACCCGGCCTACCCGGGCCAGTGGCGGCAGTCCGCGTGGGCGCTCGTCGCGCGCGGCGCCCGGATGGTCGAGTACTGGCACTGGCACACGCTGCACTACGGCGCCGAGACGTACTGGGGTGGCGTGCTGCCGCACAGCGGGCGCCCGGGCCGGGCCTATGAGGAGATCGCCCGGCTCGGTGCTGAGCTCGCACGAGCAGGTGGCGCGATCGCCGACGCCACGCCGGACGCCGATATCGCGATCCTGTCCTCGACGAAGGCGCGGTTCGCGCTGGCCGCCCAGCCACCGCTGCAGCTCACCGACGGCTCCGGGGATCGCAACAGCTACCCCCGGATCGTCGCGTCCTTCTACCGGGGCGCGTTCGACGCCGGGCTCCAGGTGCGCGTGGTGCGCCCCCGCTACCTCTTCAACCAAGCGCCGACGGAGGCCGCCCGCCTTCACCCGGTCCTGGTGGCCGCGGGCTACTACACGGCCTCCGACCTCGACCTCGACTGGCTCCGCCGGTACGCCGAGGCCGGCGGGCACCTTGTCGTCGGACCCCGGACCGGGTACGCAGACGACGAAGCGCGCGCTCGGGCGGAGACCCAGCCCGCCCGCCTGTCCGAGCCGGCCGGAGCCTGGTACGACGAGTTCTCGAACCTCGATGAGCCGGTCTCGGTGCGCGGGTCCGACGCGTTCCCTATGGACCCGGAGGCTTCGGCCACGGCCTGGGCCGAGTGCCTCGTCGCGGACGGCGCCGACATCCTGGCCACCTACGACCACCCGCACCTGGGAACCTGGGCCGCGGTCACCACGCGGGCGTACGGCGCCGGCCGGGTGACGGTCGTCGGCACCGTGCCCAACCAGGCGCTCGCCCGCAGCCTCGCGCACTGGCTCGTCCCGACGCCAACGGCCGGCTGGGCGAATCTGCCCGACCGGGTCACGGTGCACACCTCTAGCCGACCGACCGGCGCACGAGTGCACATCCTGCACAACTGGTCCTGGGAGGCCTCCACGGTGACAGTTCCGACCGATGTGGAAGTCCTGGTCGCGGCCCGGGGGGTCGCGCTCGCCGACGCGCCACCTGCCGATGTCCCCGGCGGACCGCTCGCCGCAGGGGCGAGCGTCACCCTGGGCCCGTGGGATGTACTCGTAACGCTCACACGATGAGCCCCCGCTGGGCAGGGCCGTGCGGCCCACACCGACGGCATCACCTTCGGTGCGAGCTGCGCCCCTGAACAATGGCCGGACGCGGTCTGGGTCTAGGACGTCGGCGGACGACTGCAGCGTTAGGGTCGGCCGATGGCCCTGATCCATCGCGCCTCCATTCGTCCGACCAAGGCGGAGCTGCTCGCCGACTGGGTTCCCACCCAGCCGTGGGGCGAGCAGGAGTTGGAGCTGGTCGGTGCCTACCGGTTCGACGACCCGGCGGGCGAGGTCGGCATCGAGACGCACGTCCTGTCGACCCCCGAGGGGCACCTGCTCCAGGTCCCGCTGACCTATCGCGGCGCCCCGCTGGACGGAGCGGACGAGTTCCTGATCTGCACCATGGAGCACTCGGTGCTCGGGCGACGCTGGATCTACGACGCGATCGTGGACCCCGTCTACGCTCGCGTGCTGGCATCCGTGCTGCTGGCGGGCGGGAGTCAGGCCGAGGAGATCGTCGAGGGCGCCGACGCCCCGCGCGAACCGAGCGTGCGCGTGACCGGGGGCGCCCCCCGCTCGCGTGTCGTCCCGCTCATCGACCACGTGAGGGCGTCCTCGGATGGCTCGGCGAGCGTCATGGAGATGTCGGGGGCCCTGCGCATCGTCGTCTGCCGTCGTCTTGACCGGCGGGCGACCCCCACCGACCGCGACTCCACCCTCACGGGCACGTGGTCGGGCCTCGACTCGCCGATCCTGCTCGCCTACGTCACCTGACGCGAGGATTCCACTGGTCTTGAGTCACGACCTGGATCTCGGCTCCGCACGGGGATAGAACTCTGTCAGCGCGGTGTGTACGCGACGCATGCGCCGAGGCGAGCAAGGTAGTGGGTGGGCCGTCCCCGACTCGCGGGCCCAGGCCGCCTCCCAGGGACCCTTAGCGTCACGAGGCGTCGCCGCGGCGATCGAGCACGCCGCCGACCTGGGTGACCACGTCACGCGCAGGTCCCGGGCTCGCGACACGTTGGGCGAACGTGATCGGCCACGAGCGGCTGTCGATCGAGCCGGATATCGCGCGTCATCAGGCCATGGAGCTCAAGGAGCGGGTGGCAGTGGTGCATGGCGGGGGCGGCGCCGTCGGCGGTGCGGTGGCGAGAGCGCTCGCGCGCGAGGGTGCACGTGTCTACGTGACGGGCCGCTCGTCGACGGCGGCGCAGACGGTCGCCGACGAGATCGTCGCGGCCGGCGGGCGGGCGTCCGCCGCGGTCGTCGACCTGGCCGACTGGGACGCGGTCGACGCCTTTCTGCACGGTGTGGTCGACGAGGCTGGCGACTTCCACATCGTCGTCGATGCGACAGGTGAGGATCATGCGCAGGGCGTGCCCTTGCGCGAGGTCGGGCTGGCGGACTACCTGGCACCGATCGCGTCGATCGCGACCAACGCCTACGTGGCCGGCGCGACGGCCGCCATCCACATGACCGCCGTCGGGCACGGCGTCATCGTTCTGCTCTCGACGACGGCTGCCCGGGTCGCGCTGCCCTCCGACGGGTTCGGTCCCGCGTGCGCGGCCGTCGAGGCGTTCGCCCGGCAGCTGGCCGGTGAGGTCGGACCGTACGGAGTGCGGGTGGTCTGCGTCCGCGCCGATGCCATCCCGGGCTCCGTGGCCGCCGGGTCATACGCGGGCGCGATGTGGTCGCGAGCGGCCGAGGCGCGCGGCTCGACGCTCGAGGACGTCATGGCGACGGGCGGACCCGGGGTTCCCGGTGCGCTCCTGAGCGGTGAGCTCACGCTCACCGCCCTCGGCGACACCGTCGCGTTCCTCGCGTCCGACCGCGCGAGCGCGATGACGGCGACCGTCACGAACCTGAGCCGGGGGGCGCTGCCCGACCTGTGATCGACGCGCGGCGTCGGTGACATCACCGTCACCGGTCTGGGAGGCCGCTACCCGATCACGGTGGGCCTGCCCGGCCGCTCAACCAGGGCCGTGCCAGCCGGCGGCAATACCGAAGGTCGACCTCGCCGCTGGCGCGGTCAAGGCGTTGCCCCGTTCCCCTAGAGTCTCGTGCGATGGGACCGACGACCGCGCCGCGCAAGCGCCCGACGATCCGTGACGTCGCGGCTGCGGCCGGAGTGTCCCGGGGCACGGTCTCGCGCGTCATCAACGGTGGGCGTTGGGTGTCCCCGGACTCGCTCGCGGCCGTCGAGGAGGCGATCCGGACCACCGGCTACTCCGCCAACCAGCACGCGCGCAGCCTGGTCACCGGACGGTCGAACTCGGTGGCGTTCCTGCTCACCGAACCCCAGCACCTGCTCTTCGAGGACCCGAACTTCTCGATCCTCCTGCGGGGAGCCGCTCGGGCGCTGGCCGCACGCGGCATGCCGCTCCTGCTCATGGTCGCGGGCACCCCCGACGAGCAGAAGCAGGTCTCGTCCTACGTCGGCGCCGGGCACGTCGACGGGGTCCTCGCGATCTCGTCGCACAGCGGCAACCCCCTGCTCGACGCGCTGGTGCGGCAGGGCATTCCGATGATCTCCTGCGGCATCCCGCTCGGCTTCGAGGGCAGCATCGGTTCCGTCTCCGCCGACGACCTCGGCGGCGGGCGGCGGATGACGCGGCACCTGCTCGACATCGGCCGCACCAGGATCGCGACGATCACCGGACCCCTGGACACCCCAGGGGGCAGGCTCCGGCTCGAGGGCTATCGCGACGAGCTCGGTTCGCTCTACGACGATTCGCTGGTGACCCACGCCGACTACTCGCGCGACGGTGGCGCGGCGGGGATGCGGACGCTCCTCGAGCGCCGACCCGACATCGATGCGGTCTTCGTGGGCTCCGACCTGATGGCTGCGGGCGCCCTGCAGGTGCTCCGCGAGGCCGGCAGACGCGTCCCGCAGGACGTCGCGGTCGGAGGCTTCGACGACTCCGGGCTCGCAGCGACGCTCGACCCGCCGCTCACCACCATCCGGCAGCCGCTCGAACGGATCGCCGGAGAGATGGTGCGCCTGCTGGTCGAGCTGGTCGAGGGCGGAGAGCCGGCCGCCGTCACGCTGCCGACCTCGCTCGTCGTGCGCGCCAGCACCGGATCGGTTGCTTCGAACGATTCCTGACGAGCCGGACCACGCCGCCCGCCCGATCCCAGCCACCCGGTGGGCATCATCTCGCGCGAAAGCGAATCCTCGACGTCGCGGGGGTGGCAAGGCGACGTCCTCGGAGCGATCGCGCCTGCTCGGGGCGCTCATGTGGCCTCGTGCACGCGCGCGGGGGCCTGGTGGGGCCGGCTCACGGCGCCCACCGCCGTCCGCACCACCGACGGGTCCGCCAGCTCGAAGCCCGTGTTCGGAGCCGAGCTTGTCGTCGCTCTGAAGAAGGCTGTGCACGCTCCCACCGGCACGGGCCCGCACGCGGCATCTTGACCGGCGCCTCCGTGCACTCGTAGCGTCATCGGGTGCTGTGCACGTGCACACCCAATGAGACAAGGACGTCCCATGCAGCCGATCAGCCGACGCCGAACCTCCATGCTCGCCCTCCTCGCCGCGGGCGCCCTCGTCCTCGGCAGCGCAGGCCCCGCCCCAGCCGAGGAACCTGACGGCCTGGTCAACTTCGCACCCGTCCGCAGCAACCTCGCCGCGAAGCCCTGGGTCACGGTGAGCGCCACCGCGGCGCAGTCTGCTGCGCGACTCGCTGTCGACGGCGACCCGGCGACCGCGTGGACCGCGCGCGGCGAGGGCCCGCGCAGCCTCGTCCTCGACCTCGGCGGCGCGTACGACAACATCCGGAAGGTCGGCCTCGTCTTCCCCGACGCGCACGGCACCTACCAGTACGTGGTTGAGGCATCGGGCGACGGTGCTACGTGGCAGACCCTCGTCGACCGCTCGGCGAACGACCAGCCGGGTCGCGGCGAGGAGCACCTCGTCGCGCACCCGGGGATCGCCTTCCTTCGCGTCACGATCACCGACGCGTCCCCGGGCGCCGTCGCCGGCATCAGCGAGCTGTCCGTCTGGAACTACCTGCGCGACGACGTCGTGCTCGGCGCGGACATCTCGTACGCCGACCAGAACGACGCGCAGGGCCTGACCTACGTCGTGGACGAGGGCGCCGAGCCGGTGCCGATCCTCGACGCGGCGGCCGACGCCGGCATGGAGTACGTCCGCCTGCGCGTCTTCAACGACCCGCGTGACGAGAAGACGGGCGAGTACCTCGAGCCCGCGTACCAGAGCCCGGAGCGCACCCTCGACGTCGCGCGCAAGGTCGTCGATCAGGGCATGGGCCTGGGCATCGACCTGCACTACGCCGACTCGTGGGCGGACCCGAGCAAGCAGGCGAAGCCCACCGCGTGGCGCGAGCTGCCCTTTGACCAGCTGACCCAGGCGGTCTACGACTACACCTACGCGACCATCGACGCGCTCGTCGCCCAGGGCACCACTCCCGACAAGGTCGCGGTGGGCAACGAGCTCATCAACGGGTTCATGTGGGGGAGCGAGCGTCCGCAACCCTGGTTCGACGACGCGGCGTGGTGCGGCTCGTGCTACTTCAACCACGACCCGTCGTTCGTCTCGCAGCCCGGCGGCGCCCTGCTCTGGGACTACTGGGGCTCGGACGACCCGGTGGAGCAGGCCGCCTACGACGCCGCCTGGGACCGGTTCACCACCCTCCAGGCGTCGGGCATCAAGGCCGTCCGGGACGTCGCGGCGGCCCACGGCGCGGACATCCAGGTCGAGACGCACGCGATCATCGACAACGGGAAGGTCGACAAGACGCTCGAGTTCTGGAACCAGTTCCTCACCCGGCTGAACGCCAAGGGCCAGGACATCGACGTCATCGCGCACTCCTACTACCCCGAGTGGCACGGGACGCCCGCGCACTACGAGTCGAACCTGCACCAGGTCGCCGCGGCTCACCCGGGCTACGCCATGGAGATCGCCGAGACGTCGCACCCGTCGAACGACTGGGACGGTCTCCCGGTCCCGAACTCGCCCTACCCCAAGACCGCGGAGGGCGCGGGCCTCTTCCTCCAGGACGTCTTCCGGATCGCGAACGACCTGCCCGACAACCGGGGCGCCGGCGTCCTGGTCTGGGAGCCCGCGAACTGGCAGGAGATGATCGACTGGTCGAGCAGCGCCTGGCCGGTGCTCAGGTTCCACGAGACGATCGAGGTCTACGAGGCCAGCGACGCCGAGTTCGTGGTCGCCGACACCGTGTACCGGACGATCCGCGTGTCGGGCGCGCTCAAGCTGCCGGCCACCGTCGACGTCCTCGACGCCGACAACACGCTCCACGCGGTGCCCGTGACCTGGAACGCGATCCCCGCGGGCGCGACGTCCACCCCCGGACAACTCGTCGTCGCCGGCACCACCGCCGAGCACGGTCCGGTGACCGCGGTCGTCGACGTCGTCCGGAGAGCGCTCGTCACCCCCTGAGCGCTCGCACCCGACGCACGGCCGGCGGTGGCCCCTCGCGGGCCACCGCCGGTGCCGTGCGTGCTTCCTGCTGCGGGACGTGGCCGCTGGACTCGTGGTGCGAAGTCCCCCCGTCTGGCGGGTCGACGGGCGCGGTGTCGCGATGGGATCGTCGGACGACGCATCGCGGAGGACACCAGTGCTCGGACCACGACGGACGACCCAGGGTCGTCATTCGGTGCGCCTGCGCTCGGGCCGGCGGCCGTGGGAGTCGGTCGTGATCCTCGCGTCGATGGTGTTCCTGACGGCAGTCCTGGCCGCGCCGCCCATCGATGCCTCCCACTCCGTCGACGTCGCGCAGGCGGCGTCCGGCGGCGAGGCGCTGGTCGCGCGTCAGCCGACCGGACCGGCGTACACACAGGCGCTGACGCGGCTCGACGACCGCGTGGCGGCGGTGGAGGCGGCGACCGTCAAGCTCGTCGGCCATCCGCTGGTCGACGCGACGAAGGCCGCCTCGCGGACACTGTTCCGTCCCGACCTCGTCGACGCCACGGCGCCGCCCCTCACCTCGGGGCTGACCGCCGAGCAGCTCCCGGACCGGGTCCTGGACGCCCGCCAGCAGGTGGCCTCGGGAGATGTCGCCGCCGCGGCGCGCGTGATCGAGGGAGTCGAGACCGACGTCCTGCTGGTTGCGCTCGACCTCGGCGACCAGTCGGCGCAGAACGCCGCGATGACGCGCCTGCTGGTCGCCGCCGACCCGCAGGTCGCGCTGCTCGACGCGGCCGTCGGGGCCACCCACGCCGCCGCCGAGGTCCGGGACGTCGTCGCGGCTGCCACCTCTGCGATCCAGGCCCGGGACGCCGCCGCCGGCATCACCGTCGCGGCACAGCAGATCGCCGTGACCGGGGACGAGGACGCGAAGGCGGCAGTGGCCAAGGTGGAGGAGCAGGCCCGGTCGACCGACGGGTACACGAACGGGGACATCCCGCTGAAGGTGCTCTGCGCTGTCGCGTTCGCACCGAGCCAGCATCTGCGCTGCGACGCGGCGGAGGCGCTGGCGCGGATGAACGCGGCCTACCGCGTCGACGTCGGCCACGACCTGGTGATCTCGGGCTCGTACCGCACGCTCGAGGAGCAGATCAGCACCCGGGCGGCCAGGGGGACCATGGCCGCGGTGCCCGGCACGTCGAACCACGGCTGGGGCCTGGCGATCGACCTCGACCAGGCCAACGGTTACCGGTCCGCGCAGTACGCCTGGCTCAAGGCCAACGCGATGACTTACGGCTGGCACCACCCGACCTACATGGACGAGGGCGGTCGCGGACCCCACGAGCCATGGCACTGGGAGTTCGGCACGTCGGACGACGCCGGCACCAGCACGTCGGTGCCGATCGCCGCGGGCGTCGCGGCGCCCACCGACCCGCCGCAGCCCGCGCCCGCGCCGCCTGTCGTCGAGCAGCCCAGCGTCGCTCCGGCGGAGCCTGCCGCGCCCCCCAGCGCCACGCCGACCCCGACCCCGACTCCGACGCCGTCGCCGTCGCCGAGCAGCAGCCCGACCGTTTCCGCGGAGCCGCCTGCTCCGTGACGCAGCCAGGGCGTGGCTGCCTCGTCGTGGCCGAACGATGAATCTCACCGAGCATCTGTTCCGAGGAACGCGCGGGAGAGCCTGGGGTCCGACTGCGCCCCGAGGTAGACCAGCGCGGCCTTGACCCGACGGTTGTCGGTGCTGGTTCCTTGGTGACGCTGCGGCTCAAGAACACGGGTGCGCGCGCCGGCAGCGAGGTCGTGCAGGTTCTACCTCGGCAGCCTGCCCGGCGTGACCGACCCGGTCACGAAGCTTGCCGCCTACGCCAAGGTGAGCCTCGAACCCGGCCGTCATTCGCAGGTACGCATCGAGATCCCGCGCCAGGCGTTCTCCAACTGGGACGCGACCACCCACGAGTGGCTCACCCCGAAGGGCACCGTCAACGTCTACGTGTGTGCGTGCGCCGTGAGGTCGCTTGACGACGAGTCACGGTGCGTCGTCGCGGCCCGAGCGCCTGGTCCGCAGTACCTGCCGGATCGGTGCCACCACGACGCCGGCGGCGCGCATGTCCGCACGGGTGAGTCGGCGGCTGCGCAGCACGCCGACGATCCCGATGGCCCAGGGGACAGCGAGCACCGTGAACGCGAGGCGGTAGGCGTCGAGCGTGTAGGTCGTCGCGCCCGGTGGCGACACCAGCTGCAGCACCACGCCGACGGCGAGCACCGAGCCGATCGTCGAGATGAACCCGCCGGTGTTGACGAAGCCGCTGGCGGTGCCGAGCGTCGAGGCGGGGGACCAGGTTCGTGCGAAGTCCATGCCGACGAGCGACACGGGGCCGCCCGCGCCGATCACGACGACGAAGGCGAGCAGCTGCCACATCGGCCGCGGGGTCGACGGCAGCAGCAGCGCGAACCACGCCGCGGCCGTCAGGGTGCACGAGCCGAGCACGATCCACGAGCGCCGCAGCGGGTGCCGTGCCGTGAGGCGCCCGACGAGCGGACCGGCCACCATCGCCGACAGGGTGAGGGCCGTCAGCAGCAGGCTCGCCTGCGCCGGTGTGCAGCCCTGCGCCGAGAGGAAGAACGGCACGCCCCACAGCATGCCGACGACGTTCGCGCTGAACGGCGTCGCGAAGTGGCTCCAGAACCCGAGGCGCGTGCCGGCGGTCCGCAGGGTGTGGCGGACGGCCGGGCCGAACCGTTGCGCGCTCGGCGTGCGGGGCACGCGGTCGCGGATCGCGACGAACGCGCCGGCCGACGCGAGCAGCCCCGCTGCCGCGAGGGTCCCGAACGTGGCGGTCCATCCCTGCCGGTGCAGCAGCAGTGCGACGGGGATCGCCGACGCCAGCTGACCCGACTGCCCGATGATCCCCGTGACCTGCACCATCACCGGGATGCGCCGCGGCGGGAACCAGTCCGCCACGACGCGCAGCGCGCTGATGAAGATGCCCGCGTCACCGGCCCCGATGAGCACCCGAGCGAGCAGCGCCGTCGGCACGTCGTGCGCGACCGCGAGCACGAGCTGCCCTGAGGCCATGACGAGCGACCCGGTAGCGATCAGCGCACGCGGCCCGAACCGGTCGAGCAGCCGCCCCGCGGGGATCTGCATCGCGGCGTACACCGTGAGCTGCACGACCGAGAACGCGGCGAGACCGGTCGCGCTGAGGCCGAACCGGTGGGTCGCCTCGATGCCGGCGACGCCGAGCGCCGTGCGATGCGTGACGGCGACGAAGTACGCGGCCGCCGCGGCGCCATAGACGATCGAGGGTGTGCGCCACCCGCGGCCGGCGGCCGGGGCGTCGGACATGACTCACCTCGAACCCCGCGGCGGCTCGGGCACGCGCGTCGTGCGGCGGCGCGGGGATGGGTCGAGGGTACGGGGGCGCGTGTCGCGGCCGGTGTCCGCAGGTTGTGTCGACGGGCGAACATCGCCGCCGCGGGGCTCAGGCGACCAGCTGGCGACGACGGTCCCGTCGCGGGCGTATCAGGGCTGCATCAGCGCCGCTCCTCACTGTCACGGAACCAGCAGGGGGAGCTCGTCATGGCCGAGAAGAAGAGCACGGAGAAGAAGAGCACGGAGAAGAAGCAGGTCATCAACATCGCCCACACGCAGTGGCGTGGCGACGAGATCGCCTACCGCGTCGGACGGGTGATCGCGAAGGTCAAGGTCGAGCGCGGAAAGCCCGACCCTGAGCGCGTCCGCAGGATCGCCGAGGAGCTGGCCGGCGAGATCCCGGACGCACGCGTGCTCCGCGTGTCCGCGGGAACGGGCACGATCGTGCTGACCGTGCCCGACTCGACCGACGTGGTCGCGGCCGCGGACCAGCTCTCCCGCCGGGGTGACGTGATCTTCGCCGGGCCCGACCGGGTGACGTCGGTGACGGTGACCCCGAGCGACTCCCGGTACTCCGAGCAGTGGGGGTTCCCGAAGATCAAGGCGGACCTGGCCTGGGACCACCAGACGGGCGCGGCCGGGGTGCTGGTGGCCGACATCGACACCGGGATCAGCTTCGCGAGCG
The DNA here is from genome assembly GCF_054049315.1 of Cellulomonas sp. P5_E12. Lineage (NCBI taxonomy): Bacteria > Bacillati > Actinomycetota > Actinomycetes > Micrococcales > Cellulomonadaceae > Cellulomonas > Cellulomonas sp. P5_E12. The sequence continues at coordinate 14,240 of NZ_JBFUMP010000034.1, read as the reverse complement.
GCGCACTGACCCACCCCGACCTCGACGACGCCGGCCGGTACACCCTCGGCACGGACTTCGTCAGCGACGACGCGACGCCGCAGGACGCCCACGGCCACGGCACGCACACGGCCGGGACCGCGGCCGCCGAGTCGAACAACGGCGTGGGCGTCGCGGGGATGAACTGGGTGTCGCCCGTCTACGTCTGCCGGGTCTTCGACGCCTCCGGCAACGGTTCCGAGGCCGACTTCGAAGCCGCCGTGGAGGAGATCGTCGACTATGCCGTCGCGCACAGCCTCCGTGCTGTCATCAACCTGAGCGCGGGCTGGTTCACCGACAACCAGGTGCTGCGCGATGCCTGTGCGTACGCGCATGACCACGGGATGGTGCTCTGCGTGGCGACCGGCAACGAGGGCGGCGCGCTACGGACTCCCGCGATCCACTCGGCCGACTTCGCCGGCGTGATCGCCGTGGGTGCGACGGACAGCGGCGACGCGGTCGCCGGCTTCTCCAACGTCGGTCCGGCCGTCAGCGTGGTGGCCCCCGGCGTCGGCATCCTGTCGACCTTCCCGACGTACGACGTCACCGGCGACACCGTGCACGACTACGTCTCGTGGGACGGCACCTCGATGGCAACCCCGCACGTGACTGGCCTGGCCTCGCTGGTCTGGAGCCAGGTCCCGCAGCTGACCAACGAGCAGGTCCGCGACGTCGTGTGCAACACCGCGGTCAAGCTCGGTGCGGGCGACTTCGACAACTCCTGGGGCCACGGCAGGGTCGACGCTCTCGACGCCGTCCTCAAGGCCGGCTGGGCGCTGACGCCGGTGCAGCTGAACCTGACGTTCCTCGACGTCCCCGAGGGCGAGACCCAGCTGCGCGCCATCCGCATCGACGTGCAGAGCTTCCACCAGACGGCGTTCGAGATGTCCGGGCTGCCCGCGGCGCCGTTCTCGATGCACAACTACTCGGGGCCGGTCACGCTGGGGAAGTCGACCGACTACGACACCCCGCGCGAGGTCTACCTCTGGGTCCGTTACACCGGCACCACCGCGGGCGACACGGCCAGCGGGACGGCGGAGGTCACCTGCACGACGACCGGCGCGGTGTACCCCGTCACCATCACGGCGAACACGATCGCGCGCCCGACCGCCGCGATGGCGCTCGTCCTCGACCAGTCCGGCAGCATGCTCGACCCCTCGGGCGTCGGGACGATGACCCGCGAACAGGTGCTGCGCTTCTCCGCGGGGATCTTCGTCGACTACGTGCGCGAGCACAACGGCGTCGGCATGGTCACCTTCGACCAGGACTCGCACGACCTGCTCACGCCGGTCGCAGGCCCCTTCGGAGCGCCGGACGATCCCTTCGACGTCGCCCGGACCAGTGCCCGCACCGCGCTCGGCGGCTACGCGGCCAACCCTGCCGGTTCGACGGCCATCGGCGACGGGATCGGGGCGGGGCACGACCTGATCGCCGCCACGACGGGCTACGAGAAGAACGCGATCATCGTGTTCACGGACGGCAAGGAGACCGCGTCGCGCTACATCGCGGACGTCGCCTCGCTCATCGACAACCAGGTGTTCGCGGTCGGCCTCGGCACGGCGAGCGAGCTCAACCCGGCCGCGCTCCGGGCGATCTGCCACGACCACGACGGGTACGTCCTGCTCACCGACCAGCTCGACGCCGAYGACAACTTCAAGCTGGCGAAGTACTTCCTGCAGATCCAGGCGGGCGTCAACAACGAGGACGTCGTCGTCGACCCCGACGGGTACGTCGCGCCCGGCGCCGTCGTGCGGATCCCGTTCATCCTCAGCGAGGCGGACATCTCCGTCGACCCGATCGTGCTCATGCCGATGCAGGACCTGCTCCAGGTGGCCATCGAGACGCCGCAGGGGGACCTGATCGACGCGGGCAACGTCGGTTCGTTCCCGACCGTCAAGAAGGTCGACCGACCGAACATCTCGTACTACCGGATGACGCTGCCGGTGCAGGACGGGGTGTCGGTCAACGCCCAGGAAGGCACCTGGAACCTCGTGCTGACGGTCGACAAGAAGATCTACAAGCGATACCTGACCATCCTCGGCGACGGGCACCAGGAGGAGTTCCACGAGGCGGTGGCGCACGGAGTGAAGTTCACCGCGATGGTCCACTCGTTCTCGAACCTGCGGATGGCGGCCACGCTGACCCAGGACGGCAACGAGCCGGGCGCGACCCTCTACCTGCGGTCCAGGCTCACCGAGTACGGCGAGCCGCTCCCGACCACCGCGAGCGTGCGGGCCGAGCTCACCGCACCCGACGGCTCGACGAGCACGGTCACGCTGACGCCGACGGGCGGCGCCGTCTACGAGGCCACGGTCCCGGCCCATCTCCCCGGCATCTACCGGTTCGTCGTCGGCGCGGCCGGCAGCACGTCCCGCAGGATGCCGTTCACCCGGCAGCAGGTCGTCACGGGTGCCGTCTGGCGTGGCGGCAACGACCCGGACCCGACGACTGACGACCCCGGCCGGCCTGGCACGGGTACCGACGACGTCTGCCACCTCCTGCGTTGCGCGGCCCGCGCCATGAGCCCGGAGCTGCGCAAGCAGCTGGAGGAGTCGGGCTTCTCCGTCGACACGTTCCTGAAGTGCACGTGCGGCGCGCGCCCGAAGGTGGAGCGCGGCTGACGACCAACCATCCCGCGGTCACCGGAGAGTCCGGACCGAAGAGTCGCCATCCCGACCACGACGATCGCGATCTCCGAGAGAACCAGGGCGATCGCCGAGAACGGGCCAGGGCATTGCCCGGTCAACGCCGACGACGCGTGAGCCGCCTGGCGTGAGTGGCCGGGATCGTGGACCATCTGGCCATGAAGAAGCCGCTGGATGTGGAGTGCCCCCGATGCGGCGCATCGCGCGGGAAGCCCTGCAAGACCGCTGATCGCGTGGTGCGAGAGCCGCACCGGAGGCGGGTGAAGGCGTCGGCCCACAAGGGCTGACGCGCGCGGGCTCTCGCCGCGATCAGTCCGCGGTGCTCCGCTCGCCGGCCCGCAGGAGCTCGAGCGCCTCGTGCTCGACCAGGACGGGCACGAAGTCGCGGATCGGCGACCCGGCGAACTGCGCGACCTGGGCCTCGACCACCTCACGCACGGTGGACGGCGGGATGTCGGGGAACCGCTCCACGAGGCGGTCGACGACCTCGTCGATCGCGTGCGCCTCGTCCTCGATAGCCATGTCCGACAGGTTGCGGGTTTGCGCCTCCCTCGTCAACCGGGGGGAGATCTGCCCGTGGTGCGCGATATCGAGCACCCGGGTGAAAACGAGCCGCGCACCCGAGAGTTCGCTCAGGCGAAATCCGGCGGAAACCTGGGGCGTGCCACGCTGAACCGCAGGCGTACCGAGACCCCGGTTCGAGCTCGGCTCGCGGGCCTCGGTGTGCCGCCCGACACCCCACTTCTGGCCCTGGACGGACGATGCCGATGGAGCTCCGACACGACGTGCTCGTCGTCGGCGAAGCGTTGATCGACGTGAACGACGACGGCATGACCATCCGCGAACGCGTGGGTGGGAGTGCGGGCAACATCGCCGTCGGGCTCGCGCGGCTCGGGCGCGACACGCTGCTGCACACCGCGATCGGGCGCGACGAGCGCGGCAGCGAGATCTCCGCCTACCTCACCTCTTCCGGCGTCGGGCTGTCCGACTCGTCGGTGAGCCAGGTGACGTCGTCCGTCGCGCGTGCCGTCCTGCGCGGCGACGGCACGGCACGGCACGACTTCCGGATCCACTGGGAGCCCGCGTCCGACCCCGGCACCCTCGCCGCGCGAGCCGTCCATGCCGGGTCGGTCGCCGCCTACCTCGAGCCCGGGGCCCACACCGTGCTGGAACTGGTGGCGCGTGCGCACGGCCAGTCGCTGATCACCTTCGACCCGAAGATCGAGCCGGTGCTGGTCGGTGCGCGCGACGACGCGCGTGCGCGCACCCTCGAGTTCGTCGAGCTGGCGGGGATCGTCAAGGCGAGCGAGCGCGACCTCGCGTTCCTGTACCCCGACGACGATCCGCTCGACGTGCTCCGCGACTGGCTCCACCTCGGGCCCGACCTGGTGGTGCTGACGCGCGGTCCTCGCGGTGCGACGGCGGTCACGGCGCGCGGCGTCGTCGACGTCCCGGGGATCGCCGTGCTCCACGCCGAGCAGGGCGCGGGCGGGGGAGACGCCTTCATGTCGACGCTCATCGACAGCGCGCTGACCCTCGGGGCGGACACGGGCATGCGCTGGGTGCGCTCCGGCGCGCCCGTGGTGGAGCAGGTGCTCGCGCGTTCCGTGCAGGCGGCCGCGCTGACGGTCGCCCGGCTCGGCGCGGTCCCCCCGACCGCCGACGAGCTGGAGCACGCGTCCTCGAACGCGTCGTGACGTCCGGCGCGTCCCGCGGCCGACCATGCCGTGCGCGGGGCGTCGCGGTCGCCCCGGGCTGAGCTCCCGCCCGACTGATCCTGTTTCTCCCACGCTCATCCATTCCTCACCTCCCGGCCATGTTCACCCGGTCGACTCCTTGCGCGACGTTGTCGTCGCGGGGAGCCGACGAGGGTGAAGGGAACAACCATGAGGACACGAGCACTGCGACCGCTCGGGGTTGCGGCAGTCAGCGGAGCGCTGCTGCTGGGCGCCGCGACCGGCTGGGCGGCCACGGGCGGCCTGACCGCGAACGGCGACGCCCGCCGGCTCACCGGGGACCAGACGGCGGCCGTCAGGGAGGAGCTCCGCGGCGGCACCGCGAAGAACGTCATCCTGCTCATCGGTGACGGCATGGGYGACTCGGAGATCACCGTCGCCCGCAACTACGCGCTGGGTGCGGCGGGACGGTTCGCGGGCATCGACGCCCTGCCGCTGACCGGCCAGTACACGACCTACGCGCTCGACAAGGCGGACGGCAAGCCGGACTACGTGACGGACTCGGCGGCGTCGGGTTCGGGGTGGGCGACCGGCACCAAGACGTACAACGGCGCGATCTCGGTCGACGTCGCCGGCACCCCGCAGCGCACCCTGCTGGAGATCGCCCGCGCCAACGGGCTGCGCACCGGCGACGTCAGCACGGCCGAGCTGCAGGACGCCACCCCCGCGGTGCTCGTCTCGCACGTGACGGACCGCGGCTGCTATGCGCCGACGGTCACCACGACGAAGTGCCCGACGAACGCCCTGCAGAACGGCGGCCTCGGGTCCATCACCGAGCAGCTCATCGGCAACCGCCCCGACGTCACGCTCGGCGGCGGCGGCGCGTCGTTCAACGAGGCAGCACTGGCCGGCCCGTGGGCGGGCAAGACGCTCCTGCAGCAGGCGAAGGACCGTGGCTTCCAGGTGGTCACCGACGCTGCCGGCCTGGCGGGAGTCACGCAGGCGAACCAGTCCACACCGGTCCTCGGCCTGTTCGCTCCCGGCAACATGGCGACCCGGTGGGTCGGTCCGTTGGCCACGCACACCGGCGGCACCGAGCCGGCGGCCACCTGCACGCCCAACCCGGCCTACGTCGCTACCTCGCCGACGCTGGCCGCGATGACCACGAAGGCCATCGACCTGCTCCAGGGCGGCAAGAAGGGCTTCTTCCTGCAGGTCGAGGGTGCCAGCATCGACAAGCAGGACCACGCCGCCAACCCGTGCGGGCAGATCGGTGAGACCGTCGACCTCGACGAGGCCGTGCAGGCTGCGCTCACCTTCGCGAAGAAGGACGGCAACACCCTCGTCGTCCTCACCGCCGACCACGGGCACTCGAGCCAGATCGTCTACCCGAACACCCTGACGCCGGGCCTCACCCGCACGCTCCTGACCGCCGACGGCAAGCCGATGACGGTCGCGTACGGCACCGCCGACGTGGGCGGCTCGCAGGACCACACGGGCACGCAGGTGCGGATCGCCGCCTACGGCCCCCGGGCCGGCAACGTCGTCGGGCTCACGGACCAGACGGATCTGTTCTTCACCATCCGCGACGCCCTGCGGCTCGACCCGGCGGCACCGTCGCCGGCCGCGCCCGTGATCCAGAACGTCAACGTCACGGACGGCGCGGTCCTCATGGGGCGCCAGACCGTCCGGGTCACCCTCGACACCGAGCCGCGCTACACGTACATCGAGCTCAACCAGGGCGGCACCTGGATCACCGACAACACCAAGGCGCCGGGCAGCACGCAGGACGGGAAGCGGCCCACGCTCGTGCTGGACACCCGGGACTACCCCAACGGGGCGTACACGGTGAAGATCGACGCCGTCGGCATCGACGGACAGACGACGGAGAAGCTGGTGCAGGTCACCATCGCCAACCGCTGACCTCGTCGTTCACGCAGGCGACGCATCCTCCGACCGGCGGGTGCGTCGCCTGCGTCCGCAGGTGCCCGGTCACCAGGCCGCCGACGAACGCGCCATCCGGCCGGGCGTGTCGCGGTGAGTGGAGACGAGGATGACCTCACCGGGGCGACGCCCGCCACCCAGACGAGGAGGTCAGTGATGGAACAGCGGCTGAAGGTTCGGCTCGTCGGGGTGCTCGTCGCCGTCCTGGGAGCGGTGGTGCTGTCGGGGTGCGCCTCGAACACGCCGATCGAGGACTTCGCCGGTCTTCCGCAGGTCCCCGCCGCGGCCACGGACGAGACGGCCGACGACGCCGCCGACGAGGAGGCGGCGATGGAAGAGCTGGACGTCCCGGAGGGGGAGACGCGCGCGGTCTACCTGGACAACGGCGACCGGATCGCGGTGGTCCTGTGGGGGAGCTCCACCTGCCCGCCCGTGGGTTCCCGACTGGTAGTCGTGACGGACGCGAACAGCGGGAACGAGGTCCGGCTGGAGGTCGCCGAGATCCCGGCCGACGCCGTCTGCACCGCCGACCTCGTCCCGCACACCACGGTCTTCGGGACCCCACAGCAGACGACCACGACGCTGCCGCTGCTCATCGACGTCAACGGTGAGCAGGTGGTCCTTCCGGTGAAGTGACGACGGCCGTCCGGACGAGTTCCTCAGCGTTCCAGGGCGAGGCCGCCGGCCGAGGGCATCGTGCGGTCCGACACGGCGATGTCCGCACGGGCGCCCGCCGCGGCGCCGGCGGCCCAGCCCYGGCCGGAGAGGCGACGCGTCAGGCGGCGCACGTGCGGGAACGCGTCGGCCACGGCGGCGTCGACGTCCCGGTCCCGCGCGGCCAGGACGAGCTCGCTCGAGGTGCCCTCGGTCTGCGCCTCGGTGAGCACCTCGGCGTAGAACCGACGCAGGCGGTCCGCGACGATCGCGGCGAAGCCGGCGGCGAACGCGCGCTTGTCGCTCGGCGTGCCGCCGTGGCCGTACATCTCGGCGAGCATCTGCGGCTCGAGCGACGCGACCAGGACGGCCGCCATCGACATGTCCGACGCGAACCCGAACGCGACGAACTCCGTGCCGGTGCCGCGACGCACCCGCAGCGGTCGGCAGCCGAACGCACCGTAGACGGCGTTGCGCAGCTCGATCCGGTCCGCCACCCACGAGCCAGTCACCGGGACGTCGGTGCGCACCGGCTCGCGCGCCCGCTCGCTCGTCATCCGGACGGCGGCCTCGTCGATGCTGTGCCGCAGCATCAGCTTCTCGGCGCGGGTCCGGGCGAGCTCGCGCTCCGGCTCGTGCGGTGAGCCGCCGTCCGCGATCGCCAGCAGCGTGCGGATCAGCGCGAGGGTCTCGTCGGCGGACTTGGGCATCGGGGCTCCCGGGTGTGCGGTAGAGCCGTCACCGTAGGGGCAGGCGCTGACAGAGGACTCACGGGCCGACGTGTCGGCGGAGCCTGGCACGCTGAGTCCGTGACCACCCGCGACGCCGCGCTCGCCGTTCTCCGCCGTCTCGTGGGAGACCCCGACGCCCAGTTCCACGACGGCCAGTACGAGGCCATCGAGACGCTCGTCGACGAGCACCGGCGCGCGCTCGTCGTGCAGCGCACCGGATGGGGCAAGTCGGCGGTGTACTTCGTCGCCACCATGCTGCTGCGCGAGCGCGGTGCGGGCCCGACCGTGCTGGTCTCGCCGCTGCTCGCTCTCATGCGGGACCAGGTGGCCGCCGCGGAGCGCGCCGGGGTGCGGGCGGTCGCGATCAACTCGACCAACGCGCACGAGTGGGACGAGCTGCTGCAGCGGTTGGCTGCCGACGAGGTCGACGTGCTGCTGGTGTCGCCGGAGCGGCTGAACAACCCCGCCTTCCGCGAGAACCAGCTGCCCGCCCTTGTCCGGCGCCTCGGCATGCTCGTGGTCGACGAGGCCCACTGCATCAGCGACTGGGGGCACGACTTCCGGCCCGACTACCGGCGCCTGCGGGACCTCATCGCGACCATGCCAGAGGGCGTCCCGGTGCTCGCGACGACCGCGACGGCCAACAGTCGCGTCGTGGCGGACGTCGCCGAGCAGCTCGGGAGCGTCGGCACAGGCGCGGTCGACGTGCTCACCATCCGCGGACCGCTGGCGCGCAAGTCGCTGCGCCTCGGGGTGCTGCGGCTGCCCGACGCGCGGACCCGCCTCGGCTGGCTGCTGAGCCATCTCGGCGACCTGCCCGGCTCCGGGATCATCTACACGCTCACCGTGGCCGCCGCGCAGGACACCGCGCGTCTGCTGCGCGAGGCCGGCCACGACGTGCGCGCCTATACGGGCCAGACGGACCCGGCGGACCGGGAGGACGCCGAGGCCGCGCTCAAGGCGAACCGGGTCAAGGCGCTCGTGGCCACGAGCGCGCTGGGCATGGGCTTCGACAAGCCCGACCTGGGGTGGGTGCTCCACCTCGGAGCGCCGTCGTCGCCGGTCGCGTACTACCAGCAGGTCGGTCGTGCCGGCCGCGCGACCGAGAGCGCCGACGTGCTCCTGCTGCCCGGTACGGAGGACCCCGACATCTGGCAGTACTTCGCCACGGCCTCGATGCCGAATCAGGACCGGGCGGAGCGCGTGATCGCGGAGCTGTCGGACCGGCCCCTGTCCACACCGGCGCTGGAGGCGTTGGTGGACATCCGCCGGACGCCGCTCGAGCTGCTGCTCAAGGTGCTCGACGTCGACGGCGCGGTGCGTCGCGTGCAGGGCGGCTGGGTCGCCACCGGGCTCCCGTGGACGTATGACGCCGAGCGCTACGCGCGCATCGCCGCAGCCCGGGAGGCCGAGCAGCAGCACATGCTCGACTACGAGCGCACCGACGGGTGCCGGATGGAGTTCCTGCAGCGCAGCCTGGACGACGAGACGGCGACGCCGTGCGGGCGCTGCGACAGCTGCGCGGGCGCCTGGTACCCGCGCGACGTGGTGGCGGACGCCGCCGCCTCGGCCGACCGCTCGCTGGATCGCGTCGGCGTGCCCGTCGAGCCGAGGGTGCAGTGGCCGGTCGGCGCCGACCGGCTCGGGCTGCCCGTGCGCGGCCGCATCGCCGTCGAGKAACGGGCGCTCGAGGGGCGCGCGCTCGCCCGGCTGACCGACCTGGGCTGGGGGACCGCGCTGCGGGAGATCTTCGCGGCGGGCGCCGCGGACGCGCCGGTCACCCGCCCCATGCTCGACGGCTGCGTGCGCGTGCTCGCCCAGTGGGGGTGGGAGGAGCGGCCGGTCGCGGTCGTCGCGATGCCGTCGCGTCGGCGTCCGCAGCTCGTCGACTCCCTCGCCCGCGGCATCGCCGACATCGGCCGCCTGCCCTACGCGGGTGCGCTCGCGCTGCGCGACGGCGGCCCGAGCGGCGAGCCCGGCGGCAACAGCGCGTTCCGCCTCGCGGGCGTCTGGCAGCGGTTCGACGCCTCGGGTCTCGCCCTGCCGCCCGGCCCCGTGCTGCTCGTCGACGACCTGGTGGACAGCCGCTGGACGGTCACGGTCGCAGCCCGGGAGCTGCGCACCGCCGGCGCCTCGGCGGTCCTCCCGTTCGTGCTGGCCCTGCGCGGCTGAGGCGCCGCGTGGACTACGTCACAGTGCCCATCGCCTGGACTCGCGGGACCAGATCGGGCCACGTGCCCTAGTTTTGGCCCGTGACCGCACCTCTTCCCGCCGGCGACGCCGCGCAGACAGCTGCACAGAGTCTCGCGAGCCACGAGGTCCCCGAGCCGTTGCGCAACGACGTCCGGGTCCTCGGCGAGTTCCTCGGTCGCGTGCTGCGTGAGGCGGGCGGCGACGACCTGCTCGCCGACGTCGAGGCGCTGCGTGAGCTCGCCATCCGCGCGCACAACGGTCCCGACCCGGAGGCCCTCGCGCGGGCCGAGGCCCTGGTCGCCGGCTTCAGCATGGCCCGTGCCGAAGAGGTCGCCCGGGCGTTCACCTGCTACTTCCACCTCGCCAACACCGCGGAGGAGTACCACCGCGTGCGCGTGCTGCGCGACCGCGAGGCGAGCCTCCTGCCGCACCACCTGGCGCCGGACGACTCCCTGCCGGCCGCCGTCGCGCAGCTGGCGGACGAGGTGGGCGAGGACGTCGCCCGGCAGCGCCTGGCGGAGCTCGAGTTCCGCCCGGTGTTCACCGCGCACCCCACCGAGGCGCGCCGCCGTGCCGTGTCCGGCTCCATCCGCCGGATCGCCGAGCTCGTGGCCGAGCGCGACCTGCGCTACATCGGCGGCATGTCGCTCGCGGAGAACGACCGCCGCCTGCTGGGCGAGATCGACACGCTGTGGCGCACGGCCCCGCTGCGGGAGGCCAAGCCGTCGGTGCTCGACGAGGTCCGCACCGTGGTCAACGTGTTCGAGGCGACGCTCGCCGACGTGCTGCCCGCCGTGTACCGACGGCTCGACGACTGGCTGCTGGCCGACGCGGCGGGCACCACCGCCCCCGCCGTGCGGCCGTTCGCACGCCTCGGCACGTGGATCGGCGGGGACCGGGACGGCAACCCCAACGTCACCGCGCAGATCACCGAGGAAGCCGCCGCGATGGCGTCCGAGCACGCGTTGCTCGAGCTCGAGTCGTCGGCGCGCAAGACGGCCCACGGTCTGACCCTCGCCGCGTCCGGCACGCCCGCCTCGAGCGAGCTGAGCGCGCTCTGGCAGAAGCAGCGCGGCCTGTCCGCGTCGCTGGCGTCCCGGATCGCCGGCGACGCCCCCAACGAGCCGCACCGGCGGGTCGTCTACTTCCTGGCCGAGCGGATCGCGGCGACCCGGACGCGCAACGCCGACCTCGGGTACGCCGGGGCCGCCGAGCTCGAGGCCGACCTCGACGTCGTGCAGCGCTCGCTCGCGGCCGCCGGGGCGCCCCGGTCGGCGTACGGCGACCTGCAGCGGCTGATCTGGCAGGTGCAGACCTTCGGGTTCCACCTGGCCGAGCTCGAGGTGCGCCAGCACTCGCAGGTGCACGAGGGAGCGCTCGCGGACCTCGCCAAGAACGGCGTCGACGGCACGCTCGAGCCGCGCACGGTCGAGGTCCTGGACACGTTCCGCGCCATCGGTGCGGTGCAGCGGCGCTACGGCGCGCTGGCGGCGCGGCGCTACATCGTGTCGTTCACGCAGTCCGCCGAGCACCTCGCGGCCGTGTACCAGCTCGCCGAGATCGCGTTCGCGGGTGTCGACGCGCCGGTCATCGACGCGGTTCCGCTGTTCGAGACGTTCGCGGATCTGGAGGCGTCGGTCGACATCCTCGAGGGCGCCCTGGCGCTCCCGCAGGTCCAGCGCCGGCTCGCGGAGAACGGCCGGCGGGTCGAGGTCATGCTCGGCTACTCGGACTCGTCGAAGGACGTGGGCCCGGTCTCCGCGACGCTCACCCTGGACACCGCCCAGCGCCGCATCACGGACTGGGCCAAGCGGCACGACATCGTCCTCACGCTCTTCCACGGCCGCGGCGGCGCGCTCGGGCGCGGCGGCGGCCCGGCCAACCGGGCCCTCCTGGCCCAGCCTCCGGGCTCGGTCGACGGCCGGTTCAAGCTCACCGAGCAGGGCGAGGTCATCTTCGCCCGCTACGGCGACCCCGTGATCGCGGCCCGGCACATCGAGCAGGTCGCCGCGGCGACGCTGCTCGCCGGTGCACCCTCGGTGGAGCGCCACAACGCGGCCGCCACCGAGCGGTTCGCGCCGCTGGCCGCCAAGCTCGACGAGACGTCGCGCCTCCGGTTCCACCAGCTGGTGAAGGCCCCCGGCTTCCCGCAGTGGTTCGCCGAGGTCACCCCGCTCGAGGAGGTCGGCATGCTGCCGATCGGCTCGCGACCGGCCCGTCGAGGGCTCTCGGTCGAGTCGCTCGACGACCTGCGCGCCATCCCGTGGGTGTTCTCCTGGTCGCAGGCGCGCATCAACCTGGCCGGCTGGTACGGCCTGGGCACCGCGCTGGCGGCCACCGACGACCTGCCGGAGCTGCGCGCGGCCTACGCCGACTGGCCGCTGTTCACCACGATGATCGACAACGTCGAGATGTCGCTCGCCAAGACGGACGAGCGCATCGCGGAGCGGTACCTCGCCCTGGGCGACCGCGACGACCTGGCGCAGCAGGTGCTCGACGAGATGCGACTCACCCGGGAGTGGGTGCTGGCCATCACCGGCAGCGAGGCGATCCTGTCCCGCCGCCGGATCCTCGGCCGTGCCGTCCAGCTGCGCAGCCCCTACGTCGACGCGCTCTCGCTGCTGCAGCTGCGCGCGCTGCGTGGGCTGCGCACGGGCGACGCGCCCGAGCAAGCCGACGACCTCCGCCGGTTGCTGCTGCTCACCGTCAACGGCGTCGCGGCGGGCCTGCAGAACACCGGCTGACGCTCGCTACGGACCGGTCGGCCCGAACCGCTCGGTGCGGATGCGCTCCGGGTCGTGCCCCAGGTCGACCAGCGTGTCGGCGACGGACTCGACGAACGGCGTGGGCCCGCAGATGAACACGTGCGGCCGCTCGTCGGGCGGGAAGCAGGCCGCCCGCAGCAGGTCCGGGTCCACGCGCCCGACTCGGCCGGTCCAGCCGTCGGGGCCGTGACGGGTCCACACGCGGGTGATCTCGACGTCCGTGCCCAGCGCCTCGAGCTCGTCGGCGTAGATGGCGTCCGCGGGCGTCCGCACCGACACGACCAGGCGGAACGGTGCGTGGCTGCCGGCCAGGCGCCGGGTCCGCAGCATCGACATGAGCGGGACCAGGCCCGACCCGCCGCCGATCAGCTGGACGGGGTGGGGGTCGGTGGGCTGCCACACGAACCAGTGGCCGACCGGGCCGCGGAGCTCGATCTCGTCGCCGACCTGCAGGTCCTCCGTCAGGTACGGCGACACCTCGCCGTCGTCGACCACCTGGACCGTGAGCGCGATGCGGGGGTCGTGCATGGCGGGGTCCGGCGGGATCCCGGGCAGCCCCATCGTCCCGGGGGAGGCCAAGGAGTAGGACCGCTGGGTCGAGTACCCGTCCTCCGCCGTCAGCCGGACGTCGACGTGCTGCCCCGCCAGGGCGCCCCGCCAGCCGGGGACGTCGAGCTCGAGCGTCATCGCGGTCGGCGTCTCCGCGGTGCGCGCGACCAGCGTGCCGACCATCCAGGGCAGGGCGTACAGAGCGGGGTCAGGAACGTCGTCGGGCACGCTCAGTCCCCCCAATACCGCTGCTCCTTCCACGGGTCGCCGTACGCGTGGTACCCGAGCCGCTCCCAGAAGCCCCAGGTGTCCTCGGTCATGAGCTCGATGCTGCGCACCCACTTCGCGGACTTCCAGAAGTAGAGGTGCGGGATCAGCAGCCGGGCCGGTCCGCCGTGCTCGGGTGGCAGGGGAGCGCCGTCGTACTGGTAGGCGATCCAGGCCTTCCCGCCGCGCAGGTCCGCCAGGGGAACGTTCGTGGTGTAGCCGCCGTCGCAGTGCGCCATGACGTACTGCTCGTCGGGCGCGATCTCGACACCGTCGAGCAGCGTGTCCAGCGAGATGCCCCGCCAGGCCGAGTCGAGCTTGGTCCACTTGGTCACGCAGTGGATGTCCTTGACGATGTCGTCGTGGGGCAGGTGCGTGAGCTCGGACCAGGTCCAGGTCTTGCGGGTCGCTCCGCCCGAGGTGATCGAGAACGTCCACGTGGACAGGTCGGCGCGCGGCGTCGGGCCGGCCGACAGCACCGGGAAGCCGCGCTCGAGGTACTGGCCGGGCGGGATGCGAGGGTCGGCCTCGCGCTTGCCGCGGAACCCGCGGGAGACGATCGCCATCAGAACGCCGTGCGGTCGGGCATGGTCACTCCCGGGGGTCGGAGACGCTGAAGCCCATCATGGGGGAACGGTCCCGGGATGCGCCAGAGCCCGGTCCGACAGGAGTCGAACCGGGCTCTGATCTGCTGTTTCGTCAGCCGCGCGAGTACACGACGCGCGGGCCGCCCGAGCTCGACGCGCCGGAGCCGCCGCTGCCGCCGCGACCGCTGCCGCCACGACGGCGACGCTGGCC
>NZ_JBFUMP010000033.1:0-25707 GCF_054049315.1 Cellulomonas sp. P5_E12 | reverse complement strand
GCCCGCCACCGCCGGCCTGGTGCGCGCCGCGGTCGTCCTCGTGGTCGGCGCGGGTCTCGGTGCCCTCGCGGGCCGCTGGGTGGTGGACGCGGTCGCGCAGGTGGCGGGACACGGCCTCCTCACGGCGATCGGTGCGGCGGCCGGCGGCGGGATCATCGCCGCCCTCGTCGTCGCGGGAGCCGTGCTCGCCGGTGACCGCGGGACGCTGCGGGACTTCCGGAGCCTCGAGGCGCAGCCGCGGCCGCTGGTCGACGTCCGGGTCACGGACCCCGCCAACCCGAATGCGCCGCTGTCCTGACCTCCGACGTGTCGGGACTCACCCCGCTCGGCACCCCGGCAACGGGCGTTCGTCAGGTAGGTTGGAATCCCGTGACAGAGCGCGCGCATCGACTCTCCGGGCGGTCGGAATCCACGACCCGGCACATCTTCGTCACCGGGGGTGTCGCCTCCTCCCTCGGCAAGGGTCTGACGGCGAGCAGCCTCGGCCGACTCCTTCGCTCCCGTGGCCTCAAGGTCACGATGCAGAAGCTCGACCCGTACCTCAACGTGGACCCGGGCACCATGAACCCGTTCCAGCACGGCGAGGTCTTCGTGACCGAGGACGGCGCCGAGACGGACCTCGACGTCGGCCACTACGAGCGGTTCCTCGACGTGAACCTGGTCGGGTCCGCCAACGTGACCACGGGCCAGGTCTACTCGCAGGTCATCGCCAAGGAGCGTCGCGGCGAGTACCTCGGTGACACCGTGCAGGTTATCCCGCACATCACCGACGAGATCAAGACCCGCATGCGGCAGCAGGCGCAGTCCGACATCGACGTCATCATCACGGAGATCGGCGGCACGGTCGGCGACATCGAGTCGCTGCCGTTCCTCGAGGCCGCCCGCCAGGTGCGGCACGACCTCGGCCGCGACAACGTCTTCTTCCTGCACGTCTCCCTGGTGCCGTACATCGGCCCGTCCGGCGAGCTGAAGACCAAGCCGACGCAGCACTCCGTCGCCGCCCTGCGCAGCATCGGCATCCAGCCCGACGCGATCGTCCTGCGTGCGGACCGTGATGTCCCCGAGGCCACGAAGCGCAAGATCGCGCTCATGTGCGACGTCGACGTCGAGGGCGTCGTCACCGCCAAGGACGCGCCGAGCATCTACGACATCCCGCGCGTGCTGCACTCCGAGGGCCTCGACGCCTACGTCGTGCAGCGGCTCGGCCTCCCGTTCCGCGACGTCGAGTGGAAGGGCTGGGACGAGCTGCTGCACCGCGTGCACCAGCCCGCCCACCGGGTCGAGGTCGCGCTCGTCGGCAAGTACATCGACCTGCCCGACGCGTACCTCTCCGTCACCGAGGCCCTGCGCGCCGGTGGCTTCCACCACGACACCAAGGTCGTCATCCGCTGGGTCACGTCCGACGACTGCCAGACGCCCGAGGGCGCCCGGCTCGCGCTCGAGGGCGTCGACGCAGTGCTCGTGCCTGGCGGCTTCGGCGTGCGCGGCATCGAGGGCAAGCTCGGCGCGCTGCGCTGGGCACGCGAGAACCTCATCCCGACGCTCGGCATCTGCCTCGGCCTGCAGTGCATGGTCATCGAGTACTCGCGCACGGTCCTCGGTCTGGACGGCGCGTCGTCGTCCGAGTTCGACGCCGACCCGTCGCACCCGGTGATCGCCACGATGGCCGAGCAGCTCGCGATCGTCGGCGGCGAGGGCGACCTGGGCGGCACCATGCGCCTGGGCGCCTACGAGGCCGTCCTGACGCCCGGGTCCGTCGTGGCCGAGGCGTACGGTGCCACGCGCGTGTCCGAGCGTCACCGCCACCGCTACGAGGTCAACAACGCCTACCGCGACAAGCTCGAGGACGCCGGCCTGGTGATCTCCGGGGTCTCGCCCGACACCTCGCTGGTCGAGTTCGTCGAGCTGCCGAAGGACGTGCACCCGTACTACGTGTCCACGCAGGCGCACCCGGAGTTCAAGTCGCGTCCGACCCGGGCGCACCCCCTGTTCGCCGGTCTCGTCGAGGCGGCTCTCGCCCAGCGCGGCGACGAGTCCTGATGGGGGAGCCGCTCGCTGACCGGTCGGCGGCGCGGCCCGTCCTGACGCACGAGGTCATCCACGCGGGGAAGATCTTCGACCTGGTCGGCGACGTGGTCGATCTCGGGGAGACGCAGGTGCTGCGCGAGTACGTCGCGCACCCCGGCGCCGTCGCCGTGATCGCCCTCGACGACGACGACCGGGTGCTGCTGCTCTCGCAGTACCGGCACCCCGTGCGCGCCGAGCTGTGGGAGCCGCCCGCCGGCCTGCGGGACGTCCCCGACGAGGAGCTCGTCGTCGCGGCGGCCCGCGAGCTGGCCGAGGAAGCCGACCTGGTCGCCGGAGCGTGGTGGCGGCTGGTCGACTTCTTCACGACCCCGGGCGGCTCGGACGAGCGGATCCGGGTGTTCCTCGCGCGCGACCTGCGGCCCGTGGCCGACGGCGACCGGCACACCCGCACCGACGAGGAGGCCTCGATGGTGCCCGTGTGGGTGCCGCTCGACGAGGCTGTCGCTGCCGCCCTCGACGGTCGTCTGCACAGCCCGACCGCGGTCACGGGCGTGCTGGCGGCCGCGGCCGCCCGCGCGAGCGGCTGGTCGTCCCTGGTGCCGGTCACCCTGCCGAGCTTCGGCTGACGCCGACGGCGCGCGACCCTCCTCGCGCGCCGTCAGCCGTCGCTCAGCGGCTCGTGGACCGCCGGTACTGCATGTTGGCGAGCGGCACGAAGACGATGATGAAGATCGCCGTCCAGATCAGCGTGTAGAGCTCCGCGTGCTGCAGGGGCCACGCGGTCGGCGGCGGGACCTCCGGCGGGATGTTGCCGAAGAGCTCGCGCGACGCCTGGGTCACCGCGGACACCGGGTTCCACTCGGCGAACGTCTGCAGCGGCGCCGGCAGCGTCTCCAGGGGCACGAAGGTGTTCGCGACGAACGTCAGCGGGAAGATCACGATGAACGTCGCGTTGTTGAACACCTCGGGGCTCGGGACCAGCATCCCGAGCCACGCCATGATCCACGAGATGGCGTAGGCGAAGACGATGAGCAGCAGGTAGCCGAGCGCCGCCTCCGCGACCGAGCTGTGGATGCCCCAGCCGACCAGGAGCCCGGTCAGCGACATCACGATGAGCACGAGCACGTTGTTGGCGACGTCGGAGATCGTCCTGCCCGTCAGCACCGCCGACGGGGCCATCGGCAGCGACCGGAACCGGTCGATGATCCCCTTCTTCAGGTCGTCCGCCAGGCCCGCGCCCGTGATGGTGGCGCCGAAGATCACGGTCTGGGCAAAGATCCCGGCCATGAGGAACTCGCGGTACGCGTCGGGGTCGGCGCCGCCGGGCACCGCGATCGCACCGCCGAACACGTAGGCGAACAGCAGGACGAACATGATGGGCKACAGCGTGGTGAAGACCAGCAGGTCCGGGACGCGCTTGATCTTGATGATGTTGCGCTTGGCGACGACGTAGGAGTCGGAGAAGACGGTCGGGGCGGCCATCAGACACCTCCCTCGGAGTACTCGTCGGCGGCCGCGTGACGGCCGGGTCTCGCGGCGTCGGCAACCGGCGGCGGGGGAGCCTCGGGCGGGGGTGGCTCTCCCGCCGTGTCCTCCCCGTCCAGCTCGGCGGACCGCCCGGTCAGGGACAGGAAGACGTCGTCCAGCGTCGGTCGGCGCAGGCCGACGTCATCGATCCCGATCCCCGCGTTGTCGAGGACCCGCAGCGCCTCCGTGAGCACCTGCGCGCCACCGCTGATCGGCATGAGCAAGGTCCGGCGGCCCTCGTCCAGGCCCGCCTTGCCGACGCCCAGCGGCTCGAGCAGGTCCCGGGCGTCCAGCAGCCGCGCCGGGTCCCGGACGGTGAGCTCGAGCCGCTCCCCGCCGACCTGCATCTTGAGCTGGTCCGCCGTGCCCTGCGCGATGATCTTCCCGTGGTCGATGACCACGATGTCGTCCGCCAGCAGGTCGGCCTCCTCGAGGTACTGCGTGGTCAGCAGGAGCGTCGTCCCGCCGGCGACGAGGTTCTGGATCACCTCCCACATCTCGGTGCGCCCGCGCGGGTCCAGGCCCGTCGTCGGCTCGTCGAGGAAGATGATCGGCGGGTCGGCGACGAGCGCACCCGCCAGGTCGAGCCGGCGGCGCATGCCGCCCGAGTAGGTCTTGGACGGGCGGTCGGCGGCGTCCTCGAGCCGGAACGCGGCCAGCAGCTCGCGTGCCCGCGCGCGCGACCGCTTCACGCCCAGGTGGTAGAGCCGCCCGATCATGTCGAGGTTCTCGAAGCCGGTGAGGTACTCGTCGACCGCTGCGTACTGGCCGGAGAGGCCGATCCGGCGCCGGACGTCCCGCGGCTTGGCGAGGACGTCGACGCCGGCCACCGTCGCGGACCCGCTGTCGGGCTTCAGGAGCGTGGTGAGGATGCGGACGATCGTGGTCTTGCCGGCGCCGTTGGGGCCGAGCAGCCCGAGCACCGAACCGGACGGCACGGTGAGATCGACCCCGTCGAGGGCCGTGACGCTCTTGTAGTGCTTGACGAGTCCCTGCGCAGTGATCGCGTCAGCCATGGGTCGAGGCTAGGAGAGACCACCGACATCGGGACAGGGCAAACCCGTGCAGGCTGGGTCAGATGGGGTCAGCCGGCGGTCGGCACCCGGTCGTTCGCGGGGACCGTCGCGCGCGTGCGCAGGCTGCCGACGAAGAACGTCACGGTCGACGCGAGCAGCGCGGCGCCGAGCATGTGGAGGTTGACCAGCCCGATCGGCAGGCCGGTGAACAGCTGGACGTAGCCGATGAGGCCCTGGCCCAGCGTGACCCCGAGCAGGACCAGCGCCGTGGTCCAGGGGCGCCCGGACACGCCCCGGCGGCGCAGCAGCACCAGCACGGCGACGAGGACGGCGACGAAGGCCCACACGGACGCGGCATGCAGCTTCGCCATCAGCCACGGGTCGACGCCGAACCGGTAGCCCACCTCGTCGTCGCCGGAGTGCGGCCCGGCTCCGGTCACCACGACCCCGAGGGCGAGCACGACGGCCGTCAGCGCCACGAGCACGCGGACGAGGGAGCGGGTGGTGCGGTCGACCAGGGGGACGGCCGGCGCGTCGCCCTCGCGCGTCCGTACGACGAGCCAGGTCGAGAACGCGACCAGGGCCATCGAGATGAGCAGGTGGCTGCCGACGATCGCGGGGTTCAGGTCGACCAGCACCGTGATGCCGCCGATGACGGCCTGGAGGAGGACGCCGACGACGGGCACGATGCCGAGCCGGCGGTACGACCACGGGCGGCGACGGTCGCCCGTCACCAGCAGGGCCACCGCCAGGGCGATGACGACCAGCACGAAGCTGACGGTCCGGTTGCCGAACTCGATGAAGGGGTGCAGCGACGTCGCCTCGTGGAGCTGCGGCGTGAACTGCCCGGGCTCGCACTGGGGCCACGTCGAGCAGCCCAGGCCCGAGCCGGTGAGCCGCACGGCGCCACCGGTGACGATGATCGCGATCTGCCCGACGAGGTTGGCGACGACGGCCGTCCAGGTCCACCGGTCGCGGATCCGGTCGAGGGTCGACGAGGGGGCGTCGAGGGCAGGCGTCGAGCTCACGTCGACCAGCCTACGGTCCGGTCCCGGTGCT
Organism: Cellulomonas sp. P5_E12; assembly: GCF_054049315.1. Lineage (NCBI taxonomy): Bacteria > Bacillati > Actinomycetota > Actinomycetes > Micrococcales > Cellulomonadaceae > Cellulomonas > Cellulomonas sp. P5_E12. The sequence goes on along the minus strand of NZ_JBFUMP010000033.1, from coordinate 20,077 downwards.
CCCGACCGCCCGGCGGGCGAGGCTCGTCACAGCGGGATGTCGAGCGCCCCGCCGGCGGCGAGCAGCGTCAGGACGAGGCCGACGACGACGGCGAAGGCGCTGGGCACGAACACGTGGGGGAGCCAGGCGGTGTGCCGGCGCATCCGACGGATCTCCTCGCTCGTCATCTCGCGCGGCGGCTCGGCGAGGGCGGCGGCCGGGTCGGGCCGACCCGCGGCGGTCCACGCAGCGTCGATCCGGGGTGCCGAGACGGGCACCCCGCCCAGCTGCAGCTCCGTCCACGACGCCGACCACGCCTCGATCTGCCGCATCCGGGGGTAGTAGCGGACCTGGTGCCGCTTGGTCATCGCCTCGATCAGCCAGAACGCAGCACCCGTGGCGGCGGCCAGGGCGAACAGTGCGTAGTGCTCCTGCTGGAAGCCGAGGCCGAGGCCGGCGAGGCTCAGCGTGACCGACCAGCTCTTCACGGTCAGGAGCCGGCCGTCGAACTCGGAGACGGTCCGCACGAGCGCGGCGTACTCGGCGGCGAGGGCCGTCTGGAAGGTGCCGTCCTGCGCGGGCTCCATCGGCCCACGGTAGCGGTCAGTGCCAGCGGAACAGGCGGCTCGCGCCCCAGCCCAGGGCGGCGGCCCAGGCGACGAGCACCACGACGGACCAGGCCGGCAGCACGCCGTGCATGAGGGTCTCCCGCATGGCCTCGCCGAGCGCTCCCGACGGCAGCAGCAGCGCGACGTGCGCCATCGGCCCCGGCAGCTGGCTCGCCGGGATGATGACCCCGCCCGCGACGGCGAGGACGAGCAGGAGCAGGTTGGCGACGGCCAGCACGGCCTCGGCACGCAGGGTCCCGGCGACGAGCAGGGCGAGCGCGGTGAAGGCGGCGGTGCCGAGGACGATCGCCACGACGGCCAGGAGCAGCCCGGCGGGGTCCGGGTGCCAGCCGAGCAGCAGCGCGGTCGCACCGATGATCACGACCTGCACGATCTCGACCACCAGCACGCCCAGCACCTTGCCGGCGAGCAGCCCGCTACGGCCGAGCGGGGTCGTCGCGAGGAGCCGGAGCACGCCGTTGCGGCGGTCGAACGACGAGGCGATCGCCTGCGAGGTGAAGGACGTCGTCATCACGGCGAGGGCGAGGACGCCCGGGGTCAGGAAGTCGATCCGGCTCGCGCCGCCGGTGTCGAGGTCGATCGCGGTCGCGCGTGTCAGCCCGACGAGCACGAGCACCGGGACGATGACCGTGACGAGCAGCTGCTCGCCGTTGCGCAGGATGGCGCGCGCCTCGAACGAGGTCTGCGCGACGACGCGCTGCAGTGTGGGTGCCGGCAGGCGCGGAGGGTGCTGTGCGGCGGCGGCGCTCATCGCAGGTTCCGTCCGGTGAGGTCGAGGAAGACGTCCTCGAGCGTGCGACGGCCGACGGACAGCTGCGTGACGAGGACGTCCTGCTGCGCGAGCCAGCCGGTGAGGGAGGCGACGGTCCGCGGGTCGACGGCGCCGGTCACCGTGTAGGAGCCGGCGCGGGGCTCGGTGACGACGAAGCCGGGGCCCAGCGCGGTGCCGAGGTCCAGCCCGCCGGTGGCCTCGAGTCGCAGCGACTGGTCGTCGGTCGACGCGACGAGCGACGGCACGGAGCCCTGTGCGATCACGCGGCCGTGGTCGACGACGACGACCTGGTCGGCGAGGTCCTCGGCCTCGTCCATGAGGTGCGTCGTGAGCAGCACCGCGACGCCCTCGTCGCGAAGCTCGCGCACGAGGTCCCACACGGCGTGCCGCGACTGCGGGTCCATCCCCGCGCTCGGCTCGTCGAGGAACACCACCTCCGGCCGGCCGACGATCGCGGCGGCGAGGGCGAGGCGCTGCCGCTGGCCACCGGAGAGGCGGCGGACGGTGGTGCGCGCGAACGACCCGAGGCCGAGCCGCTCGGTCAGCTCGCCGAGGTCACGCGGCTCTGCGTACATCTTGGCGACGTGGGCCAGCATCTCGTGCGCGCGGACGCCGGTGGGCAGGCCGCCGTCCTGCAGCATGACGCCGACCCGCGGCCGCAGGTCGCGTGCCTGCGTGAGCGGGTCCCGACCCAGCACCCGGACGGTGCCGTCGTCGGGCTCCCGCAGGCCCTCGCAGCACTCGACCGTCGTGGTCTTTCCCGCGCCGTTGGGGCCGAGCACCGCGGTCACCTGGCCGTGGTGCGCGACGAGGTCAATCCCGTCGACGACGGCGCGTCCGCCGTAGCGCTTGACGAGCCCGGAGATCTCGAGCGCGGGGGTGTCGGGCACGAGAGGGAAGTCTAGGGCGCCCGCCGCGCGCCGCCGGCGCGCGCGGGTGTGAGGGACGCGACCCTCAGCGAAGGGTCTCCTTGCTTGCAGGGATCGATATTGGCAACAAGGATGTTGTCAATATCGCGGGGTGTCGTCTGCCCCCGCATCCTGACGAGACCGACGGAGGTGTGGCATGAGCGCGACGCTGCCCTCGGTCGACCACGTCGTGGCCGACAGTCCCGAGTCCGACGCCGGCACGCGCCAGCGTGTGCTCCAGATCGTCGCGAGCGCCGGACCCGTGTCCGCCGCCGAGCTCGCGGCCCAGCTCGACCTCGCGCCCGCCGGAATCCGTCGGCACCTGGGGGTCCTCGAGGCCACCGACCAGATCGCCGTGCACGACGGCGCGCGCGGCCCGCAGGGGCGCGGCAGGCCCGCACGCCGCTACGTGGTCACCAGCCGCGGCCAGGCCGCCCTGTCGCACCGCTACTCCGAGATCGCGGCGCAGGCGCTGCGCTTCCTTGCCGAGACCGCCGGTCCCGAGGCGGTCGAGGGCTTCGCCGAGCGGCGGGTCCGCGACCTGGAGGAGCGGCACGCCGCCGCGGTCCTCGCGGCCGGCGACGACGTCGCCGCCCGCGTCCGGGTGCTCGCCGACGGCCTGGCCGCCGACGGGTACGCCGCGTCCGCCCGCCCTGCCCCCGGCGGTGCCGCCATGCAGCTGTGCCAGGGGCACTGCCCCGTGCAGGACGTCGCCCACGAGTTCCCCCAGCTCTGCGAGGCCGAGGCGCGGGCGTTCTCCCGCCTGCTCGGCGTGCACGTGCAGCGCCTCTCGACGCTGGCCGGAGGCGGCCACGTCTGCACCACGAACATTCCTCTGACCAGCCTGACGCTCGCCCCCCACACGAACGCCCCTGCCCACCCCGTGCCCTCCGTGGAAGGACATTCAGCATGAGTGCACAGACCGACAGCACTGCGGCGGCCAACGCCCCGCAGATGACCCAGGACGAGGCCATCGCCTCCATCGGGAACTACAACTACGGCTGGCACGACGCCGACACGGCCGGGTCCGTCGCGACCCGTGGTCTGTCGGAGGCCAAGGTCCGGGAGATCTCCGCGCTCAAGAACGAGCCCGAGTGGATGCTCAAGACGCGCCTGAAGTCGCTGCGCCTGTTCGACAAGAAGCCCATGCCCTGGTGGGGCTCGGACCTGTCGGGCATCGACTTCGACAACATCAAGTACTTCGTGCGCTCCACGGAGAAGCAGGCCACCAGCTGGGAGGACCTGCCCGACGACATCAAGAGCACGTACGACCGCCTGGGCATCCCGGAGGCCGAGAAGCAGCGCCTCGTCGCCGGCGTCGCCGCGCAGTACGAGTCCGAGGTCGTCTACCACCAGATCCAGGAGTCGCTCGAGGAGCAGGGCGTCATCTTCCTCGACACCGACACCGCGCTGCGCGAGCACCCGGAGATCTTCGAGCAGTACTTCGGCTCGGTCATCCCGCCCGGGGACAAYAAGTTCGCCTCGCTCAACACCGCCGTGTGGTCGGGCGGCTCGTTCGTCTACGTGCCGCCGGGCGTGCACGTCGAGATCCCGCTGCAGGCCTACTTCCGGATCAACACCGAGAACATGGGCCAGTTCGAGCGGACGCTGATCATCGCCGACGAGGGCTCGTACGTGCACTACGTCGAGGGCTGCACGGCGCCGGTGTACTCGAGCGACTCGCTGCACTCCGCGGTCGTCGAGATCATCGTCAAGAAGAACGCGCGCGTCCGGTACACGACCATCCAGAACTGGTCGAACAACGTGTACAACCTCGTCACCAAGCGGGCGACCGCGGCCGAGGGCGCGACCATGGAGTGGGTCGACGGCAACATCGGCTCCAAGGTCACCATGAAGTACCCGGCCATCTACCTGCTCGGCGAGCACGCGCGCGGCGAGACGCTGTCGATCGCGTTCGCCGGCGCGGGCCAGCACCAGGACGCGGGCGCCAAGATGGTGCACGCCGCGCCCCACACGTCCAGCTCGATCGTCTCCAAGTCGGTCGCGCGCGGCGGTGGCCGCACGTCCTACCGCGGGCTGGTCCAGGTGCTCGAGGGCGCCCACCACTCCGCGTCGAACGTGCTCTGCGACGCCCTGCTGGTCGACCAGATCTCCCGCTCCGACACCTATCCGTACGTCGACGTCCGCGAGGACGACGTGTCGATGGGCCACGAGGCGACCGTGTCGCGCGTGAGCGAGGACCAGCTGTTCTACCTGATGTCCCGAGGCATGCCCGAGACCGAGGCCATGGCCATGATCGTGCGCGGGTTCGTCGAGCCCATCGCCCGTGAGCTGCCCATGGAGTACGCCCTCGAGCTGAACCGCCTCATCGAGCTGCAGATGGAAGGGGCCGTCGGCTGATGACGACCACCACAGACTCCCTGTCGACCGACCACTCGCGCGCGGTCGCCGACGGGAGCCACACCCACGGTGTCGGGCCGGCGCCCGAGGCGTCCCGCGCCTCGCGGCCCACATCGTTCGACGTCGCCGACTTCCCGGTGCCCAACGGCCGCGAGGAGGAGTGGCGGTTCGCTCCCGTCGCCCGGCTCGCCCCGCTGTTCGCCGCGGCGACCGACGGCGTGCTGGACGGCCACGGCGTGCTCACGACCGTCGTCGAGGCACCCGAGGTCACCGTCGAGATCGTCGAGCGCGACGACGCCAGGCTCGGGAAGGCCGGCAAGCCCGGCGACCGCGCCGCCGCCGTGGCCTGGGCGTCGTTCCCGCGGGCGACCATCGTCACGATCCCGCAGGAGKCCGTCGCCTCCGAGGTGACGTCGATCCGCATCGAGGGCGTCGAGGGCGCCGGCACGCACGAGGCCGCGCTCGAGCCCAGCGCCACGCACCTGCTGGTGCACGCGAAGCCGATGTCGCAGGCCGTCGTCGTCATCGACCACGTCGGTCACGCCGCGCTCACGGAGACCGTCGAGATCGTCGCCGACGAGGGCGCCCACCTCACGGTCGTCACCGTGCACGACTGGGCCGAGGGCTCCGTGCACGCGTCGTCGCACCGCCTCCGCATCGGCCGCGACGCCACCGTCAAGCACATCGCGGTGACGCTCGGCGGCGACGTCGTGCGGATCACGCCGGACGCCGAGTTCGTCGGCGAGGGCGCCAACGTCAAGATGCTGGGGCTGTACTTCGCGGACGCGGGCCAGCACCAGGAGCAGCGCCTCTTCGTCGACCACGCGGTGCCCAACTGCATCTCGCGCGTCGCGTACAAGGGCGCGCTGCAGGGCGAGGGCGCGCACACGGTGTGGGTCGGCGACGTCCTCATCCGTGCCGAGGCCGAGGGCACCGACACGTACGAGCTCAACCGCAACCTGGTGCTCTCCGACGGAGCGCGCGCCGACTCGGTGCCCAACCTCGAGATCGAGACCGGTCTCATCGAGGGCGCCGGCCACGCCAGCGCGACCGGCCGGTTCGACGACGAGCAGCTGTTCTACCTGCGCGCCCGCGGCATCCCGGAGCCCGACGCCCGTCGGCTCGTGGTGCGGGGCTTCTTCGCCGAGCTCATCCACGAGATCGGCGTCCCGTCGGTCGAGGAGCGGCTCATCGCGTCGATCGAGGCCGAGCTGGAGAAGTCGATGAGCGTGCTCGGCGCCACGCCGACGCTCGACGGTTCCGAGGTGGGCCTGACGACGGAGGGCGCATGACCGCGCAGCTCGCCTGCTACGACGAGGACGTGCCCGTCGAGGGCACGTTCCGCGTCGAGCTGGAGGCCGAGCACGGCACCGTCGAGGTCGCGTTGGTGCGCGACGAGGACGGCGAGCTGCACGCCATCAGCGACATCTGCTCCCACGGCGCCGTCTCGCTGTCGGACGGCGAGGTGGAGGGCTGCACGATCGAGTGCTGGCTCCACGGCTCGCGGTTCGACCTGCGGACCGGCAAGCCCACGGGCCCGCCCGCCGTCCAGCCCGTCCCTGTCTACCCCGTGACCGTCGACGGCCAGCGCGTGCTGGTCGACGTCGACGCCCCGCTCTGAAGAAGTCTGGAAGGAACAGCATGTCCACCCTGGAGATCCGCGACCTGCACGTCAGCGTCGAGACCAAGGAAGGCCCCAAGCAGATCCTGCGCGGCGTCGACCTGACSGTCGCGAGCGGCGAGACGCACGCCATCATGGGCCCGAACGGCTCCGGCAAGTCCACGCTCGCGTACTCGCTGGCCGGCCACCCGAAGTACCACGTCACCAGCGGCAGCGTGACACTCGACGGTGAGGACGTCCTCGCGCTCTCCGTCGACGCCCGCGCTCGTGCGGGCCTGTTCCTCGCGATGCAGTACCCGGTCGAGGTCCCCGGCGTCAGCGTGAGCAACTTCCTGCGCACCGCGAAGACGGCGATCGACGGTCAGGCGCCGCCGCTGCGCACGTGGGTCAAGGACGTCCGCAAGGCGATGGACGACCTGCGCATGGACCCGGCGTTCGCCGAGCGCTCCGTCAACGAGGGCTTCTCGGGCGGCGAGAAGAAGCGCCACGAGATCCTGCAGATGGAGCTCCTCAAGCCGAAGTTCGCGATCCTCGACGAGACCGACTCCGGCCTCGACGTCGACGCGCTGCGCGTGGTGTCCGAGGGGGTCAACCGCGTCAAGGAGAACCCGGACGTCGGCGTCCTGCTGATCACGCACTACACGCGGATCCTGCGCTACATCACGCCCGACTTCGTGCACGTCTTCGTCGACGGCAAGGTCGCCGAGGAGGGCGGGCCCGAGCTGGCCGACCGCCTCGAGAACGAGGGCTACGACCGCTTCCTGTCGAGCGCGACGGTTCTCTGAGCACCCCATGACCAGTCTCCTCGACGGCGCAGCCCGGACGCTCGACGCGTCCGAGCTCGCGGCCGTGCGCGCGGACTTCCCGCTGCTCGCGCGGACGCTGCGCGGCGGGCGCCCCCTGGTGTACCTCGACTCGGGGGCCACCTCGCAGAAGCCCGAGGTCGTCCTCGACGCCGAGCAGGACTTCTACGTCCAGCGCAACGCCGCCGTGCACCGCGGGGCGCACCAGCTCGCCGAGGAAGCGACCGAGGCGTTCGAGGACGCGCGGGACCGCGTGGCGTCGTTCGTCGGCGTCTCGCCGGGGTCGCTGGTCTGGACGTCCAACGCGACGGCCGGGCTCAACCTCGTCGCGTACGCGATGTCGAACGCGTCGCTCGGGCGCGGGGGAGCGGCGGCGCGGCAGTTCGCGCTCGGTCCCGGCGACGAGATCGTGGTCACCGAGGCGGAGCACCACGCGAACCTCGTGCCGTGGCAGGAGCTCGCGTTCCGCACGGGCGCGACGCTGAAGTGGCTCGGGGTCGACGACGACGGCCGGATCCGGCTGGACGACCTCGACACCGTGGTCACCGACCGCACCAAGGTGCTGGCGTTCACGCACGCGTCGAACGTGACGGGCGCGATCACGCCGGTCGCGCCGTTCGTCGCGCGGGCCCGCTCCGTGGGGGCGCTGACGGTGCTGGACGCCTGCCAGTCGGTCCCGCACCTGCCCGTGGACCTCACGGCCCTCGGCGTCGACTTCGCGGCGTTCTCGGGGCACAAGATGCTCGGTCCCACGGGCGTCGGCGCGCTGTACGGGCGGCGCGAGCTGCTCGAGGCCATGCCGCCCGTGACCACCGGCGGCTCGATGGTCGAGGTCGTCACCATGGAGTCGACGACGTACGCACCGCCGCCGCAGCGGTTCGAGGCGGGCACGCAGATGGTGTCCCAGGCCGTGGGCATGGGCGCCGCCGCGTCGTACCTGGCCGAGCTGGGCATGGACGCGGTCGCCGCGCACGAGGCGCACCTGGCCGGGCTGCTGCTCGACGCCGTCGCGTCCGTGCCGGGTGTGCGGGTCATCGGCCCGACCGACGCGCGCGACCGCCTGGCGACCGTCTCGTTCGTGGTCGACGGTGTGCACGCGCACGACGTGGGCCAGGTGCTCGACGACGCCGGCGTGGCCGTGCGGGTGGGCCACCACTGCGCGCAGCCCCTGCACCGGCGGTTCGGCGTCGCGTCGACGTCGCGCGCCAGCGCCGCGGTCTACACGACCGACGAGGAGATCGAGGTCTTCCGGGAAGCACTGACGGGGGTCCGGGCGTTCTTCGGTCTGGAGGTGTCATGAGCACGGGATCGATGGAGCAGCTGTACCAGCAGGTCATCCTCGACCACGCGAAGTTCCCGCACGGCAAGGGACTGGGCGCGGCGGGGGACCTGCACCTGCACACGGGCGAGTCCCACCAGGTGAACCCGACGTGCGGCGACGAGGTCACGCTGCAGGTCGACCTCTCGGACGACGGCGTCGTCCGGGACGTGCGCTGGGACGGGCAGGGCTGCAGCATCTCGCAGGCCTCCGTCTCGGTGCTGCACGACCTGGTGGTCGGCAACGACCTGGCCACCGTCGACCAGATCGGCGGCACGTTCCGCGCGCTCATGCAGACGCGCGGCGCGGGGCTCGACGACGAGKCCGAGGACTCCCTCGGCGACGCCACCGCCTTCACCGGCGTGGCCAAGTACCCCGCGCGGATCAAGTGCGCCCTGCTCGGCTGGGCGGCGCTGACCGACGCACTCATCAAGACCGGCGCACGGGAGAACTCATGAGCACGGACACGCCCGCACCCGTCACGGTGGCCGACGTCGAGGAGGCCATGCGCGACGTCATCGACCCCGAGCTGGGCATCAACGTGGTGGACCTCGGGCTGGTCTACGGCCTGACGATCGACCAGACCAACACGGCGGTCATCGACATGACGCTCACGTCGGCGGCCTGTCCGCTGACCGACGTCATCGAGGACCAGTCGGCGCAGGCCCTCGACGGGCTGGTCGACGGCTTCCGCATCAACTGGGTCTGGATGCCGCCGTGGGGCCCCGAGAAGATCACGCCCGACGGGCGCGAGCAGATGCGGGCCCTCGGCTTCAACATCTGAGCAAGCCACACCAAAGGCCCCGGTCGGGCGTGCTGACCGGGGCCTTTGGTGTCGCTGACCTGAAGTTTCATCTGTTCGGAAGCGTTCTGAACCGTTCCGGACACGTCGGACGCAGCTGTTTCTCTCGCGGAGCGAGCGCCTTTCCATCGTTCGGGCGTCACTCCTTGAACAGGGCGCCGATCTCCTTGTGGTCCTCGTTGTACACCGTCATCTCTTCGCCGTCGACGTTGGCCGATGTGGCTGCGGACAGCCAGGTGTTGACGTCCTCGCACGCCATCATGGTCGCGGCGAACGGACCGAACTCGACCTCGGAGCCGTCGATCTTCCAGGTGCCGTTCAGCTGGTTGCACCCGTCGCTGCCGCTGACTGTGCCGTCTTCCATGAGCTCGAGGTCGACCGGGGGCTCGGTGTCCGTCTGCGACCAGGTCCCGACGACGTCGCTGGACTCGAGAGTGGCTCCGGAAGAGTCTTCGCTACTGGAACAGGCGGCCAAGGCCGCACCGCCCAGGGCGACGAGGAGGGCGATCCTTGCCACGGCCGCGCGCGGTGTGCTCATGCGGCCGACGCTAGCAGCACGAACGCGCTGCTCACAGGGGTGAATGACCCGTTCGTTCCTTCGGGAGTGCCGTCAGAGCTGGTCGGTGGCGAACGTGTCGCAGGCCTGGAACGTGCGCTGCTGGTAGCCCGTGGTGAACCAGCGCTCGCGCTGCTCGCTCGAGCCGTGCGTCCACGAGTCGGAGTTCACGCCGCCGCCCGACTGCTTCTGGATGTTGTCGTCCCCGACCGCGGCCGCCGCGCCGAGCGCGTTCTGCAGCTGCTCCGGCGTGATCGGGTCGAGGTAGGCGACGCCGGTGTCGGGGTCGATCGTGTTGGCCGCCGTCCCCGCCCACATCCCGGCGTAGCAGTCGGCCTGGAGCTCGACGCGGACCGAGTCGGAGTCGGCACCCGTGTCCTGGCGGTCGGCCTTGTCCATGACGCCCGTGATCTGCTGGATGTGGTGGCCGTACTCGTGCGCGGTGACGTACTCCTCGGCCAGGGGGCCGTCCTCGCCGCCGAGCTGGCTGAGCTGGTCGTAGAAGCTGACGTCGAGGTAGATCGTCGCGTCGGGCGGGCAGTAGAACGGGCCGGTGGCGCTCGTCGCGTCGCCGCAGCCGGTGCTGATGGAGTCGGTGAACGCGACGGCGTCCGGCTGGCTGAACTGGCCGCCGGCCGCGGTGACGGTGGCGGCCCAGTAGGTGTCGAGCGAGTCCAGCGTCGCGCTCAGGCGGCACGTGCGGTCCGTGTTGGCCTGCTCCGCCGTGCACTCGCCGACCGTGCCCTCGGGCTGGGGTGCGCCGCCGCCGCCGGCGACCCCGGTCAGGTCCACCTGGCCGTTGGAGAACAGGTAGACGAGCAGCACGATGATGCCGACGGCGCCGCCGCCGCCCGCGGCGATCTTGCCGCCGTTGCCGCCGGTACGAACGCGTCCGCCGCCGAAGCTTCCACCCTCCTGGAACGTCACCGAGGCAACGTAGCCGCGTCGTGCCGTCGGCGCTCGTCGAGAGCGGGTGATCAATCCTCGCCGAGCCCCCGCGCGGCCAGGGCGTCGCCGGTCGCGCGGGCGTGGGCGACCATCCGCACCGCGGCGGGGACGAGGATGGCACGCGGTTCGCGGTCGAGGCCGCGGGCCCGGGCGGCGTCCCGCGTCTCCAGCGACATCCGGGCGAGCACCGGGACGGTCCGCAGGAACAGGCCGACGACCAGCGCGAACGTCTCGGGCGCGAGGCCTACGTGCCGCAGCGGGCGCGCCAGCCGCGCGAGGACGTCGAGGAGGCTGTCGGCCCGGGTGGTCGCGGTGACGACGGCGGCCATGAGCACGAGGGCCACGAGGTCGACCGCGACCTCCACGGCGGTCGCCCAACCGCGCGCCCACCACTGGTACGCGCCGACGAGCCCGGCAGTGACGAGGGCCGGGACCAGGCCGCGGGTGGTCCGGTGCCAAGGGATGCGCGCGACCAGCTGGGCAAGCAGCGCGACGCCCAGGGCGAGCACCGCGGACAGGGGACCATGGAACGCCACGATCCCGATCGCGAAGACGGTGAGGAACGCGAGCTTGAGGCCGGCCGGGGCGCGATGGATGACGGTGGTCCCCGGGTGGTAGAGCCCGAGCGGCCCGGCCCACGGCGGCCGGATCGGGCCGCTCACGACCGGATCTCCATGAGCGCCCGGTACGACGCGACGGCCGATGCCGGGTCGCCGTCGAACACCACGGCGCCGTCGTCGACCACCAGCACGCGGTCGGCCCGGAGTGCGGCGTCGAGGTCGTGCGTCACCACGATTACCTGCTGGTCGAGGTCCGCGAGCAGCCCGTCGACGACGCTGCGCCAGCGCAGGTCCAGCAGGGTCGTGGGCTCGTCGCACACCAGGACGGCGGGCTCCGTGGCCAGCACCGAGGCGAGCGCGAGGAGCTGTCGCTGACCGCCGCTCAGCGCGTGCACGGGGACCTCTGCCCGGTCGGCCAGCCCGAACCGGTCGAGCGCCGCGCGCGCGGCGACGTCCCGCCCGGCCGGGGTCAGCGACAGGCGGCGCAGGGACAGGGCGACGTCCTCGACCGGCGTCGGCATGACGAGCTGCGCGTCGGGATCGGTGAACATGAAGGCCACCCGGCGACGCACCGCTGCCCCGTCCCGCGCGGTGTCCAGGCCGTCCACGCGGACGGTCCCCGACGACGGCAGGACGAGGCCGTTGAGCAGGCGCGCGAGCGTCGACTTGCCCGAGCCGTTCGCCCCGATGATCGCGACGCGGTGCTCGGCGAGCTCCAGCGTCACCGGCCCGAGCAGCCGGACGACGCGGTCGGCGCCGCCCGCCGGGTCAGGGCTGTAGGCGGTGACGAGGACGTCGTCGAGGGCGATCACGCGAGCGTCAGCGGCGGGTGCGCAGCATGTCGGGGAACGCCTTGAAGACGGCCAGGGCGACGGCCGCGGCGGCGAGGTTCTTGAGCACGTCGCCGGGCCAGTAGACGAGGTCGATGGCGAAGGCCTCGCGGAAGCTCAGGCCCAGGCGGGCCATGAGGCCGACGATGCCGGCGGGGTGGATGGTCAGGAAGCTCGCGGCCAGGCCGGCCAGCACGAGGACCGGGTACCGCCAGCCGGAGGTGACACGCAGCGCCAGGCCGCCGAAGACGCCGGCGAGCGCCGCGGCTAACGGGAACGCGAGCAGGTAGCCCACCGACGGCTTGCTCAGCACGACGAGACCGCCGGTGCCCTCGGCGAAGATCGGGAGCCCCGCCAGGCCGAGCGCGAGGTACAGCAGCACCGCGAGGGCGCCGCGGCGCCAGCCGAGCACCAGACCGGCCAGGATGACGCCGAACGTCTGCAGCGTGATGGGCACGCCCGACGGGGTGGGGATGCCGGGCAGGATCGCGCACACGGCGATGAACGCGGCGAACGTGGCGACGAGCGCGACGTCGGTGGCCACCGAGGCGCGCGCGGCCGGAGCCGGAAGAGCAGAGGCGGATGCGGCGGCGGTCTCGTTGCCAGGTGCGCTGGTCATGGCTACCCCTCGATGGTCGTGGTGGGTGCGGCGATCCCGCGCGTGCGGGGCGCCGTCGGGACCCTGCGGCCGGTCGCCACGCTAGCCGGTCGTAGACTTGCTGGCGTTTGTGCCCGCGGCCAACGCCAGCGCGGCGAACTCGGAGGAAACCGTCAAGTGATCACTGCCCAGGCTGTCGAGCTGCGCATCGGCGCACGAGTGCTGCTCGAGGAGTCGTCGTTCCGCATCGCGGCCGGCGACCGGATCGGTCTGGTCGGTCGCAACGGCGCCGGCAAGACCACTCTCACCAAGACGCTGGCGGGGGAGACGCAGCCCACCGGCGGCCAGATCGTCCGCGGCGGCGAGGTGGGCTACCTCCCGCAGGACCCCCGCACCGGCGACCTCGAGCAGCTCGCGATGGACCGGGTGCTCTCGGCCCGCGGCCTCGACGAGGTCGTCCGTGCCATGCGCGCCACCGAGGTCGCGATGGCCAGCGAGGACGACGCCGTCCGCGAGAAGGCGATGGACCGGTACTCCCGGCTCGACTCGCGCTTCAACGCCGCCGGCGGGTACGCCGCCGAGAGCGAGGCCCACCGGATCGCGTCGAACCTGGGGCTCGACGAGCGGGTCCTCGGCCAGACCATCGGCACGCTCTCCGGGGGCCAGCGACGCCGCGTCGAGCTGGCCCGCATCCTGTTCTCGGGCGTCGAGACGTTGCTGCTCGACGAGCCGACCAACCACCTCGACGCCGACTCGATCATGTGGTTGCGCGACTACCTGAAGTCCTACTCGGGTGGCCTGATCGTCATCTCGCACGACGCCGACCTGCTGCGGGCCGTGGTGAACAAGGTGTTCCACCTGGACGCCAACCGCTCGCAGCTGGACCAGTACGCGCTCGGCTGGGACGCGTACCTGCAGCAGCGCGAGACCGACGAGAAGCGCCGCCGCCGCGAGCGGGCCAACGCCGAGAAGAAGGCGTCGGCGCTCATGGCGCAGGCCGACAAGATGCGCGCCAAGGCCACCAAGACGGTCGCCGCGCAGAACATGGCGCGCCGCGCCGAGCGCCTGCTGTCCGGGCTCGAGGACGTCCGCGCGTCGGACAAGGTCGCGCGCCTGCGGTTCCCCGAGCCGGCCGCGTGCGGCAAGACGCCACTCACGGCCTCCGGGCTGTCCAAGACGTACGGGTCCCAGGAGGTCTTCACCGACGTCGACCTGGCGATCGACCGGGGGAGCAAGGTCGTCGTGCTCGGGCTCAACGGCGCCGGCAAGACGACGCTGCTGCGCATCCTCGGCGGCGTCGAGCGGTCCGACACCGGTGAGGTCCGCCCGGGTCACGGTCTCAAGCTGGGCTACTACGCGCAGGAGCACGAGACGCTCGACATGGACCGCACCGTCGTCGAGAACCTCAAGTCGTCCGCGCCCGACCTCACCGAGACCCAGGTGCGCTCGGTGCTGGGCTCGTTCCTGTTCTCCGGCGACGACGCCGACAAGCCCGCCCGCGTGCTATCGGGCGGCGAGAAGACCCGCCTGGCGCTCGCGTCCCTCGTCGTCTCGAGCGCGAACGTCCTGCTGCTCGACGAGCCGACGAACAACCTCGACCCGGCGTCGCGCGAGGAGATCCTCGCGGCACTGCGCGGCTACGCCGGGGCCGTCGTGCTGGTGTCGCACGACGAGGGCGCCGTCGCGGCCCTCGACCCCGAGCGGGTGCTCCTGCTGCCCGACGGCGACGAGGACCTGTGGAGCCCGGCCTACCTCGACCTCATCGCGCTGGCCTGAGCCGCCACGCAGGATGACGCCCCGGCCACGTGGGCCGGGGCGTCACCCGTCCGCTCAGAGGCCGAACTCGGCCAACCAGTCCTGGACGACGGCGATGTCGACCCGCTGATAGCCGCCGAGGTACCGGCAGTTGGCGGTGTAGCCGTAGCTGGTCACGGCGACGATGTTGCCGTTGAGGAACACCGGCCCGCCCGAGTCCCCGAAGCACGTGCCACCGGTTCCGCGGGTGTCCTTCTCGTTCCCGTTGGTCTGCAGGATCTGCGGGGTGAGCTTCTGGCCCGGCATGTCGACATACCGGCGGATCAACGGATAGCTCATCGGCTGCGGCTTCTGCGGGCCGGAGTCAGGCTTGCGGACCTCGGTGCCGTACCCGACGGCCGTGAACAGCGTCTGGTTGAGCACCGGCTGCGCGTATGCGTCGAGGTAACCCACGTCGGCGATGTTCGCCGGGGCGATGCCCGTCACCGCGCGGTCGAGCACGATGACGCCGACGTCGTTCCAGTTGTCGAGGTCGGTAAAGTCGGAGTAGTCGGGGTGCGTGTACGCAGTCCCCGAGAGGTAGCCGGCGGCCTCGATCTCGGCCTGCGTGTAGCCGGCGGCCGGGTTGGCGGCGACCGGGAACCCGCTCGGCGGCTGCTCGGCGATGACGGACTTGAACGTGACCAGCGTCTTGCCGAGCGTCCCGTCCGTGCAGTGCGCAGCGGTGATCAGCACCGTCGGGGAGACGAGGGTCGCGCTGCACCGGAATCGGCCGTCAGCGCTGTAGAAGAGGATCAGTCCGACGTTCGGGTGGGTGTTCCCGTCGGGGGTCCCTCCGGTACTGGCGAGGGCGGGTGCCGCGCCGAGGGCGGTCAGCCCCAGCGCCATGGCGAGAGCGACGACGAGCTTGATGAGTCTGGGTCGCATGCGTGATTCCTCCTGGTTGGTGTGTGACCCACACCACATCACGGAGGTCGCTCCTGCGCCAGACGAACGGTGCCGGCACCGTTCAGCGGGGGTGGTCCTCGCGTCCCGCCGCCTCGGCGAGCTGGGCGTCGATGAGCGCGTCCTCGGCGTCCTCGTCGCGACCTCCGCGGCGGCGCGGGGCGTCCGGAGCGCCCGGCGTCGGCCGAGGGGTGTCGCGCGTCGGCCACAGCTCGACACCCGACGGGGAGACCTGGACCGGGGCGGGTTTCGGCGCCGGTCCCTCGGCGTCACGGAACGCGCGCTCGTCCTGCAGCTCGCGACGGGCACCCAGGCTGAACGCGATCAGGCCGCCCAGGGCGAACGTCCACCACTGGAACGCGTAGGACAGGTGCGAGCCCGGGTCGGTGCTGGGGGGCGGCAGCGCGCCGGGCACGGGGGAGACCGACGGGTCCTCCGCGGTCATCGCCCCGTAGGCGTCGTAGGTCTCGCCCTCGACACCGCCGGCGGCGAGCACCTGCTCGGCCGAGATGGCCTGGACCTGGCCGGGCGGCGCGGTGCGCGTCGACGCCGGCTCGTCCTGGCGCAGCCGCGCCGTGAGCATGACGGAGCCCTCGGGCGGCGCGGGCGCGGCGACGTCGACGCTCGCGTCCGCACCCGGGTCCACCCAGCCGCGGTCGACGACGAGCACCGTGCCGGCCTGCGTGGGCGTCGGCGCGGTGCCCGCCGAGGCGTCCTCGACGACGAACGGGACGAGCACGTGGTACGCGGGGGCGCCGTCGACGGGTCGGTTCCGCAGCAGTGCGGTCGCGTCCGGCTCGTAGTGTCCGACCACCGTCACGCGGCGCCAGATGTCGTCGTCGGTGAGCGGGGTGTCCGTCGTCGGCAGCACCGTGTCGAGGGGGACCGGGTCCGCCGACCAGTTGGTCTCCACCACGTCGATCGCCGCGTCGCGCCAGACGTGCCGGTTCCACTGCCACCGGCCGAGGAACGTGCAGGCGACCGCGACGACGACGCCGAGCAGCACCAGCCCGGTCGCGCGGCGGGCCGCGGGACTCATGGTCCGGTGGCGGGCTCGAGCTCCGCCGCGGGGACGACGTCGCGCAGGAAGCCACGCGTGTCGAGGAACTGGCTGAGGTGCTCGCGGTGGTCGTCGCACGCGAGCCAGACCTTGCGCCGGTCGGGGGTGTGCAGCTTCGGGTTGTTCCAGAGCAGACCCCAGGTCGCCTCCGCCCGGCAGCCGCGGCTGCTGCAGACCAGCTCGTCCACGGCGTCGGGGACGGGGCCGAACAGGCTCACGCGCGACCGTCCGGGTGGTCGTCCGAGGGGCCGAGCCCGCGGGGCGCGCCGGTGCCCGGACCGATCTCGCGCGACGTCATGAACGTCCCGTCGGTGTCGCGGCGCTCGCGGCCGGCGTTCGCGAACAGCACGGCCGAGTAGGGCAGGACGACGGCAGCGACGATGAGGATGAGCGACGCCCACAGCGGGATGTGGCCCCACGAGAAGACGGCACCGGCGAAGCAGACGACGCGGATGCCCATCTGCACCAGGTAGCGCTTCTGCCGGCGGGCCAGGTCATCGGCCAGCGCCTCGGGCGCAGAGGTGATGCTGTGGACCTCACCCGGGGGGACTGCCGGGTGACGGCGGTTGCTGCTCACTACCTGATCGTAGTCCGGCGGCGCTGAGACGGTGCTGAGGAGGCGTGTTGTGTGGGTCCCACAACACCGCGCGACGAACATGGGCGCGGACCCTGCCGTGACGTGCGGCGGACGTCGGCTAGCGTCGTATCTCGTGCCAGAGACTTCCGACAACACCACCACCGCCCTCGCGCCGCGCAGCGTCCTCGTCACCGGGGCCAACCGTGGCATCGGCCGGGCGATCGCCGAGCGGTTCGTGGCGAACGGCGACAAGGTCGCCACGATCTACCGCGCGGGCGAGCTGCCCCCCGGCGTCCTCGGGGTCGTCGGCGACGTCCGCGACACCGCCAGCGTCGACGCGGCGTTCGCCGAGATCGAGGCCGCGCACGGTCCGGTCGAGGTGCTCGTCGCCAACGCGGGCGTCACGCGCGACCAGCTGCTGATGCGGATGACCGACGAGGAGTTCTCCGAGGTCCTCGACGTCAACCTCACCGGTGCCTTCCGCTGCGCGCGCCGCGCGAGCAAGGGCATGATCCGACTGCGCCGCGGCCGGATCATCTTCATCTCCTCGGTGGTCGGCCTGTACGGCTCGGCGGGGCAGGTCAACTACGCGGCGTCGAAGTCCGCGCTCGTCGGGATGGCCCGCTCGATCACCCGAGAGCTCGGCGGCCGGGCGATCACCGCGAACGTCGTCGCACCGGGGTTCATCGACACCGACATGACGCGCGCCCTGCCCGAGGACAAGCAGAAGTCGTACCGCGACGCCATCCCGCTCGGCCGGTTCGCCGAGCCCGACGAGGTGGCCGGGGTCGTGGAGTTCGTGGCCTCGGCGGCGGCTGGCTACATCTCCGGCGCGGTCATCCCCGTCGACGGCGGCCTCGGCATGGGCCACTGACACACTCTTTTCACTCTGCACGGCTCTTCTGCACGGCGACACACAGAACGGAACACTCATGGGTCTGCTCGACGGCAAGAAGCTCCTCGTCACCGGTGTCCTCACGGACGGCTCGATCGCCTTCCACGTGGCGCGCCTCGCGCAGCAGGAGGGTGCCGAGGTGCTGCTCACCTCGTTCGGCCGCCAGTTCCGCCTGACGCAGGCGATCGCGCGCCGCCTGCCCAAGGAGGCGCAGGTCCTCCAGCTCGACGTCACCGACGCCGACGACCTCGCGGCGCTCGAGGGTCGCGTCCGGGAGGCGGGCTTCGACGCGCTCGACGGCGTCGTGCACTCGATCGGGTTCGCGCCGCAGTCCGTCATGGGCGGCAACTTCCTGGCCGGCGAGTGGGACGACGTCGCGACCGCGCTGCAGGTCAGCGCGTACTCGCTCAAGTCGCTCGCCGTCGCGACGCAGCCGCTGCTCAGCTCGGGCGGCGCCATCGTGGGCCTCACGTTCGACGCGCGGTACGCCTGGCCGGTCTACGACTGGATGGGCGTGGCCAAGGCGGCGTTCGAGTCGACCTCGCGCTACCTGGCCCGCGACCTCGGCCCCCACGGCATCCGCATCAACCTGGTGTCGGCCGGCCCGATCCGCACGACGGCCGCCAAGTCGATCCCCGGCTTCGAGGCGATGGAGGGCGGCTGGCCCGAGCGTGCGCCGCTCGGCTGGGACGCGTTCGACCCGGAGCCGACGGCCCGCGCGGTCGCCGCGCTGCTGTCCGACTGGTTCCCTGCGACGACGGGCGAGATCGTGCACGTCGACGGCGGCTACCACGCGATGGGTCTGTGAGCCGTCGCACGGCAGTCGCGCGGATGGGACGCTGAGCCGGTGACGTCCGACACCGGCCCCCGGCGACTGCTCCTGCTCCGCCACGCGAAGGCCGAGCACCCGGACCTCATCGCCGACATCCAGCGCCCGCTGTCTCTCGTGGGGCGCAAGCAGTCGGCGAAGGTGGGTGCGGCGCTCGCAGCGAACGACCTCGTGCCCGACCTCGTGCTCTGCTCGGCGAGCGTGCGGACGCGTCAGACGTGGGAGCTCGCCCGCGGCGCGCTCGGCGCCGATCCGGAGGTGCGGTTCCTCGAGGACCTCTACTACGCCGGGTCGAGCGCGGTGGTCGAGCTGGTCCGGGCCGTCCCCCCTGCCGTGCGCACGGTGCTCGTGGTCGGCCACGAGCCGACGATGTCGCAGGCGGCGGTCCTCCTGGCCGGCGCGGACTCCGACCCGACCACCCTCGCCCGGGTGCGGGTCGGCGTGCCCACGGCGAGCTGGTCGTTGCTCGAGGTGGACGGCTGGGACGGGCTCGACCGGGCCTCCGCGAACCTGCGCCGGCTCGCGATCCCGGAGTGACCTCAGTACAGGTCGCGTAGCGCGCGGCTGCGTCCGGGGTCCGTGGCGAGGTCGGTGCTCGCGCTGAGCAGGTCGACACCACCGACGAGCGGCCGCCGGGCGATCGCCCGCACCTCGGGGTCGGCGACGGCGCCCACGAGCAGCCGGGCGACCGAGCCGCCGTCGATCACGGCGAACAGCCGCCCGTGGAACGGGGTCGTACGTTCGGGCACGGCGACGGTGAGCTCGAGGGCGTTGTGCCGACGCACCAGCTCGACGAGGACCGCGCCGAGCCGCTCCTGGCGCTCCTGCCACCCGTCGGCCGCCAGCGCGGCAGCCATGGCGGCCCGGAGCGTCGCGGTGGCGTCGATCCGCGCCAGCGCCGTGCCGAGCCACTTGTCGTACGGCGCGTACCGGCGTTCCTGCAGCAGCGCGAGCAGCTCAGCCGTGCGGCACACGCGCGCGGTGATCATCCGGGACCCGAGGTCGTCGCCGACCATGCCCGCGCGCGGCGCGAGGTGCTCGTCCTGGCCGATCGCCGACCACGCCGCGGCCTGCTGGTAGAGCCACACGTCGTGCGGGTAGTAGCGCAGTCGCGCGCGGACGGCCTCGAGGCCGAGGTCGTCGTGGAACACCGCGCCGGCGGTCAGCGCGAGCAGCCGCTGCTGCGGGACGACGAGCCAGTCCGCGGCGGACGTCGGGTCGACGGGACCGAGCACGCGCTGGAGCAGCGTGCCGAGGGTGTGGATCTCGATCCGGTGGTCCACGGGGCCGACCGCGGCGGCGTCGCCGGGCCCGCGTGTGCCGTCCGGCGC
>NZ_JBFUMP010000032.1:0-29647 GCF_054049315.1 Cellulomonas sp. P5_E12 | reverse complement strand
GCCCGAGCCCGCCGACGAGGAGGACGCCGAGGAGGTACCCACGCTCGACGTGCTCTCTGCGCTTGCTGGGCTCACCGCCACGGTGACGCCCCCCGAGCCCAACGCCACCACCAGCAGCACGTCGACCGGCCGCCGCTTCGCGACCACCGCGCTGCTCTTCCAGGCCCCGGACCCGTCCGCAGCCCGGCCGCGGCGCCGTCGCGCGCAGGCCAGCACCGGCTCGCCGGAGGCGATCTCCGAGGCCGCCCACCAGCACGAGGCCGCCGAGGCGGTCGCCGAGCCCGCCGAGGCGCAGGTCGACACCACCGATGCGATCGAGCTCGAGTCCGCCGCCCCGTCGCGCGGCTCGCGCCGCCGGGGCCGTCGTGGGCGCAGCGGCGATGCCGCGCGCCCCGAGGACGAGGACGTGGTGGCCGACGAGGTCGTCGATCTCCCCGTCGACGCGCTGGTCGATGCCGAGGCCGCTGCAGACGACGAGGACGAGGACGAGGACGTCGACTCCGACGAGGCCGCCGGCACCCCCGGCCAGCCGCGCCGCCGCCGTCGCCGCGGAGGTCGCGGACGCCGCAGCCGCACCGACGCCCCGGGCAACGCCGACGACTCCGACGAGGCCGACGGGTCCGACGACGACACCGACGAGGGCGCCGAGCCCGAGACCGAGTCCGACGAGGACGAGGCGGGGGAGGGCGACGGCTCGAGCCGTCGTCGTCGCCGTCGTCGTCGCGGGTCGTCGCGCGGCGAGTCCGGCGAGCAGAACGAGCCCCGCGCGGCACGCACCCGCGCGCCCAGCGACGAGGTCACCGCGCTGCGCGGCTCCACGCGCCTCGAGGCCAAGCGCCAGCGCCGGCGGGACGGGCGCGACGCCGGTCGCCGCCGCCAGATCATCACCGAGTCGGAGTTCCTGGCCCGCCGCGAGTCGGTGGACCGCACGATGATCGTGCGGGAGAAGAACGCCCGCACGCAGATCGCGGTCCTCGAGGACGGCGTGCTCGTCGAGCACTACGTCTCCAACCAGGCGCAGGCCTCGATGGTGGGCAACGTCTACCTCGGCCGCGTGCAGAACGTTCTGCCCAGCATGGAGGCCGCGTTCGTCGACGTCGGCAAGGGCCGCAACGCGGTGCTGTACGCAGGCGAGGTCAACTGGGACGCCGCCGGCCTCGAGGGTGGGTCCGCCCGCCGCATCGAGCAGGCGCTCAAGTCCGGCGACCCGGTCCTGGTGCAGGTCACCAAGGACCCGATCGGCCACAAGGGCGCCCGCCTGACCTCGCAGGTCACGCTGGCCGGCCGCTACCTGGTCTACGTGCCCGGCGGCGGCATGACCGGCATCAGCCGCAAGCTGCCCGACACCGAGCGCAACCGCCTGAAGCGGATCCTGCGCGAGATCGTCCCCGACTCCGCGGGCGTCATCGTGCGCACGGCGGCCGAGGGCGCGTCCGAGGACGAGCTGCGCGCCGACATCGCCCGCCTGCAGGGGCAGTGGGAGGCCATCGAGAAGAAGTCGAAGTCCGCGTCGGCACCGGCCCTGCTCCAGGGCGAGCCGGACATGGCCATCCGCGTGGTCCGCGACATCTTCAACGACGACTTCTCCTCGCTCGTGGTCGAGGGGGCCGACGCCTGGTCGACGATCTCCTCCTACATCGACGAGCTCGCGCCGGACCTCGCGCAGAAGGTCTCGCGCTGGGACTCCGACACCGACGTGTTCGCCGTGCACCGCATCGACGAGCAGCTGGCCAAGGGCATGGACCGCAAGGTCTGGCTCCCGTCGGGCGGCTCGCTCGTGATCGACCGCACCGAGGCCATGACGGTGGTCGACGTCAACACCGGCAAGTTCACCGGCTCGGGCGGCACGCTCGAGGAGACGGTCACGCGCAACAACCTCGAGGCCGCCGAGGAGATCGTCCGCCAGCTCCGGCTGCGCGACATCGGCGGCATCATCGTCATCGACTTCATCGACATGGTGCTCGAGTCGAACCGTGACCTGGTGCTCCGCCGCCTGGTCGAGTGCCTGGGCCGCGACCGCACCAAGCACCAGGTGGCCGAGGTCACCTCGCTCGGCCTCGTGCAGATGACCCGCAAGCGGGTCGGCCAGGGCCTGGTCGAGGCGTTCAGCGAGACGTGCGAGCACTGCCACGGGCGCGGCTTTATCGTGCACGAGGAGCCGATCGAGAAGAACAACCAGCGTCCCGACGCCGGTGCGCCGCAGCAGCAGCAGCCCGCCCCGACCGAGGGCGGTGCCGCCCGCTCGCGCCGCAAGCGCGGTGGCGCCAAGGAGCCTGTCGCTCACGTGCCGCACGCCGGTGTGCCGGTCCTGCCGGAGGCGCGCGAGGCGGTCAAGGCGACCCTGGCGACGATCGCGGCCGCCGCGGCTCACGCGCACGACCACGACCACGACCACCACGCGCCGGCTGCGCCGGTCCACGCGGTCGACGTCGTCGAGGAGCAGGCGCCGAGCGCGCCCGGCCTGGACGTCCTCGCGGAGTTCGCCGGTGTCCACGCCGCGGTCGAGGACGACGGCCCGGTCGAGGAGCTCGCGCTCACGGCCGTCCCGGCCGACGTGTTCGCGTCCGACGACGCGGCGGCGGACGACGAGCCCGGCACGGACGAGGCCCTCGACGACGCGCCTGTCGATGACGAGCCCGTCGATGACGAGCACGGCGACGACGAGCGCAGCGACGACGAGCAGAGCGACGAGCACGGCGACGACGAGCCCACTGCGGGTTCGACGGAGTCCTCGGAGCCCGACGGCGCCGACAGCGCCGACGAAGACGTGCGTTAGGTCACGTCGACCCCCACGCCGCGTCGTCAGGTTTGACCCTGCGGCGTGGGGTCCGTACCCTAGAACGTCGGCGCGTCGTGTGCGCGCTGATCATGTGTGCCGCCGTTGCGGCGCCGACGCGAACCCCCACGGGCACCGGTCACAGCCGGTCGCATCGGGATGTGCGCGGGCGCAGGTAGGCACCGACGAAGCACTTTCGACTAGCAGTTGACAAGCAGTTCGACGAGCAGAGATGAGCAGCAACGTGGTGTACGCGATCGTGAAGGCTGGCGGCCGCCAGGAGAAGGTCGCGGTGGGCGACGTCGTCGTCGTCGACCGCCTCGCTGCGCAGGCCGGCTCGACCGTCGAGCTGCCCGCCCTGCTCCTCGTCGACGGCGAGAAGGTCACCACCGACGCCAAGGCCCTGGCCAAGGTGACGGTGACGGCGGAGGTCGTGCGGGACGAGAAGGGTCCCAAGATCGACATCCTCAAGTACAAGAACAAGACCGGCTACCGCAAGCGTCAGGGTCACCGCCAGAAGCTGACCCGCCTCAAGGTCACCGGCATCTCCTGATCTCGCCGCGGCCTGCAGGCTGCGGACCCCACACTCTGAGCACGAAAGCAGGTTCGTCATGGCACACAAGAAGGGCGCGAGCTCCTCGCGCAACGGCCGCGACTCGAACGCCCAGCGCCTGGGCGTCAAGCGCTTCGGTGGCCAGGTCGTCAAGGCCGGCGAGATCATCGTCCGCCAGCGCGGCACGCACTTCCACCCCGGCGTGAACGTCGGCCGTGGCGGCGACGACACGCTGTTCGCCCTCGCCCCGGGTGCCGTGACCTTCGGGACGCGCCGTGGCCGCAAGGTCATCGACATCGTCGTGGCGGCCGAGGTCTGAGCAAGTCATGACGACGCGGCATCGGTCCGCGTCGGGTCATTCGTGGGAGGGGCGCACCGGTGCGGTGCGCCCCTTCTGCGTGTGAGTATCGAGAAGTAGCAATGGCAAGGGAGGTTCAGCCGTGGTGACATTCGTCGACCGGGTCGTGCTGCATGCGACCGGCGGTGACGGTGGGCACGGTTGTGCGTCCATCCACCGGGAGAAGTTCAAGCCGCTCGCCGGCCCCGACGGGGGCAACGGCGGCAACGGTGGCTCGGTGATCATCGAGGTCGACCCGCAGGTCACCACGCTGCTCGACTACCACCACCTGCCGCACCGGCACGCCCCGTCCGGCACGCAGGGCATGGGCGACCACCGGTCGGGCTCCACCGGCGGGGACCTGATCCTCGGGGTGCCCGACGGCACCGTGGTGAAGGCGCCCGACGGCACCGTGCTGGCGGACCTCGTCGGCGTCGGCGCCCAGTACGTCGCCGCCGCGGGCGGTCGCGGGGGGCTCGGCAACGCCGCGCTGGCCTCGCAGCGCCGCAAGGCCCCCGGCTTCGCGCTGCTGGGCGAGCCGGGCGACGCGCAGGACGTCGTGCTGGAGCTCAAGACCATCGCCGACGTCGCCCTGGTCGGGTACCCGAGCGCCGGCAAGTCGAGCCTCGTCGCCGCGATCTCCGCGGCGCGGCCCAAGATCGCGGACTACCCGTTCACCACGCTGGTGCCGAACCTCGGCGTGGTGCAGGCCGGCGGCGCGCGGTACACCGTCGCCGACGTGCCGGGTCTGATCCCGGGCGCGTCCGAGGGACGCGGGCTGGGCCTGGAGTTCCTGCGCCACATCGAGCGCTGCGCGGTCCTCGTGCACGTGCTCGACTGCGCGACCCTGGAGCCCGACCGCGACCCGTTGTCGGACCTCGAGGACATCGAGGTCGAGCTGCGGACCTACGCCGGCGACCTCTCGATCGAGGGCGGCCGCGTCCCGCTGCTGGAGCGCCCGCAGATCGTGGTGCTCAACAAGATCGACGTCCCCGAGGCGCGCGAGCTGGCCGAGCTGGTCAAGCCCGACCTCGAGGCCCGCGGGTTCCGCGTCTTCGAGATCTCCACCGCCAGCCACGAGGGCCTGCGCCCGCTGACCTTCGCGCTCGGGGAGATCGTCGACAAGGCGCGTCGCGACGCGCCGGCGCCGGAGAACACCCGCGTGGTGCTGCGTCCGAAGGCCGTGGACGACGCCGGCTTCACGGTGACGCGTCGCGAGGTCGAGGGCCAGGGCGTGTACTTCTGGGTGCGCGGCGAGAAGCCCGAGCGCTGGGTTCGTCAGACCGACTTCTCCAACGACGAGGCCGTCGGGTACCTGGCAGACCGGCTCGCACGCCTGGGCGTCGAGGAGAAGCTGTTCGCCGCCGGCGCGGTCGCCGGCGACGAGGTGCGCATCGGCCCCGAGCACAACGCCGTCGTCTTCGACTGGGAGCCCACGCTCATGACCGGCTCCGAGTTCCTCGGTGGCCCCCGCGGCGTCGACCTGCGGCTCGAGGACCACTCGCGCCCGACCCGCGGCGAGAAGCGCCAGGAGTACAAGGAGCGCATGGACGCCAAGACGGAGGCGCGCGAGGAGCTGTGGACCGAGCGCGAGGCCGGCGTCTGGACGGACGCGGCGGAGAGCTGAACCCCGGCGGGCTTGTCCGCGCACCGGATAAGCGCGTGACCTGCGGCTGTCGACAGGCAGAATGCCGCAGGTGACCGCTGATGCCCTGCAGGACCGCCAGCAGCTGGTCTCGGCGTCCCGCGTGGTCGTCAAGATCGGCTCGTCCTCGCTGACCACGGCCGACGGTCGGCTCGCGCCCGAGCGCCTCAACGCGCTCGTCGAGGTGCTCGCCGCGCGGCGCGCCGCCGGTGGGCAGGTCGTGCTGGTGTCGTCGGGGGCGATCGCGGCCGGGCTCGGCCCGCTCGGCCTGGCCGCCCGGCCCAAGGACCTCGCGACGCAGCAGGCGGCGGCCTCGGTCGGCCAGGGGCTGCTCGTCGCCCACTACACGGCCGCGTTCGCCCGGCACGGCCTGCAGGTCGGGCAGGTGCTGCTCACGGCCGACGACACCGTGCGCCGCGTCCACTACCGCAACGCGCACCGCGCCCTGACGCGGCTGCTCGACCTCGGCATCGTGCCGGTGATCAACGAGAACGACGCCGTGGCCACCGACGAGATCCGGTTCGGGGACAACGACCGCCTCGCCGCCCTGGTCTCGCACCTGGTGCACGCGGACGCGCTGCTGCTGCTCAGCGACGTGGACTCGCTCTACACGGGGCCGCCGTCGCGCGACGGGTCACGCCGGATAGCGTCCGTCGTGCACGCGCAGGACCTCGAGGGCATCGACGTCGCGTCGCGGGGGAGCGCCGTGGGCACCGGTGGCATGGTGACCAAGCTGGAGTCGGTCGCGATCGCGACCCAGTCCGGCGTCCCCGTGGTGCTCACGTCCGCCGCGCAGGCGGCGCAGGCGCTGGCCGGCGAGGACGTCGGCACGTGGTTCACCGCGACCGGTCGTCGCACGTCGATCCGTCGGCTCTGGCTGGCCCACGCCGCGAGCACGCGGGGACGCCTGGTGCTGGACGCCGGGGCCGTGCGCGCCGTGACCGAGCGCGGCACGTCGCTGCTGCCCGCCGGCGTGACGGGTGTCGAGGGGACGTTCGAGGCGGGTGAGCCGGTCGAGCTGGTGGGGCCGGACGGCGCGCTCGTGGCGCGGGGGCTGGTCTCCTACGACGCCGACGAGGTGCCGCCGCTGCTCGGCCGGTCGACGTCCGAGCTGCGCGCGTCGCTGGGCCCGGGCTACGACCGCGAGCTGGTCCACCGCGACGACCTGGTCCTGGTCCGCAAACGCCGCTGAGACCCCACAACGTCCGCACTCGAGCGCGTCCTGACCCTCGGGAGTGCGGACGTCACGACGACGGGGGCGGCCCGCTCGTGCGGACCGCCCCCGTCGTCGTGTCGTCAGCTGCCGATCCAGGCCTGCGTCAGCTGGTCGAGGCGCGAGTCCGCCCCGAGCTCGACCTCGTGCACGTCCGTGTTCAGCCCGAGGAACGTGGTGAGCTCGTGCACCGGGATCACGTGGTGCTCGGTGACCAGGCGCTCCTGCGCGTCCGCCAGCACGGCGTCACGCTCGGTCGGGTCGCTCAGGGTCAGCTGCTTCTGCAGCAGGGTCTCGAGCTCCGGGTCGTCCAGCCGGTAGAAGTTGGTCGCCGCCGTCGAGTACTGCGTGCGCAGCACGTCGCCGTCGGCCCGGCTCAGGTTGCCCCAGACCAGGTCGAACGACCCGTCCTTGAGCTTCGCCTGGAAGTCCGGGACGGCACCGCTCCACAGGGTGGCGTCGATGCCGTTGGCCTTGAGCTCCTGCTGGATGAGCTCGACCGACGTCTGGTTGGGGGAGAAGTTGGTGATCCACGCCAGGACCGGGGCGAGTCGCGTGCCGCCCTTGGCGTAGATGCCGTCCGCGCCCTTGGCCCAGCCGTCGTCCTCGAGGACGGACGCGGCCTTCTTCGGGTCGGTCACCAGGTCCTTGCTCAGGTCGGCCACGCCCGGGGTCGTGCTGGCCAGCGGGCCCTCGGCGACGGCGAACCCGTCGTTGAGCGCCGTGTCGCGGACCTCGGTCGGGTTGACCGTCAGGGCGATGGCCTCCCGGACGGCCGGGTCGGAGCCCAGCGCGCCCGACTCGTTGAACGTGAGGCCGAACGTGATGCCGGGGTTGGCGCGGTGGACCACGTCGAAGCCCGACGACGAGAGCGTCTCGATGTCGGTCGGCTGCACGCCGCCGATCACGTCGACCTGCTCGGAGGTCAGCGAGCCGGTGCGCACACCCGCCTCGGGGATCACCTGGAACGTCACGCTGTCCAGGTGGGCCTTGCCGGTGTTGTCGCGCCCGTCGGGGCCCCACGCGTAGTCGTCGCGAGCGGTCAGCACCGTCTCGGTGTCCTTGGTGTAGTGGTCCAGCGTGAACGGACCGGTGCCGACGACGCCCGTGCCGCTGGCGCGGTCGTCGAACGGGATGGCGAGCGTCGAGCCGGCCAGGAGGCCGAGCGCGACCGTCGACGTGGCCTGCGGGAACGCCGAGTTGGGCGCCGAGAAGGCCACGGTGACGTGGGTCGGGTCGACGACCGTGGTGCTGGCGTAGCCGATGAAGCTCGAGGCCGCCGAGCTCTTGGCGCCGGCCGCGACGATGTCGTCGAAGTTCGCCTTCACGGAGTCGGCGTCGAACGGCGTGCCGTCGGAGTAGGTGACGTCGTCGCGCAGGGTGAACGTGAACTGTGTCGAGTCCGCGTTGGCCTCCCAAGCGGTGGCCAGCCACGGCTTGAGCGAGCCGTCCGTCGGGTCCTGCCAGGTCAGTGAGTCCACCAGCTGGCGGGTCACGTACAGGGTGTCGTTGCCCGAGCCGATGCCGGCCGGGTTGAGCGAGATGGGGTCGTTCCCGATGGCGAACGTCAGGTCGCCGCCGTCGACCGCCTCGGCGGTGGCGGAGGCCGTGGCGTTCTCGTCGGCACCCGCCTCGTCCGTGCCCGACGAGCAGGCGGCGAGCAGGAGGGCGGTGGTGGCGAAGCCGGCGATGAGGCCGGCGTGACGGCGCGGGGGTCGTCGGACAGACATGGGTGGTGCTCCTTGCTGGGGATGGTGGGTGACGGGGTGCGGAAACTCAGTCACGTCGACACGAGGTCACGACGCACCCCCCTCACCCGTGCGCACGCGGACGCCGGGGATCGCGGAGAGCAGCTCGGCCGTGTACGGGTCCGAGGGGTGGGCGAACACGGCCTCGACCTCCCCGTGCTCGACGACGCGTCCGTGCTGCAGGACGGCGACCTCGTGGGCCACCTGCCGCACGACCGCCAGGTCGTGGGAGATGAAGAGGTAGCTGAGCCCGAGCTCGGACTGCAGGTCGGCCAAGAGATCGAGGATCTGCGCCTGGACGGACACGTCGAGCGCGGACACCGGCTCGTCGAGCACCACCAGCTCCGGGTTGAGCGCCAGGGCGCGGGCGATGGCCACGCGCTGGCGCTGCCCGCCGGACAGCTCCGCGGGACGCCGGTGCAGCACGGTCCGGGGCAGAGCGACGACGTCGAGCAGCTCGGCCGCCCGGGCAGCGCGCTCGGAGCGGGACCCGACGCCGAACGCCTGCAGCGGTTCGGCGATGATCCGCTCGACCGTGTACCGCGGGTCGAGCGACGCGTACGGGTTCTGGTAGACGACCTGCATCCGCCTGCGCAGCAGGCGCAGCGCCGACCCGTGCGTGTGCGTGACGTCGGCCCCGTCCACCAGGACCGACCCCGAGGTGGGGTTGACCAGCCGGAGGGCGAGCCGTGCGGTCGTGGACTTCCCGGAGCCCGACTCCCCGACGAGCGCCAGGGTGCGGCCCCGCGGCAGGACGAACGACACGTCGTCGACCGCCCGCAGCGTGCCGCCCCCGGCGGACCGGGGGAGCGCGAACTCCTTGGTGAGGTTGCGGACCTCGAGCGCGGGGACGGCGGTCGGCGGGACCGGCGCGGCGATGGTGCGCGCGCCGCGCAGGCTGGGTGCCGCGGCGAGCAGCGCGCGCGTGTACGGGTCGCTGGGCGAGCCGAGGACCTGGTCGGGCGTGCCCTGCTCGACCACGCGGCCCTGCGACATGACGACGATCCGGTCCGCGCGGTCCGCCGCCACGCCGAGGTCGTGCGTGATGAGCAGCACGCCCGTGCCGGTGCCGATGGTCAGCTGCTCGATGTGGTCGAGGATCTGGCGCTGCACCGTCACGTCGAGGGCGCTGGTCGGCTCGTCGGCCACCAGCAGGCGCGGCTGGGCCGCGAGCGCGATGGCGATGAGCACGCGCTGCCGCATGCCCCCGGAGAGCTCGTGCGGGTACTGGCGTGCCCGCACCTCGGGGTTGCTCAGGCCGGCGCGGCGCAGGGCCTCGACGGCCTCGATCGCGGCGTTCTTGCGGTCGGCGAGGCCGTGGATGCGCAGCACCTCGGCCACCTGCTCGCCCACGCGGGTCACGGGGTTGAGCGACACGGTCGGGTCCTGCGGCACCAGCCCGACGAGGAGTCCGCGGACCGCGCGCAGCTCGCGCTGCGAGGCGCGGGCCATGTCGTGCCCCAGCAGGTCGATGCTGCCGTGGTCGATGACGGCGGCGGGAGCGAGCAGCCGGACGACGGCGGCCGCGGTGGTCGACTTCCCGGAGCCGGACTCGCCCACGACGGCGACGGTCTCGCCCGCGTCGACGTGCAGCGACACGTCCCGGACGGCACGGACCGTGCCGCGGCGGGCCTTGTAGGCGACCGCGAGGTCGGTGATGGTGAGCAGACGCTCGCTCATGCGGCACCTCCGTCGGGATGGTCCACCGCGCGGGAGATCCGGCCGGCGGCGAGCACGCTGATGGCGATGGTCAGGCCGGGCAGCGTGGTGAGCCACCAGGACGTCCGCAGGTAGTCGCGGCCGCCGGACACCAGGGCACCCCACTCGGGCGCCGGCGGCGGGGCGCCGTAGCCGAGGAAGCTCAGCGCGGACACCGCCAGGATCGCGGCCCCGAGCTGCAGGGCGGCCAGGACCACCACCGGACCCGCCGCGTTGGGCAGCACGTGCCGGAACAGGACGGACCACCAGCGGCTGCCGCCGGCGTGCGCGGCCTCGACGTACACCGACGACCGGACACGCAGCACCTCGGAGCGCATGATGCGCGCGACGGTGGCGACGCTGGCCAGGCCGACGGCGATCGCGACCTTGACGGTGCCGAAGCCGAGCGCGGTGATGAGCGCGAGCGAGAGCAGCAGCGCCGGGATCGACAGGAGCACGTCGACCGCGCGCATGACGACGTCGTCGAACAGGCCGCCGACGAACCCGGCGAGCAGGCCCACGAGCGCACCGACCAGGAGCCCGACGCCGACCGCGACGAGCGCGGCCTCGAGGGTCAGGTGCGTGCCGTGCACCACCCGCGTGTACAGGTCGCGGCCCAGCTGGTCGGTGCCGAACCAGTGCGCGGCCGACGGGGGCTGCAGCTTGTCGGCGGGCACGCCGGTGAGCGGGTCGCCGGGAGCGAGCAGCTGGGGCACGAACGCGGCGACGAGCAGGAGCGCGAGCCAGGCGATCGCGAGCAGCAGCCCGGGCTTGCGGGCGAGCTCGCCCAGCCAGGCGAACCGACCCGGCGTCGCCGCGTCCTGGCGGTCGCGCAGGGCGTCCGCGAGGCGGTCGGGCGAGGTGGCGGCGAAGTCGTCGGGAGCCAGCTTCTCGTTCAGGAGGTCGGTCATCTCACACCCCCGCCGTCACGGGCCGGCGGGCCGGCGCGACGTCGTCGGCCTCGACCTCGACCGGGACCGCGACCTTCGTCGGCCGCGTGCGCCGGGCGATCCGGGGGTCCAGCAGCGGGTACAGCAGGTCGACCACCAGGTTGACCAGCACGAAGACCGCGGCGGCGAACAGGACGATGCCCTGCACCACGGGGAGGTCCTGGGCGCTGACCGAGGTGGCGGTGAGCCGGCCGATCCCGGCGCGCGAGAACACGGTCTCGGTGACCACGGCGCCGGCGAGCAGCTCCCCGATCACCAGGCCGATCACCGTGAGCGCCGGCAGGGAGGCGTTGCGCAGGGCGTGCCGGAAGTGCACGCGGGTGGCCCCGGCGCCCTTGGCGCGCGCGGTGTCGACGTAGGGCTGGCCGAGGCTGTGCCGCAGGGACCGCGAGAGCATCTGCGCGATGAGCGCGGCCGTCGGCACGGCGAGCGTCACGGCCGGGAGCACGATCGAGGCGAACCCCTTGTTGCCGACCGCGGGGAAGATCGGGTTCGCGAACGAGAACCACTGCACGAGCATCAGGCCGAACCAGAACGACGGGATGGCCACGCCGAGCGGGGGCAGCCCGAGCAGGGCGTTCGACAGGCCGCGGCTGCGCACCAGCGTCGCCACGATCGCCAGGCCGCCGCCGAGGAGGAGGGCGAGCACGAACGCGGCGACGGCGATGGCCGCCGTGGGCGGGATGGCCTCGGCGATCAGCCCGGTCACCGGGCGGTGCAGGACCACCGACGTGCCGAGGTCGCCGCGCAGGACGGCGCCGAGCCGCGTCACGTACTGGACCGGCAGGGGCTGGTCGAGCCCGTACTGCGCCCGGAGCGCGTCCAGCTGCTCGGGAGACACGTCGGACGACTCGCTGCCGTACATCAGCGAGACCGGGTCGCCCGGCAGCGCGTAGAGCACCACGAAGGAGACCGTGTAGGCGGCCCAGAGCACCAGGAGCGCCTGCGCGAGGCGGGCTCCGATGTAGCGGTTCATGTCTCTGCCCGGGGGATGGCGCGCATTGATCGTCCTCGTTCTGCCGGATGGTCCGGCGCATCTGTGCTTGCACGGCGGGTGCCGTGCCGGGTAGTCACCTGGAGCACCCCGTCACATGAAGGGTTGCTGCCCGACCAGCCAGGGCTTGTCGTCGGGGCTCGAGACCGCGGCGAAGGTAGGCACGCCGTCCGTCCCCGTCAACGGTCGTGCGGGCCTTCTCACCAGGTGGACAAACCACCCGCTATCCGAGATGTGAGAAGCGGCTCCCGATCGTTGACATGGACCGGGCTGACCTTGACGCTCCTGCGCCATGCCCGTCGATCTCCTCCCGTCCACCGTCGCCGCCCGCTACGGAGGCGGCGCCGCGCCCGCCGACGTCGCCAGCTCGGACGTCATCCAGCTCCAGCTCGCACACCGCTCCGTGCGTCGCTACCTGCCCGACGAGGTCACGGAGGCGGAGCTCGCCGCGATCGTCGCCGCGGCCCAGTCCGCCGCCACCAGCTCGAACCTGCAGCTCTGGAGCGTCGTCGCCGTCCGGGAAGACGAACGCCGGGCGGCACTGTCGGCGCTCGCGGGCGACCAGGCCCACATCACCCAGGCCCCGCTGCTGCTCGTGTGGCTCGTCGACCTCGGCCGGGCGCACGCCATCGCGGCGGCGCACGAGGCGCCCACCGAGGGGGCGGCCTACCTCGAGACGGCGGTCGTCGGGTTCGTGGACGCCGCCCTCGCGGCGCAGAACGCGGTGCTCGCCGCCGAGTCGCTCGGCCTGGGCACCGTGTACATCGGCGCGCTGCGCAACCGTCCCGTGCAGGTGGCGGAGCTGCTGCACCTGCCGCAGCACGTCTTCGCCGCGTTCGGGCTCGTGGTCGGCCGGCCCGACCTCAGCGAGAACACCCGGGTCAAGCCGCGCCTGCCGCAGGCGGCGGTCCTGCACCACGAGACCTACGACGACGCCGAGCACGCCGACGCGGTCACCGACTACGAGGGCCGCATCGGCGACTTCTACGCCGAGGAGGGGCTGTCCCACTCGTGGGTCGAGCGGGTGCTCACCCGGCTGTCCGGGCCCGCCGCGCTGAACGGCCGCGACCAGCTGCGGTCGCACCTCGAGGCGCAAGGGTTCCCGCTGCGCTGACCTGTTCTGTCCCGCCCCCACCACCAGGAGATCACCATGACCGACACCACCGCCCGCCCCGGCGCGCCCGCGGAGCACCTGAGCCTCGAGGAGGCCGCGGGGCTGGCGCCCGTCGTCAGCCCGACGGAGGCCGCCGAGCGCGTGGCCGCCGGCGCGTTCCTGGTCGACGTGCGCAGCGAGGCCGGCCGGTCCCGCACCGGTGCCATCCCGGGCGCCACGATCGGCGACCGCTACGCGATCGACGAGGAGTTCGACCTGACGGCGGCCACCCGGCACGCCCCCGTGCTGGCGCTGGACACGCCGATCGTCGTCGTGTGCGGCTCCGTGCGCGGTTCCGGCCCGGTCGCCGCGGAGCTGCGGGCCAAGGGCTTCACCAACGTGGTCCACGTCGAAGGCGGCTTCCCCGCGTGGAAGGACGCCGGACTGCCCGCCGAGGCGCCCGTCGGATGAGCATCCCGTCCACCGCGTTCCTCGACGAGCTCCACGCCCTCACCGAGCGGCGGCGCGCGTCGTTCATCCCGCTGACGTCGCCGTTCCCGGGCGCCGACGAGCCGTCGCGCGCCCTCGTGCGCTCCGCGGCCAAGGCGGGCGAGGGCGACGTGCTCGAGGTCGCCCACGCGATCCACTCCCACCCGGAGGAGGCGTTCCGCGAGGTCCGCTCGGTGGCCGCCATCGCGGACCTGCTGCGCGGCCGCGGCGTGCCCGCCACGGTGGGCTCGCACGGCCTCGCGACGTCGCTGCGGGCCGGCCTGACGTCGGCCGGGCCCGACGACGGCGCCGTGCGCACCGACGCCGGCCCGACGATCGCGATCCTCGCCGAGTACGACGCCCTGCCGGGCGTCGGTCACGCGTGCGGCCACCACCTCATCGCGGGGGCGGCCACCGGGGCGTTCCTCGCGCTGCGTCAGGCCGTCGCGGACGGTCTCGACCTGCCCGGCCGGGTGCTCCTGCTGGGCACCCCGGCCGAGGAGGGGAGCTCGGGCAAGGAGATCCTGGCGCGCAACGGGTTCTTCGCGGGCGTGGACGCGGCGATCATGGTCCACCCGTTCGGGTACGACGTTGTGGACCACCCGTTCCTGGGCCGTCGGCAGCTGCGCGTGACCTACCACGGGGTCGCCGCCCACGCGTCGGCGAGCCCGTTCATGGGTCGCAACGCACTGGATGCCGCGGTCCTCAACTACCAGGCCGTCGCGATGCTGCGCCAGCACATCCCGCCGAGCGACCGCGTGCACGGCGTGGTCCACGAGGGCGGGACCCGGCCGAGCGTCGTGCCGGAGCGGGCGACGGTCGAGTACTACGTGCGGTCGGCCAGCCCGGTGACCCTCAAGGACCTGTCGCACAGGCTCGCGGACATCGCCCAGGGCGCGGCGCTGGCCACCGGCACCACGGCCGAGCTCGTGTGGGACGCCGCCCCGTTCACGCTCCCGGTCCGGACGAACTCGCCGCTCGCGGAGCGCTGGGCGGTGCACCAGGCGGGCCAGGGCCGCACGGTCCTGGCGGGCGGGGTGGTGCCCGAGATCCTCGCGGCGTCGACCGACTTCGGGAACGTGAGCGTCCGCCTGCCGGGCATCCACCCGATGATCGCCGTCAGCGACCCGGACGTCGCCCTGCACACGCGCGAGTTCGCCGAGGTGGCCGGCGGCCCGCGCGGAGACGCGGCCGCGGTCGACGGAGCGGTGGGCCTCGCGCTCACCGCGCTGGACTACCTGGCCGACCCGGAGCTGCGCGCGGCGGTGCGGCAGGACTTCGAGGACGCCGGGGGCGTCCTGGACGTGGAGGGGTACTTCTCGTGAGCATCGAGGTGCGGACGGCCCGGCCCGACGAGCTCGAGGCGGTCGCCGAGCTGACCGAGCGCGGCTTCGCCACGGGCCCGTACGGCCCGACCACCGACCCGGAGCGCCTGCGCCTGCTGCGCGACGCGGCCGGGCGGGCGTCGGCCGGCGACCTGCTGGTGGCCGTCGAGGACGGTCGGCTGCTCGGCACGCTCAGCCTGCTGCGCCCCGGCACCGGCTACACGCGGCAGGCGCGCGACGACGAGTCCGAGGTCCGGCTCCTCACCACCGCCCCGGAGGCCCGTGGTCGCGGCGTCGGTGCCGCGCTCGTGGCCGAGGCGATCGCGCGCTCGCGGACGTGGGGCGTGCGCGCCGTCGTCCTCGACACCGGCCCCCGCAACGTCGCCTCGCAGCGGCTCTACCACCGGCTCGGCTTCGAGCGTGCCGTGGAGCGCGCGACCGTCGTCGTCCGCAGCGGCGTCGGCCGGCTCGCGGTGTTCACCTACGACCTCGCGCGCACCGGCCTGCGCGTCCGACTCGTCGCGCCGCACGAGTACGAGCGCGTCGCGCAGCTCTCCGTCGACGCGTACGGCCACGACTACGAGCTGCCCGACGACTACCGCGCCTCGCTCGCCGACGTCGCCACCCGGGCGCGCGAGCACGAGGTGTGGGTGGCGGAGGACCTGGCGACGGGCGAGCTCGTGGGCACGGTCGCCACCCCGCGCCCGGGCGCGCACATCTCCGAGCTGGGCCGCGACGGCGAGCTCGACTTCCGCCTGCTCGCGGTCGACCCGGCTGCCCGCCGGCGCGGGATCGGCGCGCTGCTGACCGAGCACGTCATCGCGCTCGCGCGGCAGCGGGATCTCGACCGCGTCGTCATGAACTCCGGCCCGCAGATGACCGGCGCCCACGCCCTGTACCAGCGGCTCGGCTTCGTCCGCCTGACCGAGCGCGAGACCCGCGTGGTCCACGGCGGCACCCTGCTGGCCTTCGGCTACGACACCATCCCGCATCCAGAAGGAGCACTCTCGTGAAGTTCCAGGTCCTCGACATCGTCCCCCACGGCCCGCACCCGGTCACGGGCGAGCTGCTCGACCCGTCCACGCGCCTGGAGCGCGTCGTCGAGACCGCCGTGCTGGCCGAGGAGCTCGGCATCGACGCGTTCGCGGTGGGGGAGCGGCACGCCGGCGACTTCCTGTCGTCGTCGCCCACGGTCCTGCTCGGCGCGCTCGCGCAGGCCACCGACCGCATCCTGCTGAGCACCGGCGTCACCGTGCTCAGCCTGCTCGACCCCGTCCGGGTGGCCGAGGACTACGCGACCATCGACGTGCTGTCCCGCGGGCGGCTGGAGATCGTCATCGGCAAGGGCAACGAGGACAAGCACTTCCCGCTGTTCGGCCTCGAGCTGGCCCACCAGTACGACTACCTCGAGGAGAACTACGCGCTGCTGCGGCGCCTGCTCAGCGAGGAGCACGTCGACTGGGAGGGCCGGTTCCACGCTCCGTTGGCGGACGCGACCACCCTGCCGCGCCCGTACGACGGCCCGTTCCGCATCTGGCACGGCTCGGCGACGAGCACGATCTCGGTCGACCTCGCCGCACGCCACGGCGACCCGATCGTCTCCGCCAACGCGCTGCAGCCGCGCGAGAACTACAAGGTGCTCATCGACCGGTACCGCGAGCAGCTGGAGGTCCACGGCTTCGACCCGTCCGTCGGCTACGTGGGCTCCGGCTCGGGCGGCCTGTTCCTGGCCGACACCACCGAGCAGGCCACCGAGGAGTACCGCGCGGTGTACGAGGGCTTCGCCGCACGGATGGCCGCCCGGCACGTGGGCGAGACGCGGCCCGGCAAGGTGTCGTCGTTCACGCACATCGAGGACGCGGTCGAGCGAGGCCCCGCCCTCGTCGGCTCCCCAGAGCGCGTCGCGGAGAAGATCCTCGACTACCACCGCTCCTACGGCCACGACCTGCAGTCCGTCTCGCTGAACCCCGTGCTCCCGTACGAGCAGCAGCAGGACGTCCTGCGCCGGTTCGCCGAGGAGGTCGTGCCGCTGGTCCGGGCCGAGGTGTCGACCACGCTCTGGGGGCCCCAGGACGCCGGCCGCGCGCGCGGCCTCGACCGGCTGGTGGCGGTCTGACGTGCCGGTCGAGTTCCTCGGCGCCGGCTACGGCAACCCGTCGACCGAGACCACGCCGCTCGTCGGACCCGTCTGGGACCCGGGCTACACGCGGGAGATCGTCCGGGCGCACGAGCAGCACGGCTGGGACCACGTCCTGTTCCCGTACGCCTCCGACGGGCCCGACCCGGCGCAGGCCGCCGCGTGGGCCGCGGCGCACACCGACCGGATCCGGCTGCGGGTGGCGCACCGGCCCAACGTCTCCGCGCCCACCTTCGCGGCCAAGACGTTCGCGACGCTCGACGCGGCGTCCGGGGGCCGGGTCAGCGTGCACCTCATCGCCGGCGGGCTGACCAGCGACCAGCGGGCCGAGGGCGATGACCTGGACAAGGACGCGCGTTACGACCGGCTGGGGGAGTACGCGGACGTGCTGCTGCGCTCGTGGACCTCGACGGAGCCGTTCACGCACGTCGGGCCGTACTTCCGCACCGAAGAGTTCGTCCTGCGAGCGCGCTCGGCGCAGCGTCCGGGCCTCTCCGCCGGCGGGGCGTCGCGACGGGCGCTGGAGGTCGGGGCACGGGTGGCCGACGTGTTCGCGTTCTTCGGCGAGCCCCTCGCCGCAACGGCCGACCAGGTGGCGCTCCTGAGCGAGCTCGCGGCCGAGGCCGGACGGTCGACCCCGCGGCTGCAGATCGCGTTCCGGCCGATCGTCGCGCCCACCGACGACGAGGCCTGGGCCA
Source organism: Cellulomonas sp. P5_E12 (assembly GCF_054049315.1). Classification (NCBI taxonomy): domain Bacteria; kingdom Bacillati; phylum Actinomycetota; class Actinomycetes; order Micrococcales; family Cellulomonadaceae; genus Cellulomonas; species Cellulomonas sp. P5_E12. Next base: position 11,991 of record NZ_JBFUMP010000032.1, on the reverse strand, counting down.
AGGCGCACGCGATCCGCGCCCGGATCGACCAGCTGGCGGCACCGCGCACCGTGCGAACCCTCACGGAGGCACCCCGCGAGCCGGGCAAGCTGCCGGAGAACACCGCGAACCTGCGGCTGGCCGAGCTCGCGGCGTCGGGGGAGCGGCACGACCGGGCGCTGTGGACCCCCACGGTCGCGGGCGCCGGCGGGCTGCCGACGAGCGCGACGGCGTTGGTCGGCTCGTACCGGACCGTGGCCGACGCGCTGCTGGACTACGTCGACCTCGGCTTCGAGATCTTCGGGCTGCGCGGCTACGACCTCGTCGCCGACGCGGTCGAGTTCGGGGACCACGTGATCCCGCTGGTGCGCGAGGGCGTCGCGGCGCGGTCCGCTCGGTCCGCCGTCGAGGTCGGGGCGACCCCGGAGGTGCACACGGCCCGGTGACGGGGTCAGCGGTCGACGCGGGCTCCGCCGCCGCCGGCGAGCTTGAGGACGTCGGCGGTGGTGACCATGGTGGTGTCGCCGGGGGTGGTCATGGCCAGGGCGCCGTGGGCGGCGCCATACTCGACGGCGGTCGTCAGGTCCTGCCCGTCGAGCAGGCCGTAGATCAGGCCGGACGCGAAGGAGTCGCCCCCGCCGACGCGGTCCAGGATCTCCAGGCGCTCGCGGTGCGTGGCCTGCACGACCCCCGTCGCGGGTGACCACGCCAGAGCGCCCCAGTCGTTCACGGATGCCGAGCGCACCGTCCGCATCGTGGTGCCGATGACCTTGAAGTTCGGGTAGGCGGCGGCCGCCGTGGTGATCATCGCGGCGAACTTGTCGACCTCGAGCTCGGCCAGCGTGGAGTCCCCACCCTCGACCTCGAACCCGAGCGAGGCGGTGAAGTCCTCCTCGTTGCCGATCATCACGTCGATGAACGGGGCGATCGCGGAGTTGACCTCCTGAGCCTTGCCCAGCCCCCCGATGGCCTTCCACAGGGACGGGCGGTAGTTCAGGTCGTAGGAGACGACCGTGCCGTACTTCTTGGCCACGGTGACCGCTTCCAGGACCGTGTCGGCCGCGGACTCGCTCAGCGCCGCGAAGATGCCCCCGGTGTGCAGCCAGCGGACCCCGAGCTCACCGAAGAGGTGGTCGAAGTCCACATCCCCGGGCTTCATCTGGGAGACCGCGGTGTTGCCCCGGTCCGAGACCCCGACCGCGCCCCGCACGCCGAAGCCGCGCTCGGTGAAGTTCAACCCGTTGCGTACCCCCCGCCCGATCCCGTCGTACGGCACCCAGGTGATGAACGAGGTGTCCAGGCCGCCGGTCAGGATCAGGTCCTCGACCAGTCGCCCGATCTCGTTGTCCGCCAACGCGGTCACGATCGCGCCGCGCAACCCGAACGCCCGACGCAAGCCCCGCGCGACGTTGTACTCCCCGCCGCCCTCCCACGCGCGGAACGAGCGCGCGGTACGGATCCGGCCCTCACCCGGGTCCAGTCGCAACATCACCTCACCGAGAGACACGACGTCAAAACGGCACTCGGCAGCGGGACGGATCACCAGATCAGACATGCGCGTTCTCCTTCGTGTGGGACGCGGCGAGCGCGACGGCTTCGACCGTGAGCGCGGTGATGGCGGCGAAGTCGCCCGCCACCACGAGGTCGCGCGGGCACATCCATGAGCCGCCGACGGCGGCCACGCTCGGCAGGGCGAGGTACTCGCCGAGGTTCTTCGGGCCTACTCCGCCGGTGGGCACGAAGGAGACGTGGCCGAACGGTGCCGCGAGGGCCTTGATCGCCGGGGCGCCGCCGGAGGTGCCGGCGGGGAAGAACTTCACGGTCGTCAGGCCGAGCTCGAGCGCCGCCTGCACCTCGGTCGCGGTGACCGCGCCGGGTAGCGCGAGCACGCCCAGCTCCTGGCAGCGCTCGACGACGGCGCGGCTCAGTCCGGGGGAGACGATGTAGCTCGCCCCGGCGGCCACGGCCACGTCGACCTGCTCGACGGTCAGCACCGTGCCGGCACCCACGAGGATGTCGCCCCGGCTCGCCATCGCCCGGATCGACTTCTCGGCCGCCGCGGTGCGGAAGGTGACCTCGGCGACCGGAAGGCCGCCGGCAACCAGGGCACCGGCAAGAGCATCGGCATCGGCCGCGTCGTCGAGCACGACGACGGGCACGAGACGCGCGTGGCGCAGAGCAGCAAGGACATCCATGAGTGAGCTCGTTTCGCTAGGTAGAGGGGGTCGAGCGGCGGATCTCAGCGGGCCAGCCAGCCGCCGTCGACGGCGAGGACATGGCCGTGCACGTACGACGATGCGGGGGAGGCGAGGAAGACGACGACGTTGCCGATGTCCTCCGGCTGCCCCCAGCGACCGGCGGGGATCCGCACGGAGAGCTGCTCGAGGCGCACGGGGTCGGCGAGCAGCGCGGTGTTCATCTCGGTGGCCATGTAGCCGGGGGCGACCGCGTTGACGTTGACGCCCTTGCTGGACCACTCGTTGCACAGGGCCTTGGTGAGCTGCGCGACGGCACCCTTGCTCGCGGCGTAGGCGGCCACGGTGAGGCCACCCTGGAAGCTCAGCAGCGAGGCGAGGTTGACGATCTTGCCCTCGCCGCGCTCCAGCATCGGCCGGCCGAAGAGCTGGCAGAGCTGGAACACGGCCCGCAGGTTCACGTCGATCACGCGGTCCCAGGCGTCGAGAGGGAAGTCCGCCGCGGGGTAGCGGTCCTGCGTGCCGGCATTGTTGACCAGGATGTCGACCTGGTGGTCGGCCAGCACCCGGGCCGCGGTCGCCGCGATGGCGTCCGGGTCGGCCAGGTCGAGCTCGGCGAAGTGCACCTGTCGGCCGAGCGTCGCCGCGACGTCGCTCAGCTCGGTCGGCAGGCCGCTGCGCCCGAAGACGATGACGTCGGCGCCCGCCTCGAGCAGCGCGGTCGAGATGCCGAGGCCGAGGCCGCGGCCTCCGCCGGTGACGGCGGCGGTCCTGCCGTGCAGATCGAAGGGCGTGCTCATGCGTCAGCCTTTCCCGTCAGTGGGGTCACCAGGACCTTGAGACAGTCCTGGCCGGTGGTCGCGGCGTCGAACGCGGCCGCGACGTCGTCGAGCGCGAACGCCCGGGTGGGGAACTTCTCCAGGGGCAGGACGCCGGTGGCGATCAGCTCGATCGCCCGGGTCACGTCCGCCGAGGTGTAGACGCGCACGCCGACCACCGACTGCTCCTTGAAGCAGACGGCCTGCAGGTCGATCGCGGTCGGCTTCTTGTACACGCCGACGACGACGATGCGACCCCGGACGCGGGTGGCGGCGGCGAGCTCGGCGGCCACCGACGGGTGCGCGGCGGAGTCGAACGTGGTGTCGGCACCCTCGCCGTCGGTCAGCGGGGCCAGCGTCGCGACCATGGTCGAGTCCGGCGCGACAACGGTGAACCCGAGGTCGGCGGCGACCTCGCGGCGCCAGGCGCTCGGCTCGGTGATGACCACGTGAGCCGCACCGGCGTGCCGCGCGACCAGGGCGGTGAGCACCCCGATAGGCCCAGCGCCGTAGATCGCGACGGTGTCGCCCGCCTGCATCCCGGACAGGTCGACGGCGTGCACGGCGACCGCGAGCGGCTCGGCCAGTGTCGCCGTGCGCGGGTCGACGCCCTCCGGCACCGCGTGCAGCACCTCGGGCGGGAGCGCGGCGTACTGCGCCATCGCACCGGGAGCGTCGATGCCGTAGAGGCCGAGGTTGCGGCACACGTGCGTCAGCCCGTCGCGGCACGCCTTGCACACGCCGCAGCTGATCAGAGGCTCGACGACGACCAGCGTGCCGACCCCGGGGCCGGTCGCCCCGGCCTGCTCGACCCAGCCGGACATCTCGTGGCCCATGATCAACGGTGCCGTTGCCCGGGGGTGCGAGCCGTGCAGGATCGACAGGTCGGTCCCGCAGATGCCGTTGTAGGCGATCCTGACCAGCGCCCAGCCCTCGGGCACGGCGGGGAGCGGGACCTGCGAGACATCGACCGTGTCGGCCGCCAGCCAGCGGGCCGCGGTCATCGTTGTACTCATGCTCGGACGCCTTTCAGGACCTCGGGGTTGACGATGTCGCGGGGGGTGCGCCCGGCGCAGACCTCGATCACGTTGGCGACCGTCCGGCGCTTGAGCTCGTCGTAGGACTCCTCCGTGTACCAGGCCAGGTGCGGCGTGAGCACGACCGAGTCGAACGTGGTCAGCGGGTGGCCCACCGGCAGCGGCTCGGTCTCGTGCACGTCGATCGCCGCGCCGAGGATCGAGCCCGCGCGCAGGGCCTCGACCAGCGCATCGACGTCGACGACGCCGCCGCGGCTGGTGTTCACCAGGATGGCGTCGGACCGCATCCGCGCCAGCTGTGCGGCGCCGATCATGCCGCGGGTCTGCTCGGTGAGCGGCGTGTGCAGCGAGACGACCTGCGAGCGCTCCAGCAGCTCGTCGAGGCTGACGGAGGCGAACCCGTGGTAGCTCGTCGCGCCCACGGGGGCAGCGGTGTCGTAGCCGATCACCTCGTACCCGAGCCCCGCCGCCTTGCCGGCCGTGGCCGAGCCGATCCTGCCCATGCCGACGACGCCGAAGACACGGCCGCGGGTCTGGAAGAGCGGGCGGACCGCGGCGAGGTCGAACGACCCGGCGCGCAGCCCACGGTCGAGGCGGGGGATGCCCCGGGCGGCGGCCAGCGTCAGGCCGATCGCGTGGTCGGAGACGGACTCGGTGCCGTAGTCGGGCACGTTGCACACGGCGATGCCCCGGGCTGTGGCCGCGGCGACGTCGACCGAGTCCACCCCCACCCCGTACCGGCCGATGGCGCGAAGACGGGGCAGCGCGTCCATCACCTCGGCGGTGATCCGGGCGTACTGCACGAGGACCGCGTCGGCGTCGGCGGCGTTCTCGATCAGCTCGGCGGACGTACGCGACTGGGTGAGCACCAGCTCGGCGCCTGCGGCGTCCGTGATCTCGCGCTCGGCCGCGAACGAGTCGTGGTCGCACTCGGTGATGACGATCCGGGTGGCGGTCACCGGGCCAGCCAGCCGCCGTCGACGGGAAGGGTGATGCCGTGGACGTAGTCGGCGGCGTGCGAGCAGAGGAACAGGACCGCTCCGGCGATGTCGGCGGCCTGCGCCCAGCGACCCGCGGGGATCCGGTCGAGGATCGCCTGGCTGCGCTCGGTGTCGGCGCGCAGGTCCGTGGTGTTCGCGGTGGCGACGTAGCCGGGGGCCACCGCGTTGACGTTCACGCCCAAGGGCGCCCACTCGTTGGCCAGGGCCTTGGTCAGGCCCGCGACGGCCGACTTCGAGGACGTGTACCCGGGGACGTTGATGCCACCCTGGAAGCTGAGCAGCGACGCGGTGTTGACGATCTTGCCGGAGCCGCGGGCGATCATGGACTTGCCGACCTCGCGGGACAGGATGAACGCCGAGCGCAGGTTGACGTCGACGACGTAGTCGAAGTCCTCGTCGGTGTGGACGACGGCCGGAGCCCGGCGGATGGTGCCGCCGTTGTTGATGAGGATGTCGGGTCCGCGACCTGCGAGCTCGGCGGCCAGCTCGGTGATCTGCTCGCGTACCGAGAAGTCCGCGCGCAGAGGCGTGAACTTGCGGCCGACGGCCTCGACGGTCCGACGTGCCTCGCTGTCGCCCTGCGGCATGTCGTAGCTGACCGCGATGATGTCGGCGCCGGCGCGCGCCAGCGACTCGGCGATCGCCAGGCCGATGCCCTGGCTCGCACCGGTGACGACGGCGAGCTTGCCCTCGAGGCTGAACAGGCTCTCCGTGTAGCTGACGATCGTCATGAGGTCTCGCTCCTTGAGTGGTGACACATGGGGTGCTGCGGGTCAGGCGTGATGACCGAGTGCGGTGGACAGGGCTGCGGCTGTGGCGGTGACCATCGTCGACATGGCCTCGATCTGCTCCAACGAGTGCTGGATCAGCAGCGTCGAGATGCTCACGCCGTAGGCGACGGTCCCCGTGTGGTCGCGCACCGGGGCGGCGACGCACGCGAGACCGGGCACGTTCTCCTCGCGGTCCATCGCGTAGCCCAGGCGACGGACGTCGTCGATCTCGGCGCGCAGGCCCTCGAGCGTGGTGATCGTGTGCTCGGTCCGGGGTGCCAGTCCGGCGCGGGCGACGAACCGGGCCAGATCGTCGTCTGAGCGGTCGGCCAGCGCGACCTTGCCGACACCGGTGCAGTGCATCGGGACCGACAGGCCGACCCGCGACGGCATGACGTACGGCCGGTCGGAGTCGGCTCGGATCAGGTAGACGATCTCGTCGCCGTTCACGGCACCGAGGTGGACGGTGCAGCGCGAGGCTGCGACGAGGTCGTCGACGAACGGACGGGCGATCGCCGAGATGTCGATGCGTGCGAGGGCCCTCCCGGCCAACGCCAGGATCTTCGGGCCGGGCAGGTAGCTGCCGTCCGCCGCCAGGGCGACGAACTGGCGCTCCACCAGGGTGGACAGGATCCGGTGCGTGGTGGCCTTCGCCAACCCGGTGGCGGCCACCACCTCGGTGAACCGCGAGTGCGTCAGCGCGGCCTCCAGCACGAGCAGCGTCTTCGCGCTCGCACCGATGTCGGCACTTCCTGTCGTCTGCATCAGCTGCTCCTCAGCGCATGTCCGCGATGGCGAAGCCATCCATGTCGTCGAACGACTGGTTCTCCCCGGCCATGGCCCAGACGAACGAGTAGCTCGCGGAGCCGACCCCGGAGTGCACGGACCAGCTGGGGGAGATGATCGCCTCACGGTTGCCGACCACGAGGTGCCGGGTCTCGGTGGGCTCGCCCAGGAGGTGGACCACGCGGGCGTCCGCGGGGAGGTCGAAGTAGAGGTAGCACTCGGTCCGGCGGTCGTGCGTGTGCGCGGGGAGGGTGTTCCACATGCTGCCGGGGTGCAGCTGCGTCACCCCCATGACTACCTGGCAGCTGCGCACGCCGTTCTCGTGGATGTACTGGTTGAGCGTGCGGCGGTTCGAGGTCAGCGGGTCGCCGAGCTCGCGCCGGTTGCCCTGGCCGGCCTCGACCAGGGTGGTCGGGTACGCCGTGTGGGCGGGGGCGGAGATCAGGTAGAAGGTCGCGGCACCCTGGTCGCCCGCCGGGTCGGTCGCGGCGAAGGTGACCGTCCGCGCGCCCCGTCCGACGTACAGGCAGGAGCCCTTGGTCAGCACGTGCACGGCGCCGTCCACGGTGACCGTCCCTGTGCCACCGATGTTGACGATGCCCGCCTCGCGGTGCTCGAAGAAGAAGTCGCTGCGGATCTCCGGGAAGGTGCCCAGCTCGAGCTCGCCGTCGACGGGGCTGATGCCCGCGAGCACGACGCGGTCGTGGTGGGTGTAGACCGCGCTGACCTCACCGGCCACGAAGAGGTCGGGGACCAGGTAGCGCCGGCGGAGCTCGGCGGTGTCCATCCCGGGGATGTGCTCGGGGCTCGTGGCGTAACGCTGTTCCATGATGTCCTCGGTGCTCGAGAGGGGGTGCGCGCCGGGTGGGAGGAGTCGACCTCCCACCCGGTACGCACCGGCGGGGGTGCTACTTCGCGTCCTCCTCGGAGAGCAGGTCGCGGTCGACCGTCTCCGGGGCGAACAGGGTGGTGCCGAACGTGATGCCCATGATGACGACCATGTAGATCGCGACCGGCCACCAGGACCCGCTGGCCCACGTGACGAGCGCGGCGCAGATGAACGGTGCGAGGCCGCCGCCGAAGACGGAGGAGAACTCGCGCCCGAGGGCGACGCCGGCGTACCGGTACCGGGACCCGAACAGCTCCGGGAAGTAGGCCGCCTGGACACCGACGGTGCCCTGCGAGGCGACCATGAAGCCGACGACGATCACCAGGCAGATCAGCACCAGGTTGCCGGTGTTCAGGATCAGGAACGCCGGGATGGCGAACGCCATGAGGAACCCGGTGACGATGAGGTACATGCGCCTGCGGCCGAACTTGTCGCCCAGGATGCCGAACACGACGGCGGAGACGCAGGCGCACAGCGCACCGATGAGCAGGAACTTCGGGATCAGCTTGGAGTCGACGTCCAGGTAGTTGATCAGGTAGGCGCCGATGAACACCTGGAAGATGTACGAGTGCGAGTTGGCACCGATGTTCATGAAGAACACACGGAAGAGGCCCTTCTTGCCGTGCTTCCACACGTCGCTGACCGGCGAGACGACCTTGGCCTCGATCGCACCCTCGGCCTTGAGCTCCTCGAAGACCGGGGACTCCTTGACCTTGCGGCGGATGACGTACGCGGCGATCGTGACGAAGATCGAGCTGAAGAACACGAGGCGCCAGCCGTACGACATGAGTGCGGCGTCCGGCATGAGCTGCACGAGGATCCAGACGACCGCGCCCATGGCGGCACCGGCCGCGGCACCGACGAAGACGAGCGAGGAGAACCGCCCGCGCTTGCCCTTGGGTGCCGTCTCGGTCAGCAGCACGATGCCGCTGGCCTGTTCGGCGCCGGCACCGAAGCCCTGCAAGAACCGGGCGGCGAGCAGCAGGATCGGCGACCAGATGCCGGCGACTGCGTAGGTGGGAAGCAGGCCGATCGCGAACGTCGCGGTGCCCATCAGGAACAGCGTGGCCACCATGACGAACTTGCGGCCGAGCCGGTCGCCGAACTTCGAGAAGAACATCCCGCCCAGCGGGCGGGCGCCGAAGCCGACGAAGAGCACGCCGAACGAGGCGAGCATGCCCGAGATCGGGTCCAGGTCGGAGAAGAAGATCTTGGAGAAGATGATCGCCGACGCGGTGCCGAAGATCGTGAAGTCGAAGTTCTCGAGTGCGGTGCCGATGCCGCCGGCCCACGCAGCTCGGCGCAGGTTCTTCTGGTCGACGGGGGGCAGGACGCCATCCGCGGCCACGGTCGCCGGGATCACGGGGGTGCCACTCACAGGACACCCGCGCCGGTGGAGTCGTTCAGTGCGTGCACGGTGCCCGCTGTCCGGCAGATCGAAACGGCTGTGTTTCGCCTCACGCTGGTACTCCTTGTTCGGCTCACTCGGTGAGCTCGGGCTGACCCGGGGTTCCTCGGAGGAGGTTCGGGCGTTCGGTTCTTCGCTGGACCGGCCCCGGACTACTGCGTCGAGACCAAGTTAGCACAGATGGAACACAGTTCCGTCCTACGGAACAGGCTAGGTGCCCGAGAGGTCCGGGTACATGGGTCGAAGGTCCCGCCCGCCGGGCCGGCGGAATCCCGCGCCCAGAGCGGGGCGCGGAGTGGCCCCGGGAGCCGGGACTACCCTGGTGCGATGACCACATCGCTCGACCAGCCTGTGCAGACGACAGCCGAGGTGGCGGACGTGACCGCGCAGGTCCGGGCGATCGCCCAGCGCGCCAAGGTCGCGTCCCGGACGCTCGCTGCGGCCACCCGCGCCACCAAGGACGACGCACTTCGTGCCATGGCTGACGCGCTGGTGGCGGGCACGGAGGAGATCGTCGCCGCCAACGCCCACGACCTCGAGCGAGGCAGGGCTGAGGGCACGTCGCCCGGCCTCCTGGACCGGCTCGCCCTGACCCCGGAACGCGTCGTCGCGATCGCGGAAGCCCTGCGCGAGCTTGCTGCGCTTCCTGACCCGGTGGGTGAGGTGGTCCGCGGCTCGACGCTGCCGAACGGGCTGCGGATGCGTCAGGTCCGCGTGCCGATGGGCGTCGTGGGCATGATCTACGAAGCGCGCCCGAACGTCACCGTCGACGCCGCCGGGCTCGCCCTCAAGAGCGGCAACGCCGTGATCCTGCGCGGTGGGTCCGCCGCGGCCGCCAGCAACGAGGTGATCGTCGGGATCCTGTCCCGGGCGCTGGTCTCCTTGGGGCTCCCGGGAGCGCTCGTGCAGTCGATCGACGCGTGGGGCCGCGAGGGGGCCGTCGCTCTGATGCACGCGCGTGGCCTGGTCGACGTCCTGGTGCCGCGCGGGGGAGCGGACCTCATCCGGACGGTCGTGCGCGAGTCCACCGTGCCGGTGGTCGAGACCGGCGTGGGCAACGTGCACATCTACGTCGACGAGACCGCGGACCTGGCCGTCGCCATCCCGATCCTGCTCAACTCCAAGACGCAGCGGGTCGGCGTCTGCAACGCGGCCGAGACGCTGCTGGTGCACCAGGCGGTCGCCGACGAGTTCCTGCCGGTGGCCATCGCGATGCTGGCCGACGAGGGCGTCACGGTGCACGGCGACGAGGCGACGCTCGCGCTCGCCCCGGAGGAGGCCGACTGCGTGCCGGCCACCGACGTCGACTGGGCCACCGAGTACCTGTCCCTCGACATCGCCGTCCGGGTGGTCGACTCCCTGGACGAGGCCCTCGACCACATCCGCGAGTGGAGCTCCGGGCACACCGAGGCGATCATCACGCGGGACCTGGGATCCTCGGAGCGGTTCGTCGCCGAGGTCGACTCCGCCGCGGTCATGGTGAACGCCTCGACGCGGTTCACGGACGGCGGTCAGCTGGGCCTCGGCGCCGAGATCGGCATCTCCACCCAGAAGCTGCACGCCCGGGGGCCGATGGGCCTCGGGGAGCTCACCACGACCAAGTGGATCGTGCACGGCGACGGGCACGTCCGGCCGTGAACGCACAGCCCACCGTGCGACACTGTTGGCTCTCACCACCCCTGGAGGAATGACGTGCACGCTGCCCTGATCGCCGCCGCTGCCGAGGGCGCCGAGCACGCCCGCGAGCTGCCGTTCCCGCCGATCGTGTTCGGCGTCGGAGCATTCGTCGGACTCACGGCGATGCTGCTCATCACGTACGCCTTCCGCAGCGTGGGGACGCGCCACTGACCGAGGTAGTCGGAGGGACCGGATCGATGACGGAGCCGCCACGCAGACCCCGGCTCGGGGTCATGGGCGGCACGTTCGATCCCGTCCACCACGGTCACCTGGTCGCCGCGAGCGAGGTCGCGGCGCGGTTCGACCTCGACGAGGTCGTCTTCGTGCCCACCGGCCAGCCGACGTTCAAGCTCGACCAGGACGTCACGCTCGCCGAGCACCGCTACCTGATGACCGTCATCGCAACGGCGTCGAACCCGCGGTTCACGGTCAGCCGGGTGGATGTGGACCGCTCCGGTGTGACGTACACCGTGGATACCCTCCGCGACCTCAAGACGGCACGTCCGGACGCCGAACTGTTCTTCATCACAGGCGCGGACGCCATCACGCAGATCCTGACGTGGAAGGATGCGGACGAGCTCTTCTCGATGGCGCAGTTCGTGGCGGTCACCCGCCCCGGGCACACGCTGTCGGTCGACGGGCTCCCCGGCGATCGCGTCCACGTCCTGGAGGTCCCCGCCCTGGCGATCTCCTCGACCGACGTCCGCGCACGTGAGAGCGCCGGGCAGCCGGTCTGGTACCTCGTCCCCGACGGGGTCGTTCAGTACATCGCCAAGCACAGGTTGTATCGAGGTCAGTCATGAGTGAACCCGGAGAGCGGCGCCGCCGCCGCGAGCTCCATCGCAACCCCGAGACGGGTGACGTCACGGGTGTCGCACCCGCACCCGACGCCGCGCCCGCGGCTGCTCAGGCGACCCCGGCTCCGGACACCACGAACGTGACGGGCGCCGCCCCGGTCTCGCGCCGTGCCATGCGTGGTCAGGGCGCCGCCGACGCGACGCCGGCCCACGGCACCACCGCCTCGTCCGCCCCGGCAGCCGCCTCGCCGTCGACCGACACCCGGTCCCGCCGGGCGATCCGGGACACCGCGCTCGACCCCACCAGCGCACGACCTTCGCCCACCGCGGCGCCGACCTCGGGCCCGCCCCCGTGGTCGGCCCCGGCTCCCGCGGCCGCGCCGGGTCGCCCCGCGACGCCGTCGGCGGCTCCCGTCCCCGCGCGTCCGACGACGACCGCTCCCGCCGCCTCCCGCCCGGACCCGCAGGCCGCACCCCGTCCGTCAGCGGTCGACCCGACCGCCTCTCGACCCGCGGCCGCCGGCCCGACGACCCCCCGGCCGGCAGGTACGCCTCCGCCCGCACCCGCCACCTCCCGACCCGTCTCCGGCGMACAGCCCCCCGGGCTCCCGGCTCAGTGGGGTCAGCGCGGCCC